>NZ_JBAWDE010000130.1:0-17631 GCF_049590575.1 Pseudomonas sp.
TTGAAGCCGCGCGCGCCGGTGAAGCCGGGCGTGGGTTTGCGGTGGTCGCCGATGAAGTGCGCTCCCTGGCCCAACGCACGGCCGGCGCCACCGCCGAAATCCAGGGCCTGATCGCCGGCCTGCAAAGCGCCGCGCATCAATCGGTGGAAGGCATGCGCGCCCAGGTCGAGCACGCCGAGGCCACCGCCCAGCAAGCCCAGGCAGCAGACGGCGCGCTGGATGAAATCGTCGGCGCGATCCAGACCATTTCCGACACCGCCGTGCGCATTGCCGATGTGACCGCACAACAGAGCGGCGCCGTTAGCGAAATTCGCGACAACAGCGAGCGAATTCACCAATTGGGTGAGGATAATTTGCTGCGCATCGGGCAAGGGCGACGCCAGGGGGAACACCTGTTGGTGCTGGGTGGGCAGTTGAATACCGCCGTGCAGGCGTTTCGCGTCTGAGCCGATCTCCTGCCACATTTGATCTCCATAGGGTTGAAGCAGTGTCACCAATGACCGGATTTCGGGCCCCAGTCACAAATTTTGCGCTATCCTCGCTAATCGTGCTGGCTACTGCATAGAACTGGACAGTCACAAAGGCTTTGCGGCATAGTCGCCGGGTTCTGCCGTACCCACTTCAATAACAAGGAACAGCCGATGGCGACCTTACTGGTTCTTCACGGACCCAACCTGAACCTGCTCGGCACCCGCGAACCGGGCGTCTACGGGGCAGTGACCCTGGACCAGATCAACCTCGATCTGGAACGCCGGGCCCGTGAAGCCGGCCACCATTTGCTGTACCTGCAAAGCAACGCCGAGTACGAATTGATTGATCGCATCCATGCCGCGCGCGGCGAAGGCGTGGACTTTATCCTGATCAATCCCGCCGCTTTTACGCACACGAGTGTTGCATTACGTGACGCGTTGCTGGCGGTGAGCATCCCATTCATCGAAGTGCATTTGTCCAACGTGCACAAACGCGAAGCTTTCCGCCATCACTCCTACTTCTCCGACGTAGCGGTAGGCGTGATCTGCGGCCTTGGCGCCAGCGGTTACCGACTGGCCCTGGAGGCCGCCCTGGAACACATTGAACAACCGGCCAAGCGCCCCTGACCGACCCTTGGGAGTTGATGATTCATGGATATCCGTAAAGTTAAGAAACTGATCGAGCTGCTGGAAGAATCCGGTATCGACGAGCTGGAAATCAAGGAAGGCGAAGAGTCCGTACGGATCAGCCGTCACAGCAAGACCCCGGCCCAACAGTTCTACGCGCCACAGATGCAAGCACCGGCACCTGCTGCTGCTCCGGCCGCCGCTCCGGCTGCTGCCGCTGCACCTGCCGCCCCGGCTGCTCCTGCGCTGAACGGTTTCGTGGTCAAGTCGCCAATGGTCGGTACCTTCTACCGCACTCCGGCACCGACCTCGCCAGCCTTCGTTGAAGTCGGCGCAACCGTGAAAGTGGGCGACACCATCTGCATCGTTGAAGCGATGAAGATGATGAACCACATCACGGCTGAAAAAGCCGGCGTCATCGAATCCATCCTGGTAGAAAACGGTCAGCCGGTTGAGTACGACCAGCCGCTGTTCACCATCGTTTGAACCGCGGAGCGCCTTCGATGTTGAAACCTGCGAAGAAACTGCAAAAAGTCCTGATCGCCAACCGCGGCGAGATCGCGCTGCGTATCCTGCGCGCCTGTAAGGAAGAGGGCATCAAGACCGTCGCTGTTTACTCGACGGCCGATACCGAATTGATGCACGTGAAACTGGCGGACGAAAGCATTTGCATCGGCCCGCCACTGGCCACGAACTCGTACCTGAAAGTCTCGAACATCATCGCCGCGGCTGAAGTGACCGGCGCCGATGGCATCCACCCGGGCTACGGCTTCCTCGCGGAAAACGCCGATTTCGCCGAACAGGTGGAAAAATCCGGGTTTGCCTTCATCGGCCCGAAAGCCGAAACCATTCGCCTGATGGGCGACAAGGTCTCGGCCAAGGATGCGATGATCGCGGCCGGCGTGCCAACCGTTCCTGGTTCCGACGGCCCACTGCCTGAAGACGAGGCAACCGCTCTGCGCATTGGTCGCGAAGTCGGTTACCCGGTGATCATCAAGGCCGCCGGCGGCGGTGGTGGTCGCGGCATGCGTGTGGTGCACAAGGAAGAAGAGCTGATCGAAGCGGCCAAGCAGACGCGCTCCGAAGCGGCTGCCTGGTTCGGCAACCCGATGGTCTACCTCGAGAAGTACCTGACCAACCCACGTCACGTGGAAGTGCAGGTACTGTCCGACGGCCAGGGCCACGCCATCCACCTGGGCGACCGCGATTGCTCGCTGCAACGTCGTCACCAGAAGGTACTGGAAGAAGCGCCGGCGCCGGGCCTGGATGAAAAGGCCCGCCAGGAAGTGCTGGCTCGCTGCGTCAAGGCGTGCATCGACATCAACTACCGTGGCGCGGGTACTTTCGAGTTCCTCTACGAGAACGGCCGTTTCTACTTCATCGAGATGAACACGCGCGTGCAGGTAGAGCACCCGGTGTCGGAGATGGTCACCGGTATCGACATCGTCAAGGAGATGCTCAGCATCGCCGCCGGCAACGTATTGTCCTTCACCCAGGACGACGTGAAGCTCCACGGCCACTCGCTCGAGTGCCGGATCAACGCCGAAGACCCGAAAACCTTTATCCCAAGCCCTGGCCTGGTCAAGCATTTCCACGCGCCCGGCGGCAACGGCGTACGTGTGGATTCGCACCTGTACAGCGGCTACAAGGTTCCGTCCAACTACGACTCGTTGATCGGCAAGCTGATCACCTGGGGCGCAACCCGCGACGAGGCCATGGCCCGTATGCGCAACGCCCTTGACGAAATCGTGGTCGACGGCATCAAGACCAACATCCCGCTGCATCGGGACCTGGTTCGTGATGAAGGCTTCTGCGAAGGTGGTGTGAACATTCACTACCTGGAACACAAGCTGGCCAACCAGTAAGTGCTCCACCCAACAAAGCCGCCTTCGGGCGGCTTTGTTGTTTGTACCCCCCTATTTTGCAGATGTGCACAAGCCCCCTCCCACATTTGATCTGCGTATGTCGTCTTCTGCACGCCGCTCGCGTAAACTTGCGCCCTTTCGCGACCCCGCCGGTCGCACATTCATTTTTTCAAAGGTGCCCGCCATGCCTTGGCTGCAAGTCCGTCTCGCCATCAGCCCAGAACAAGCCGAAACCTACGAAGACGCGTTCCTCGAAGTCGGCGCCGTCTCGGTGACCTTCATGGACGCCGAAGACCAACCGATCTTCGAACCTGAACTCAACACCACCCCGCTGTGGTCCCACACCCATTTGCTGGCCCTGTTCGAAGATGGCACCGATGCCGCCAGCGTGCTGGCCCACATGGAACTGCTCACCGGCAGCCCGCTGCCCGAGCACCACAGCGAAATCATCGAAGACCAGGACTGGGAACGCAGCTGGATGGATAACTTCCAGCCGATGCGTTTTGGCCAGCGCCTGTGGATCGTGCCGAGCTGGCACGCCGCCCCGGAACCGGAAGCAGTCAACCTGCTGCTCGACCCGGGCCTGGCCTTCGGTACCGGCACCCACCCCACCACCGCGCTGTGCCTGGAATGGCTGGACGGCCAGGACCTGATCGACAGCCATGTGCTGGACTTCGGCTGCGGCTCGGGCATCCTCGCCATTGCCGCCCTGCTGCTGGGCGCCAAGGAAGCCGTGGGCACCGACATCGACGTGCAGGCCCTGGAAGCTTCCCGCGACAACGCCGGGCGCAACAACATTCCTGAAGGCAAATTCCCACTCTACCTGCCGGAGCAATTGCCCCAGGTGCAGGCCGATGTGCTGGTGGCCAATATCCTCGCAGGCCCGCTGGTGTCCCTGGCGCCGCAGCTGTCGAGCCTGGTCAAGCCGGGTGGCCGCCTGGCACTCTCGGGCATCCTCGCCGAACAGGGGGAAGACGTGGCTGCCGCCTACGCCAAGGATTTCGACCTGGACCCGATCGCCAACCGCGATGGCTGGGTACGCATCAGCGGGCGTCGGCGCTAGAATGAGCGCTTGCCTGAATCGGATGGCCGCATGACCGACAGTTTCGTCACTCAGTGCCCACATTGCCAAGCGCGCTTTCGCGTGAACCACGCTCAATTGAGCGTGGCCCGCGGCGTGGTGCGTTGCGGCTCGTGCCTGCAGGTGTTCAACGCCGTTCGCCAGTTGCTCGAGCAGCGCGCGCAAGCCAGCTCGCCCGTGCCGGAACCTGAATCTTCGATCATCGCCGATCCGATTCCCGAGCCTCCCCGCGCAATCAGCCAGAAACAATGGACCGCCGAAGAGCTGGACCTGGACAACCTGGACCTCGACGAGGAACTGGCCAAACTGGAACGCCGCGAGATTCAGCCTACCCAGCCGACTGCCGAGCGCCGCCAGGCGAGCACCGACCGCCGGCAAAAGGAAGAGGCCCTCAGCGCCAGCCGCAACAGCGTCAAGGCCGAGGAAGAACAGTGGGCCGCCAGCCTGTTCAGCGAACCGCCCGAGGAACGCGCGCAAGCGTTGGAGGCCGCCCCCCCTGCTTCCCGGCAGCGTACCGAACCCTCAATGTCGCGTCACACCGACGACATCGACGACGAGCCCACGCTGCGCTCCACGCAGGATGACGAGGACGATCGCGATCCGCCGTTCACTCCATTGACCCAGGCCGCAGAACCGCAACCCGAGGAGCGACCCGCGCCTCGTCGCAAGCGCGTGCGCGCCGAACCCGGTGCTCACGATGACGTGCTTCAGGACCTGGAAGACGACCCGCTGCACCTCTACGCGCAGAAACGCCCGTCGAGCCTGGGCCGTCGCCTGGTCTGGCTGCTGCTGGTACTGATCGCCGCCGCTGGCCTGGCTGGCCAGTACATCGCCTACCAATTCGACGAACTGGCCCGCCAGGACGCCTACCGCCCGTGGTTCCAGGAGCTGTGCCCCACACTGGGCTGCACCGTGCCATCGCGGGTCGATATTGCCCATATCAAGAGCAGTAACCTGGTGGTGCGCAGCCACCCGGAATTCGCCGGGGCGCTGGTGGTGGACGCGATCATCTACAACCGCGCGGTGTTCTCCCAGCCATTTCCGCTGCTGGAGCTGCGCTTTGCCGACATGAACGGCAGCCTGATCGCCAGTCGCCGGTTCAAACCTGCGGAATACCTGAGCGGCGAATTGGCCGGCGTGAGCGAAATGCCATCGCAGACCCCGATCCATATCTCCCTGGATATCCTCGACCCAGGCAACAAAGCCGTGAATTACAGCCTGAGCTTTCACTCGCCCGAGTGAATCGGTGCATGCATCGAGGCTTGACGGCAGATTCTTGACTGAGCCTTGCGCAACCAAACCGGTGGCGATAAAGAAATAACTGTTCAGATTTTATCCAATTCAGCCTTTATCCAGTCATCGAGAGCGGGTATCATGCCAACCCTTTTTCGAACTCTAATGATCCGGCCCCACAACAGGGAAGTCCTATGTCGGCGGTACGCATCGGCCCATATACATTGCAGAACGGCTTGATTCTCGCTCCCATGGCGGGCGTCACCGACCAGCCCTTTCGTCAGCTGTGCAAGCGTTTGGGCGCGGGTCTAGTAGTCTCGGAAATGGTCACCAGCGACATGAGCTTGTGGAACACCCGCAAATCGCGGATGCGCATGATCCACGAAGGTGATCCCGAGCCCCGCTCGGTACAGATCGCCGGTGGTGATGCACAGATGCTGGCGGATGCGGCCCGAGCCAACGTGGAGTTGGGCGCACAGATCATTGATATCAATATGGGCTGCCCGGCCAAGAAGGTCTGCAACAAGGCCGCCGGTTCCGCGCTGTTGAAAGATGAGCAGTTGGTAGCCGAGATCCTGCAGGCCGTTGTCGCCGCAGTGGATGTGCCGGTCACCTTGAAGATTCGTACCGGCTGGGACCGGGACAACAAGAACGGCCTGACGGTGGCGAAGATCGCCGAACAGGCAGGCATTACAGCGCTGGCGGTGCATGGCCGCACCCGCGCCGACCTGTACACCGGTGAAGCCGAGTACGACACCATCGCCGCGATCAAGCAGGCGGTGTCGATGCCGGTGTTTGCCAATGGCGATATCGATTCAGCCGAGAAAGCCCGGCGCGTGCTGCACGCCACCGGTGCCGATGGCCTGTTGATTGGCCGGGCCGCTCAGGGGCGACCGTGGATTTTTCGTGAGATCGAACACTTTCTGCGTACCGGCGAAGTCTTGCCGGCACCGGAGCTGATCGAGGTGGAACGTATTCTGCTAGAGCATCTGGCCGCCCTGCACGCCTTCTACGGAGACGTGATGGGAGTTCGCATTGCTCGCAAGCATGTCGGCTGGTATCTCGCAACCTTGCCGGGCGCCAAGGAGTTTCGCGCCCACTTCAATCGTTTGGATGAGACGGAAGCACAGTGCGCCAATGTTCGTGAGTTCTTCAGCGAGCGTTACAAGAGCCTGGGGACAGGGGACGGAGAGGGGGTGGCCGCATGACGATGATGACTGAGACTTTAGTGAGTGGAACAACACCCGTGAGCGACAACGTCAATTTGAAACAGCACCTCAACACGCCGAGCGAAGAAGGCCAGACCCTTCGCGGGAGTGTCGAGAAGGCGCTGCACAATTATTTCGCCCACCTTGAGGGCGCTTCCGTCACGGACGTGTACAACCTGGTGCTCTCCGAAGTCGAGGCGCCCTTGCTCGAAAGCGTGATGAACTACGTCAAGGGCAACCAGACCAAAGCCAGTGAGCTGCTGGGCCTCAACCGTGGCACCTTGCGCAAAAAGCTCAAGCAGTACGATTTGCTGTAAGCATTCAATCAAACCAGAAAGGCGCCCGCGTAAAAAACGGACGCCTTTTTTGCTGACTCCTTTGCTTTTGATGGAAATTGAAATGACCGACCAGACTACCCGCCTGCCGATCCGCCGCGCCTTGATCAGTGTTTCCGACAAGACCGGGATCCTCGAATTTGCCCGGGAGCTGGAAGCCCTGGGCGTGGAAATCCTCTCCACGGGCGGGACCTTCAAACTGCTGCAGGACAACGGCGTGGCCGCAGTAGAAGTTGCGGACTACACCGGTTTCGCAGAAATGATGGACGGTCGGGTCAAGACCCTGCACCCGAAAATCCACGGCGGCATCCTCGGCCGTCGCGGCATTGACGACGCGATCATGACCGAGCACGGCATCAAGCCGATCGACCTGGTCGCCGTTAACCTCTACCCGTTCGAAGCCACCATCAACAAGCCAGGCTGCGACCTGCCGACCGCCATCGAAAATATCGATATCGGCGGCCCGACCATGGTGCGCTCGGCAGCCAAAAACCACAAAGACGTGGCCATCGTGGTCAACGCCAGCGACTACGCCCAAGTGCTCGAAAGCCTGAAAGCCGGCGGCCTGACCTACGCCCAGCGTTTCGACCTGATGCTCAAGGCGTTCGAACACACCGCCGCCTACGACGGCATGATCGCCAACTACATGGGCACCGTGAACCAGGCGGCTGACACCCTCAGCACCGAAGGCCGCAGCCAGTTCCCGCGCACGTTCAACAGCCAGTTCATCAAGGCCCAGGAAATGCGCTACGGCGAGAACCCGCACCAGAGCGCGGCGTTCTACGTGGAAGCCAAACCGGCCGAAGTCGGCATCGCCACCGCGACCCAACTGCAAGGCAAAGAGCTGTCCTACAACAACGTGGCCGACACCGACGCCGCGCTGGAATGTGTGAAGAGCTTCGTCAAGCCGGCCTGCGTGATCGTCAAGCACGCCAACCCGTGCGGCGTGGCCGTGAGCCCGGACGCTGAAGGCGGTATCCGCCAGGCGTACGAACTGGCCTACGCCACCGACACCGAATCCGCGTTCGGCGGCATCATCGCCTTCAACCGCGAGCTGGACGCCGAGACCGCCAAAGCCATCGTCGAGCGCCAGTTCGTCGAAGTCATCATCGCCCCTTCCGTCAGCGCAGAAGCCCGCGCGATTGTGGCTGCCAAAGCCAACGTGCGCCTGCTGGCCTGTGGCGAGTGGTCGGCGGACCGCGCCGCTGCCTGGGACTACAAGCGCGTCAACGGCGGCTTGCTGGTCCAGAGCCGCGACATCGGCATGATCGGCAGCGAAGACCTCAAAGTCGTGACCCAGCGCGCGCCGACCGAGCAAGAGATCAACGACCTGATCTTCGCCTGGAAAGTCGCCAAATACGTTAAATCCAACGCCATCGTCTACGCCAAGAACCGCCAGACCATCGGCGTCGGCGCCGGCCAGATGAGCCGCGTGAACTCGGCCCGTATCGCCGCGATCAAGGCTGAGCACGCCGGTTTGCAGGTTGCGGGCTCGGTGATGGCTTCCGACGCGTTCTTCCCGTTCCGTGACGGCCTGGATAACGCCGCGAAAGCCGGCGTTACCGCCGTGATCCAACCGGGCGGTTCGATGCGTGATGCAGAAGTGATTGCAGCGGCTGATGAGGCCGGCATTGCCATGGTCTTTACCGGCATGCGCCATTTCCGCCACTAACAGAATTTGAGGTTTTTGAAATGAATGTTTTGATCATTGGCAGCGGCGGCCGTGAACACGCACTGGCCTGGAAAGTTGCCCAGGACCCACGCGTCCAGAAAGTCTTCGTAGCCCCCGGCAACGCCGGTACCGCCATTGAAGCCAAGTGCGAGAACGTGGCTATCGACGTGCTGGCCCTTGAGCAGTTGGCAGACTTTGCTGAAAAGAATGTGTCCCTGACCATCGTCGGCCCGGAAGTGCCACTGGTTGCCGGCGTTGTAGACCTGTTCCGCAGCCGCGGCCTGGATTGCTTCGGCCCGACGGCTGGCGCTGCCCAACTGGAAGGCTCCAAGGCGTTCACCAAGGACTTCCTGGCGCGCCACAAGATCCCGACCGCCGACTACCAGAATTTCACCGAGATCGAGCCGGCCCTGGCTTACTTGCGTGAGGTCGGTGCGCCGATCGTGATCAAGGCCGACGGCCTGGCGGCCGGTAAAGGCGTGATCGTGGCGATGACCCTGCAGGAAGCCGAAGACGCCGTGCGCGACATGCTCGCCGGCAACGCCTTTGGTGACGCGGGTTCGCGCGTGGTCATCGAGGAATTCCTCGACGGCGAAGAAGCCAGCTTTATCGTGATGGTCGACGGCAAGAACGTACTGCCGATGGCCACCAGCCAGGACCACAAGCGCGTCGGCGATGGCGACAGCGGCCCGAACACCGGCGGCATGGGGGCTTACTCGCCGGCCCCGGTGGTGACCGCTGAAGTGCACCAGCGCGTGATGGACCTGGTGATCTGGCCGACCGTGCGCGGCATGGCCGACGAAGGCAATGTGTACACCGGCTTCCTCTACGCCGGCCTGATGATCGACAAAGCCGGTAACCCGAAAGTCATCGAGTTCAACTGCCGCTTCGGCGACCCGGAAACCCAACCGGTGATGCTGCGCCTGCAGTCGAGCCTGGTGCTGCTGGTGGAAGCCGCGCTGGCCCAGGCCCTGGACAAGGTCGAAGCGCAATGGGACCCGCGCCCGAGCGTCGGTATCGTGCTGGCAGCCGGTGGTTACCCTGCCGATTACGCCAAGGGCGATGTGATTGAAGGCCTGGACGCGGCTGCTACGCTGGAAGGCAAGGTGTTCCATGCAGGCACCGCGCTCAAGGATGGCAAAGTTGTAACCGCGGGTGGCCGTGTGTTGTGCGCCACCGCAATGGGTGCCAGTGTCGACGCTGCGCAACAACAAGCGTACAAGCTGGCGGCAAAAATCGACTGGAAAGGCTGCTTCTACCGCACCGACATCGGCTATCGCGCCATTGCACGTGAGCGTGGCGAAAGCCAGTAAGTCGTTGTAGTCCGTAGCTATCCGTTCGGTTAGGCAAGGGCCTCTGGCCCTTGCCGTACACATGCCACCCCGCGCATAGTTAACCCGTGCATCAACCTACGAAGGGATTTCGCCGTGCGCTGGCTCAGGATCGCCATAGGTTTCACTGTCAGTCTGCTGGCACTGCTCTGCTTGTTTCCGGCCCAGGCCGCCGCGCAAGGCAGTGGCTGGGCAGTATTGCTTGATGAACAGGCCGACCTGCAACTGAGCGACATCCGTTCCTCGCGCTACACCAATCAATTTAGCCCCATCGAACTGGACCGCATTACCGCCGCGGAGCCGGACGGTGCGCTGTGGGTACGTTTCAAGCTGCAACCCGGCAAGCACGAGCAAGTGCTGCGGGTATTCGCGCCGGACCTGGCGCACCTGAGCCTCTACGTGCTCGACGGCGACACCCTGGTCGAACAGCAAAGCACCGGCACCCGCCAGCCCCAGGCCGAGCGCCCGCTGCCCAGCAGCGACTTCATGCTGCCGATGCCCCAAAGCCAGAAGCCCCTCGAGGTCTACCTGCGCCTGGTCTCGGAACACGAACTGCGCCCCTACATCACCCTTGAACCGGCGGTACTGGCCGCCGCCGACCAGACCCAGACGCTGATCTACGGCCTGCTGTTCGGCTGCCTGTTGATGCTGATCCTGCACAACCTCACGCGCTTCGCCTACCACCGCTCGCGCAGCAGCCTATGGCTGGCGGCCTGCGAACTGCTGCTGATGCTGAGCCTGGTGCTGCTGCTCAACCTGGCAGGCCCCTGGTTGCCGAACTGGCACGCGATCCAGACCCCGGGCGCCTACCTCGCCCTGCTGCTGACCGCGCCCTGTGGGCTGATGTTTGCCTACCGCTTCTTCATGCCTCTTGGCCCGCACCCGCTGAACAAGCTGCTGATGGTCGATATTCTGTTTATCGTGCTGTGCGGCCTGTTGCTGTTGTTCGTCAACACCCTGCCGCTGAACATCATCACCTATGCGCTGGTGGCCCTGGCCGGCTTGAGCATGCTGTTTGTCTCGGCCTGCCACTGGCAAAAAGGCTACCGCCCGGCACGCCTGTTCGTGGCGGCAATGGTGGTGTTCAACATCGGCACGCTGATCATCCTGCCGGCCCTTCTTGGCCTGACGATGGTCTCGCCGCAAGGCTTGATCATCACGCTGTTGGCGTTCATCTGCGTGAGCGGCCTGTTGATGAGCCTGGCCCTGGGCGAACGCCAGCGCGCGATAGTCGAGGCACGCTTCAGCCTCAGCCGCGACCTGGCCGCCAGCAACGCAGAAATCGCGGCCAAGGCCGAGTTCCTGGCGAAGATCAGCCACGAAATCCGCACCCCCATGAACGGCGTGCTGGGCATGACCGAGCTGCTGCTGGGCACGCCGCTGTCGGTGAAGCAGCGCGACTACGTGCAAACAATCCACAGCGCCGGCAATGAGCTGCTCACGCTGATCAACGAAATCCTCGATATTTCCAAGCTCGAGTCCGGGCAGATCGAGCTGGACGACGTGCAATTCGACCTCAATGCGCTGATCGATGACTGTCTGAGCATCTTCCGCGCCAAGGCCGAGCAGCAGAATGTCGAGCTGATCAGCTTTATCCAGCCCCAGGTGCCCCGCGTGATCAGCGGCGACCCGACCCGCCTGCGCCAGGCGATGTTGAGCCTGCTGGAAAACGCCCTGCAAAAAACCGATGAAGGTGAAGTGCTGATCGTGGTCGCCTTGGACGACCGCAGCACCAAGCCGCGCCTGCGCATTGCCGTCCAGGACAGCGGCCTGCCGATGGAAGCCGCCGAGCGCGACGCCCTGCTGCACAGCGAGTTGCACAGCAAGAATTTCCTCTCGGCCACCCGTTTGAGCGGCCACCTGGGCCTGGTGATTGCGCGCCAGTTGATCCTGTTGATGAACGGCGAGTTCGGCATCAAGAGCGGTGCCCACCAAGGCAGCACCCTGTGGTTGACGCTGCCGCTGGACCCGGAACGCCTGGAACACCCGACGTCCGACCTCGACGGCCCGCTCAAGGACGCACGCGTGCTGGTGGTGGACGATAACGACACCTGCCGCAAGGTGCTGGTGCAGCAATGCACCGCCTGGGGCCTCAACGTCAGTGCCGTGCCTTCGGGCAAGGAAGCCCTGGCGCTGCTGCGCACCAAGGCGCACCTGCGCGATTACTTCGACGTGGTCCTGCTGGACCAGAACATGCCCGGCATGACCGGCATGCAACTGGCGGCGAAGATCAAGGAGGACCCGAGCCTGAACCACGACATCCTGCTGATCATGCTCACCGGCATCAGCAATGCGCCGAGCAAGATCATCGCGCGCAACTGCGGGATCAAACGCATCCTCGCCAAACCGGTGGCGGGTTATACGCTCAAGACTACCCTGGCCGACGAACTGGCCCAGCGCAGCAAAGGCGCGTTGCAGCCGCGTGCCGTCCCCATCGCGCCTGCGGCTGTGACCGTGCCCAGCGATTTCCGCATCCTGGTGGCCGAAGACAACAGCATTTCCACCAAGGTAATCCGCGGCATGCTTGGCAAGCTCAACCTCGACCCAGACACCGCCAGCAATGGCGAGGAAGCGCTGGAGGCGATGAAGGCCCAGCGATATGACCTGGTGTTGATGGACTGCGAGATGCCGATCCTCGACGGCTTCTCTGCTACCCAGCAACTGCGGGCGTGGGAAGTCAGCCATCAGCGCATCCGCACGCCGGTGGTGGCGCTGACGGCGCATATTCTGTCGGAACACAAAGAGCGCGCACGCCAGGCCGGAATGGACGGGCACATGGCCAAGCCGGTAGAGCTGTCGCAGCTGCGAGAGTTGGTGGAATTCTGGGTCGCGCAGCGTCAGCAGCGGCCCGAACACGCGCGTCCCTGACCAGCAACCCGGCCCATTGTGGGAGGGGGCTTGCCCCCGATTGCGGTCCGTCAGGCAACCAATCTGTGACTGATACACCGCTATCGGGGGCAAGCCCCCTCCCACATTGAACGCTGTCGCCTGATAGACTCTCAGCACTTTTCCCCGCCGCGAGCCACCCTCCATGCTCCACGTGTTATTCAGCGTTTACCTGAAGATGCTGGTGCTCTACAGCCCGTTCTTCGTGCTGTCCTGCTTTATCAGCCTGACCCGTGGTTATTCCAGCAAGGAGCGCCGCCGCCTGGCCTGGAAAGTCGCGTTGGCCACCCTGGTATCGAGCGTGTTGCTGTACCTGTTCGGCCGGGTGATTTTCAGTGTGTTCGGCATCACCGTGGACGCGTTCCGCATCGGCGCCGGCAGCGTGCTGTTCATCTCCGCACTGGGTATGGCGCAGGGCAAGTCAGCGGTGCAGACCGACAACGTGCAGCAGGACGTGACCATCGTGCCGCTGACCATTCCCCTCACGGTCGGCCCCGGCACCATCGGTGCGCTGCTGGTGATGGGCGTCAGCCAGCCACATTGGGATGACAAGATCACCGCCATCCTCAGCATCGCCCTGGCCAGCCTCACGGTCGGCGTGGTGCTGTACCTGTCCAACCGTATCGAACGCATTCTCGGTGACCAGGGCTTGCAGATTGTCAGTCGGTTGATGGGATTGTTCGTGTGCGCCCTCGCCGCGCAAATCATCTTCACCGGTGTGCGCGGCTATCTGGTGCCTTAGATTCGGTACTTGGCAATCGCCAGTTGCACCTTGTCACCCGCGCTTTCGCGCATCAGCTGGATAGTTTTTTCGTTGACCACCGAGGTACTCAGCACCAGGCACGTCTGCCCGCTGAAGGCCTCGAATGAAGCGCTGTCCCACTCAAGGAATGGCAGCCCCACCTGTTTGCTCACACCGTGGCAGCTGTACGTCACCAGCACCATCATGATTTCGCCATCGGCTTCGGCGCAGGACGCCAGGCCGAAATCACCGCCCTGGTGCACCGTGCTGTTGCGCTTGAACAGCTCGAATGAAGCCGGTTGCTGCTTCATAGCCTTCAACGCGTCCGCCGCCAGCTTCGGCAATGCACCCAGCAGTGGTGCGACCAGCGAACTCGAGGCCAACATCGCGGCAATGATATTCAGCGCCGCCAACTGCACCGTCAGGCCCTTGTCCGAGCTTTTCACCCGTTCGAAGCTGCTGCGCACCGGCAGCCAGCCCAGGCTGATCATCACTTTGATAAATTCGTCGTACCACGCCTCGGTGCCGCGCGGCATCTTCAATACATCGCTGACATAGCTACTGGCAAGCAGGTAGCTCTTGCGAATGTACTCACGGTTCAGGGCGGACACTCCCTCGATAAACGAGATCACCCCGTTGTTCACCACTGCCCCGTTGCAGTCATCCTCGGCATCCGGCACCAGGACGGTGCCGGCCCCCGGAGACCCTGGCAGCTTGTAGGCGGCAATCAACTTGCGCCTTTTCGCACTGTTGATCCTTTTGCGATATCGCTCCATTTTCAATTCTCCACAACCACCCCACATGGGGCTCACCCTCACACTAGTCGAGTGGCCGGTGGGCTTTCCAGACGACAAACATCGCTCGACTCGCCACCTCTGGAAGCCTCACCCAGCAATACCGAGGTGCACCTGTGGGGTTTCCGGGTTTCATCGCCGAAAAAAGAAAAAGCCCCGAGCAACGATGGGTCATCACCCGGCGTTACTCGGAGCTTTCCGGCCTGCAACAAGGCGTTTTCAGGAGGCGGGTTTTTCGCCATACCAGCGCGGCGTGTACACCCACTCACCGCCACCGGCGCGCGGGAACACGCAGGTAGTGGACGAGCCGATCAGCACCATGGTGCGCATGTCCACTTGCTCGGGCGTCAGTTGCCCAAGGGTGGTGACGCGCAGCGTCTGGCCTGGGCGGCCGATGTCGCGCCCCAGCACCACCGGTGTTTCAGGGGTACGGTGCAGCGCGACGATTTCCAGGGCTCGCCCCAGTTGCCACGGCCGCGAGCGCGAGATCGGGTTGTAGAACGCCAACGCCAGGTCGGCCTGGGACGCAAGGTCCAGGCGCTTCTCGATGATCGACCAGGGCTTGAGGTTGTCCGACAGCGACATCACACAAAAATCATGCCCCAACGGCGCACCGGCCTGGGCGGCGGTAGCCAGCGACGCCGAAACGCCCGGCAGGATTTGCAGGTCGACTTGATGCCACGCGGCATCACTGGACTCATGCAACGCCTCGATCACCGCCGCCGCCATGGCGAATACGCCGGGGTCGCCGGATGAGACCACCACCACCGACCGCCCCTGCGCGGCCAGCTCGAATGCGTGGCGCGCACGCTGCATCTCTTCGCGGTTATCGGTGCAGTGCTGCACTTGATCATCGCGAAACGGGCCGGCCATGCGCACATAGGTTTCGTAGCCCAGCACGTCGGTGCAGCGCGCCAGTTCGGCCTTTACCGCCGGCACCATCAATTCGGCAGCGCCGGGGCCCAGGCCGATCACGGCGAGACGGCCACGCGGGCGGCCAACGTGCGACAGGTCCAGCGGTTGCTCGGCGACAGTGATCACGATGTCCGCGTCTTGCGCTACCGTGGCGAAACGCAGCGGCACGCCCAATGCCAACGCGGCTTCATGCAATGAAGCCTCAGCCATTTGCGTGTCGCTGGCCAACAAGCACGCCAGGGACTGCACGGCGATGCCCGCCTCCTGCAACGCCGTGCGCACACGCCCGGCCAAGTCCGCGCCAGGCTTGCAGGTGACGCACACGTTTTTTGGGTAAATCAGCAATTCGTTGGCCGCAGGCTCGCGCTCGGCACTGCTCACGTGAATCGCCAGGCGCGCCTGCTGATCCTGCGGCAGGTTGGCCTGGTCCAGCCACGGCGCGGCTCCTTCGATACGCACGCTTTCGCCGGCCAGCAGGTCCGAGACAAACCGCTTGCCCAGCTCCAGGTCGGCCAGCGCGTAACCCGTGGGCGGGTTGAGCAGGCAGGTGCCGAAACGCAGCTCGCCACTGGTGGTGATCGCCGCCGCCACCTCCAGTGCCGCCGCAATCTCGCGCGCCATCACGTTCACGCCGCCCAGGCCACCCAGCAGCGGCACCACGGCGCTGCCGTCTTCCGCCACGGCCAGCACGGCGGGCTCTGCGCCTTTTTCCAGCAGCAGCGGCGCCAGGGTGCGGATCACGATACCCGCCGCACACAGCGCAATCAGCGACGTGCCCTGCTGATAAAGCTGGCGCAAGGTGGCGCCGAATTCGCTGTAGGTGTGGTCCGCGCCGTCAACGCGTCCAGCCAGTCCGTGGATCAACGCGCCTGGGTAAACCTGCTGGATTTTGCGCGCCGTGGCCAGGCTGCCCTGGCCGAGAATGACAATCGCCGGGCCGCTCAACCTTGCCACCGTTCACCGGGCACGATGATCAGCGAGAAGTACGGCGAAGACATCGGCTCCACCTGGTCCAGCGGCACGATTTTCTGGTTGGCCATGGTCGCGCGCTCCACATACAGCGCGCGCCCGGCCAGGCCGAGTTCTTCCAGCACCTGGCGCACCTTGGGGAAGTTGCGGCCCAGCTTCATGATCACCGCCGCGTCGGCATCCGCCAGGCGGCGCTTGAGGTCCTCGTGGGGCAGCACGCCAGAGAGCACCGACAGGCTCTGGTTGCGATACACCAGCGGCGCGCCGAGTACCGAGGCGCCGCCGAGCATCGAGCACACACCGGGAATCACGTGCGCTTCGTAACGCTCGGCGAGGCGGTCGTGCAGGTACATGTAGGAGCCGTAGAAGAACGGGTCGCCTTCGCAGATCACCGCCACATCGCGGCCGGCGTCGAGGTGCGACGCCACGTCGACACTCGCCGTATCATAGAAATCGCTGATCACCTGCTCGTAGGACAGCGGCGCCGGCAGTGCCTCGGTGGTCACCGGGTACACCAGCGGCATCAGGGTCTGCTGCGGCACCAGGTGGTCCTCGATGATACCGAAGGCGTTGCCCTTCTTGCCCTTGGCCACAAAGTACGCCACCACCGGCGACTCGCGCAGCAGGCGCAGGGCCTTGAGCGTGATCAGCTCCGGGTCACCGGGGCCGACGCCCAGGCCGATCAAACGTCCGCGTGCCTGCATTATTCGACCTCCGTGGCCAAGGCGTTCACCGCAGCGGCAGCCATCGCACTGCCGCCGAGGCGGCCCTGCATGATCACGAACGGCACGCCCCGGCTGTCAGCCGCGAGCATCGCCTTGGACTCGGCGGCGCCGACAAAACCGACCGGGAACCCCAGGATCAGCGCAGGTTTCGGTGCGCCGGCGTCGAGCATTTCCAGCAGGTAGAACAACGCGGTCGGCGCGTTGCCGATCACCACCACGCTGCCTTCCAGGTGCGGGCGCCATAGCTCCAACGCAGCCGCGGAACGGGTGTTGCCCAACTTGCGCGCCAGCTCCGGCACGCTGTCGTCGCGCAGGGTGCAGATCACCGGGTTGTTGGCCGGCAGGCGTGTACGGGTCACGCCTTCGGAGACCATCCGCGCATCACACAAAATCGGCGCGCCGGCCGCCAGCGCAGCGCGCCCAGCCGTGCCCGCGCCTTCGGAAAACTGCAGGCCGTCGATTGCCTCGACCATGCCGCAGGCATGAATCACGCGCACCGCGAGTTTTTCCAAATCAGCCGGGATCCGGTCCAGCTTGGCTTCCGCGCGAATAATGGCGAAGGAGTTGCGATAGATCTCCTGACCGTCGCGGATGTAATCAATCATCGGTGTTGCTCCGTGGGTGGGCGCGCAGCAAGGCGCCCGCCGCTTCAATAGAAAGAGTGCGCGCGTGCAGCCGGCCGAAACCGGGCTGGGCTGCCTCGCGAAAATAGACGTCGTAGTGGCCGGGGCTCACCGCCAGCAGGGTGACTGGCGCCACGTGCGCCGCTGCGCAGGAA
>NZ_JBAWDE010000131.1:0-15873 GCF_049590575.1 Pseudomonas sp.
CACTTTTTTTGACCGCATTTCTTCAGGGCCGATAGAGGTGCGCATGGCCAGCTCGGTACAGTGACGACTCGCTGAAACGGTCACTCGCCAACACCCGGCCAACCACAATCAGCGCTGTGCGCCGAAAGCCCTTGGCCGCTACTTTCTCGGCAATATCGCTGAGCGTCCCCACCGCCCAATCTTGATCCGGCCACGTCGCCCGATGCACCACGGCAATCGGGCAGTCCGCGCCGTAATGCGGTAACAGTTCGGCGACGATCTTCTCCAAGTGGTTGACCCCCAAGTGAATCGCCATGGTCGTGCCATGGCGTGCCAGGCTGTCGAAGTCTTCGCCGGGCGGCATGCTGGTTTTGTCGGCGTAGCGGGTCAGGATCACGCTTTGGGCGATGTCCGGCAGGGTCAGTTCGGTCTCCAGGAGCGCCGCGCACGCCGCTACCGCAGTCACGCCGGGAATGACCTGGAAGGGTATGCCCAGCGCGCGCAGGTAACGTATCTGTTCGCCAATCGCGCCGTACAGGCTCGGATCGCCGGAATGCACACGCGCGACATCCTGGCCTTTGGCGTGGGCCGCCTTGATCAGATCGATGATCTGTTCCAGGTGCAGTTCGGCGCTGTTAATCACCTGTTCGGCCTGATGCCCCTCCAGCACCGCTGCCGGCACCAGCGAGCCGGCATAGATGATCACCGGGCAACTGCGGATCAGCCGCTGGCCTTTGACGGTGATCAGTTCCGGGTCGCCGGGGCCGGCGCCGATGAAGTAGACGGTCATGGGGGATTCCTGTGAAAAAAAACGGGCCAGCATGAAGATTGCTCATGATCGAACGGGGCGATTATCGAGGTTTTAGCCGCTACAGGCCAATGCGAAGGTGGCCCGGGCGTTTTTCTGGCGGGTGATCAGCAAGCGTGCAGGCGCGTTCGCGAGGTGTTCGGCGAGGGCCAGGGCGGCGCTTTCGGCGATGCCATGGCAGCCGGTATGGGTGAAAGCGACCGCTGATTTATGGCTCAACCGGTCTTCATACACCGCCAGTTGCGCAGCGCTGAAACAGTGCAAGGGCAAGTCGAGCAATCGGGACAAGGCGAGCAGCCCCGGTTCATCCCTCTTGAGGTCGATACTGGCCAGTGCCGTAACCCGCTGGCGGTCAATCCCGCGCTGGGCGAGGGCGCTGTCAAACAGGCCCAGCAGGGTGTGCAGGTCACAACCCCGCTGGCAGCCCAGGCCGACCACCAGGGTCATGCCGAGTAGTGATCGTCGCGGTTGCGGCGGAACAGCCAGGCACTGATCAGGCCCAGGGCCAGCCAGAACGCCACGTTGGTCAGCTGCGAAGCGATCTTGAACTGGGCTTCCAGGGCTTCTGGCGCCAGCATCGAATGCACTTGCGGTTGCGGTGCGCCGACCACGTGGGGCACGACCAGGATCGCTACGCCCAGCACTTTGAGCAGCCAGTTGCGACCGAACACAATCAGCGCAATACCGGCGGCGGTGGAGGCGGCGGTGCCGATCCACCAGATCTGGCGTTGCGCCAGGTCTGCGGCAGCGGTGCCCGGCAGCTCAGGCGGCAGGCCCAGGGTCGGCGCCAACACAAAGGTCGCGTAACCGGCCAGGCCCCACAGCAGGCCTTGGGCCGTGCGGGTCGGTGCGCGCAGGGTGTAAAGGCCGGCCAGCATCAGCGCGAAACCGACGGCGACCACCAGGTTGCCACCGGTAGTGGACAGCACGCGCTGCCAGCCGTTTTCCGGCTCCCAGGCTTCGGCATCGTGGGTATGGGCGGCGGCGCCTGCGGCATGTTCATGCGCTGGTTCGGTGGCTGCCGGGGCGTTTTCGAAGGTTTCCGCCTGCAGAATCAGCGGGGCCACCCAGAAACTTTGCAGCAGGGTCAGCAGCAGGGCGGCCAGCAGGCCGGTGAAACCAGCGGTTTGGGCAATACGCTTGATCATGTCGGCAGGTCTCAGTGGCACGGGAACGCGGCGCTGTGGCGGGTATCGTGGGCGGCGTTGTGCACGGCCTCGATGTGCGAGAAACCGGCGAAATACACCAGGCACGCGCCAAGGATCGACGCGCCGATGGCGGCGGTCAGGCGTTGGCTCAGGGTGGCGGAGTTGCTGGCGGTGTGCGAGGTGCTGCTGATGATCGACATGGCGCGTCCCTTCTGGGTGTCAGGGTGAAACGAGCGCATGAAAACCCTACGAGCCAGGCACGCAGGGTTCTGAACAGCGCCCGCCCACCGCGGGTTTGTTATCTGATTTTTTCGGGCCGGTCTCCGGGCTTGCGAGGGATGGCTCTTGAAAGAGTCAGTCTGAAAGCATCACCTTCCCATGCCGTTTGGCACAGTGGATTTGACGCTTCGCTCGCTTACCGTTGCGGGGGCAGCACCGGACTGGTCATGCAGGCATGATTTACCGGTTTCCCGTTTCACCCTGTGAAGGGCACCCGAAACAAGGTGTGTAGGAGAGCATGGGGGTGGGAGGGGAGTCAATTGGGATGTGCGTTTGGTGGGGTGGGAGGGGGTGGGTACATATCCGTTGCTGCGGTAACGGCGGCCTATGGTTTCGCCCTTACGGCAAGTCACTTTTGGAAAAGGGCCCCAAAAGTAACCATGGGTTCTTGCCCCAACACTCGGCACCTCGCCTAGGCTCGGTGTGCCCTTGTGTTTGACGGGGCGCCTAAGATCAAAATCAAAAGCAAGAGCACGGCGGCCTAGTCGCCGACCTGAGTGGTTGAAGCAGATCAAGAGCAAAAAAACCAAAGCGAAGACAAATCCAGAGCACGGCAAATCTGCTTTTCTGTGGGAGCTGGCTTGCCTGCGAAGGCATCGACTCGGTATCACTGAACGACCGCGTCGCCCGCATCGCCGGCAATCCCGCTCCTACACGTATCTGCCTTTGATCCAACCACTCAGGTCGGCTTTCAGGCCGCCGTGCTGTAGATCTTGATCTTGATGTTGATCTTAGGCGCCCCGTCAACCACGCTGGCCGAAAACAGGTAGTACGGAGCGGGTAAACCGGCAGGACGCCGGTTTAGCCGCGACGGGGCAGGGACGGCCCGTCGCGGCGGCCCGCGCAGTACTACCTGTTTTCGGGCACACCGAGCGTGAGCGAGGTGCCGAGTGGTGGGGCAAGAGCGCTTTGGTTACTTTGCCGCTTTTGCAAAGTGACTCGCCGTAAGGGCGAAACCAATACCCGCCATCACCCAAATAACGGATATCCCCCCATTCCCACCTACACCGGCAGCGTAATCCCAAACGTATTCCCCCCACCCGCACTGCGCACAAACACATCCCCGCCATGCATCAAGGCAATCGCCTTGACGATCGCCAACCCCAACCCATGGTTCGCCCCACTGTTACTGCGCGACGCATCCACCCGATAAAACCGCTCGAACAACCGCGGCAAATGCTCACTGGCAATCTCATCGCCTGGGTTGGTCACCCCAATCGCAACATGGGCTTCATGAACGTCGATGCTCACCTCGATAACCTGCCCGGGCGCGGTGTGCTGCACCGCATTACTCAGCAGATTGATCAGCGCGCGGCGCAGGTGGGCTTTCTCGATCTGCACCAACGCATCACCCTGCACCCGCACCTTGACCTGAGCGTCCTCAAGGATGAAGTCCAGATAATCCAGCGTGGTCGCCACTTCATCCGCCAGCGAGCTTTCGATCAGTTTGGTCGCCTTGCTGCCCTGGTCGGCACTGGCAAGAAACAGCATGTCATTGATGATCGAGCGCAAACGCTCCAGCTCTTCGAGGTTGGATTGCAGCACCTCGAAATAATGCTCGGCCGAGCGCCCTCGCGTCAGCGCCACTTGGGTCTGGCCAATCAGGTTGGTCAGCGGCGAGCGCAGCTCATGGGCCACGTCGGCGTTGAACGATTCCAGGCGCGAATAGGCCTGTTCAACGCGGTCGAGGGTCGAGTTGAAAGAGTTGACGAACTGGCTCAGCTCCGGCGGCAACGGCGACAGCTGCAGGCGCCCGGAGAGTTTGGGCGGCGCCAGTTTTTGTGCCTCGTCCGACAGCTTGATCAGCGGCTTCAGGCCGATACGCGACACCCAGAACCCCAGCAGCGAGGCCAGTACGACGCCGACAAACGCCAGGCCGATCAAGGCCATCAGCAGCTGATGCTGGGTCGCGCGGAAATTCTCGGTATCAATCGCAATCATGAAACGCAGCGGTGGGCGTTGGTCCTTCGCCGCAAACTGGCTCACCAACACCTTGAACGGGTACTCACGCCCCGGCAGGCGCAGGTCGCGTTTGCCCGTGGGGCCGGCGGCGAACTCACGGATCTGCGCATCGGGGTTGCCGTACTCATAGTTCGGGTCGCTGCTGACCACCCAAAAACGGATGCGTTTGTCTTCCTCGCCCAACAGCTTGAGCTTGGCCTGGATCTTCACCCAATGCTCGGGCGTGCCAAAGCGATTCACCGAGGATTCGAGCACGCTGTAACGCGCATCCAGTTCGGCCCCCGGCAACAGCCCCAGGCCGCGGTCCACCTGCTGGTACAGCGCGCCGCCGATCAACAAGAAGATCAGCAAGGCCACCAGGGTGAACATGCCGCTCAGGCGCAGGGCGATGGAGTTAGCCGACACTGCGGTTCTCCAGCACATAGCCCATGCCGCGAATGGTGTGCAGCAGTTTTTGTTCGAACGGCCCGTCGAGCTTGGCGCGCAGGCGCTTGATCGCGACTTCGACGACGTTGGCGTCGCTGTCGAAATTGATGTCCCAGACCATTTCGGCGATAGCGGTCTTGGACAGGATTTCACCCTGGCGCCGCGCCAACACGCTGAGCAGCGAGAACTCCTTGGCCGTCAGGTCCAGGCGCAGGCCGTTGCGGCTGGCCTTGCGGCTGATCAAGTCGATCCACAGGTCAGCCACGGTGACCTGCACCGGCTCATGCCCGCCGCTGCGGCGGGTCAGGGCTTGCAGGCGCGCCACCAGTTCCAGGAACGAAAACGGCTTGCCCAAATAATCGTCGGCGCCTTCGCGCAGGCCGCGGATGCGGTCTTCCACGCGTTCGCGGGCGGTGAGCATGATCACCGGCGTCTGTTTGCGCGCGCGCAGGGCCCGCAATACGCCAAACCCGTCGAGGCCGGGGAGCATCACGTCGAGCACGATCACCGCGTAATCGTTCTCCAGCGCCAGGTGCAGACCCTCGACGCCTTCACGGGCGACGTCAACGGTATAGCCTTGTTCGGTCAGGCCGCGATGCAGGTAGTCCGCGGTTTTTTCTTCATCTTCAACAATCAGGACGCGCATGACACCGCCTCAGTGCAGGTTCGCCAGCGCAGGCGCTGGTTTGGGCCGGTGGAAAAACTTCTCAAGGTACAAGTATATGACCGGTGTGGTGAACAGCGTCAGTGCCTGGCTCACCAGCAGCCCGCCGACCACCGCGATCCCCAGTGGCTGGCGCATCTCCGCGCCGGGGCCGGCGCCGAGCATCAGCGGCACCGCGCCGAGCAGGGCGGCGAGGGTGGTCATGATGATCGGCCGGAACCGCGTGACACAGGCTTCGTAGATCGCGTCTTCCGGCGACAGGCCGCGTACGCGTTGGGC
Organism: Pseudomonas sp.; assembly: GCF_049590575.1. Classification (GTDB taxonomy): domain Bacteria; phylum Pseudomonadota; class Gammaproteobacteria; order Pseudomonadales; family Pseudomonadaceae; genus Aquipseudomonas. The sequence goes on from NZ_JBAWDE010000131.1 coordinate 5,546, forward strand.
GTCCAGGGCAAAGTCGATCATCAGGATACCGTTCTTCTTCACGATCCCGATCAGCAGCACCAGGCCGATCAGCGCCATGATCGAAAAGTCCTGGCCCATCAACGACAGCATGATCAGCGCGCCCAACCCCGCCGAGGGCAAGGTGGAAATAATCGTCAGCGGGTGCACGAAGCTCTCATACAACACGCCAAGGATGATGTAGACCGCCACCAGCGCCGCGAGGATCAGCCATGGCTGGCTGGCCAACGAACTCTGGAAGGCCTGCGCCGCCCCTTGGAAATTACCGATGATGGTGGTTGGCATGCCGATTTCATTCTTGGCCTGGTCGAGCATGATCACCGCGTCGCCCAATGCCACGCCGGGCGCCAGGTTAAACGACAGGTTGGCGGCCGGGAACATGCCGTCATGGCTGATCGACAAGGGGCCCACGGTGGGTGGGTCGACCTTGGCCAGCGCCGACAGCGGCACCATTTCGTTGGTCAGCGGCGAGCGCAGGTAGAAGTAGTTGAGGCTCTCGGCCTTGCCGCGTTGCTGGGTGTCCAGCTCCAGCACCACCTGGTACTGGTTGATTTCGGTCTGGAATTCGTTGATCTGGCGCTGGCCGAAGGCGTCGTACAGCGCCTGGTCGACATCGGTGGCGGTCAGGCCGAAACGTGCGGCGGCCTGGCGGTCGATGCTGATGTGGGTAATGCTGCCGCCCAGTTGCAGGTCGTTGGAGAGGTCGCGGAAGGCCGGGTTGGCGCGCAGTTTTTCGGTCAGGCGCTGGGTCCAGGTATTCAGCGTCGGGCCGTCATTGCTCTTGAGCACATATTGGTACTGGGCGCGGCTGGGGCCGGAGCTCAGGTTGATGTCCTGGCCGGCGCGCAGGTACAGCACGATGCCCGGCACCTTGGCCAATTTCGGGCGGATGCGGTCGATGAACTGGCTGGCGGACACATCGCGGTCACCGCGGTCTTTCAGGGCGATCCAGAAGCGGCCGTTGGCGATGGTCTGGTTGCTGCCGGTCACTCCCACCGAGTGGGAAAACGCCTCCACCGCCGGGTCGTCCTTGACGATCTCGGCCAGGGCCTTGTGCTTGGCGACCATGTCCGGGTACGACACGTCGGCCGCCGCTTCGCTGGTGCCGAGCACAAAGCCGGTGTCCTGCACCGGGAAGAAACCCTTGGGAATAAACACGTAACCGACCACGGCCAAGGCCAGGGTCACCAGGAAAATCGCCGCCATGCTGCGTTGATGGGCCAGGGCGCGGCGCAAGTTGCGCGCGTAACCGGCGAGCAGGCGTTCGCTGAAGCCGGGTTTGTCGTGGGCAACGTGCGTCGGCGCGCGCATGAACAGCGCGGCCAGGGTCGGCGCCAGGGTCAGCGACACCACCACCGAGATCAGGATGGTCGAGGTGGCGGTCAGGGCAAATTCCTTGAACAACCGCCCGACCACGCCGCCCATGAACAGCAGCGGAATAAACGCCGCGACCAGCGAGAAACTGATGGAGACCACGGTAAAGCCAATCTCGCCGGCGCCCTTGATCGCCGCTTCGCGTTTGTCCAACCCGGCTTCGAGATGGCGGTGAATGTTTTCCACCACCACAATCGCGTCGTCCACCACAAAACCCACGGAGATCACGATCGCCACCAGGGTCAGGTTGTTCAGGCTGAAGCCCATCAGGTACATCAGCGCAAAACTTGCGACCAGCGACACGCCGAGCACGCTGGACACAATCAGCGTCGCCGACAGCTGGCGCAGGAACAGCGCCATCACCGCCACCACCAGCAGAATCGCGATCAGCAACGTCACTTCGACTTCATGCAACGAGGCGCGGATGGTCTTGGTGCGGTCGGTCAACACGCTGACCTGCACCGACGCCGGCAGCATCGCCTGCAGGCGCGGCAGCTCGGCTTGAATGCGGTCCACGGTCTCGACGATGTTCGCGCCGGGCTGGCGCGAAATCACCAGGTTGACCCCAGGCGTATCGCCGGACCAGGCCTGCACGTAGGCGTTTTCCGAACCATTGACGACTTTGGCGATATCGCGCAGTTGAACCGGGGCACCGTCTTTGTAGGAGACGATCAGCTGCGCGTAGTCCTCCGGGTGAAACAGCTGGTCGTTGGTCGACAGGGTCGACACGCTGTTCTCGCCGTAGATCGCGCCCTTGGCCAGGTTCAGGCTTGATTGCTGGATGGTCAGGCGAATATCGGCCAGGGTCAGGCCGATGGCCGCGAGTTTGTCCGGCGAGGCCTGCACGCGGATCGCCGGGCGTTGCTGGCCGGTGATATTGATCTGGCCGACGCCATCGATCTGGCTGATCTGCCGGGCCAGCAGGGTTTCGACGTAGTCGCTCAACTCGGTGCTGGGCATGCTGTTGGAGCTGACACTGAGGATCAGCACCGGGCTGTCCGCCGGGTTGACCTTCTTCCAGGTCGGCAGGCTCGGCATGTCGCTGGGCAGCTTGCCGGACGCGGTGTTGATCGCCGCCTGCACTTCCTGCGCGGCGGTGTCGATGCTCTTGTTCAGGGTGAATTGCAGGGTCAACAGGCTGGAGCCCAAGGCACTGCTGGAGGTCATTTGGGTCATGCCGGGGATGGCGCTGAATTGCACCTCCAGCGGCGTGGCGACCGATGAGGCCATGGTGTCCGGGCTGGCGCCGGGCAGGGTGGCGCTGACCTGGATCGTCGGAAATTCCGCTTCCGGCAGTGGGGCGATGGCCAGCCGTGGGAAGGCAATCATCCCGAGCAACACCAGGGCGAATGTCAGCAGCAGGGTGGCGACCGGGTGGTCGACGCACCAGGCCGACGGCGAACGACTCATGGCTGCACCTTGGCGTCGACGGTCTGGATCACCTGCGGTGGCTCCTTCAGCACGTCCACCTGAGCGCCGGCCTTGAGCCGCGACTGACCATCGCTGACCAATACGTCGCCGGCCTGCACCCCCTTGATGATATTGACGTCGCTGTCCTGGTAGGTCACCTGCACCGGCACCACTTCCACCTTGTCACCGTTGACCCGGTACACAAAGTGCGAGTCGAGGCCGCGTTGCACCACGGTCGGCGGCACCACCAGGGCATTTTTGTCGAGGGCGGTCTGGATTTTGATCGTCACCAGTTGCCCCGGCCACAACCGCTGCGAGGCGTTGTTGAACTCGGCCTTGGCACGCAGGGTGCCGGTGGTGGAGCTGATCTGGTTGTCGATCAGGCTCAAATGGCCTTCACCGAGCAAGTCGCCGGTAGCGCCGTCAGTGTCGGCGCCCAGGTAGGCGTTGACGCTGGCCTTAGTCGGCGCGGCGATCAGGCCTTGCAGGGTCGGCAGCATTTGCTGCGGCAGGGAGAACTCGACGGCAATCGGGTCGATCTGGGTCACGGAGAACAGGCCCTGGGTATCGCTCATGCGCAGGAAGTTGCCTTCGTCAACCGTACGAATACCTACGCGGCCAGTGACCGGCGAGCGAATCTGGGTGTAGGAAAGTTGCACTTGAGCCGAGTCGATGGCCGCCTGATTGCCCTGGGCGGTGGCCTTGAGCTGATTGACCAGGGCTTGCTGCTGGTCATAGGTCTGCTTGGACACGCCGTCGTCGACGCTCAATTCCTTGTAGCGCTTGAGGTTGACCAGTGCCACTTGCAGCTGCGCCTGGCTCTCGCTCAGTTGTGCCCTGGCCTGGTCAAGGCTGGCGCGGATCGAGCGATCATCAATGGTTGCCAGCAGGTCGCCGGCCTTGACCCGTTGGCCTTCCTTGACCAGCAGTCTGGTCAGAATGCCGTCGACCTGCGGGCGGATCACCACGCTGTGCAACGACAACACCGAACCAATCCCGCTGACAAAGCGTGGAATGTCCTGTTGCACAACGCTCACCACCCGCACTGGAATCGCGGTGGGCGCTGCCAGTCTGGTCTTGGCCGGGCGGGTCAATGCCCAGGCTGCAACGGCCAACACCACGAGGACACCCACGATCAGGGCGGTTTTTCGTTGAATTTGCATGGAGGTGAGGCGCCAGGGCAAAGGATTGGGAGAGTAGGGGCCTTTATAGCCCGCCAACCCGGTCAGCAAGGTGACTGCTAACTGACAGCGCTGTCAGTAAAGGCAGACCATTCGTACGGGCGGTGGTTAAAGATCCGAAGCGCGCAGGTATACTGCGCGCCAGTGCGGCCCGCCATCCGGCCCAGCCTCTTTTTTGTACGCTCCGGAGCTTTCATGAATTCCCCGACACAACCCCCTGCTGAAGCGACCGACCTGGTCGATCCGGCCAGCGCCGAAGGCGTGGAAAAAGCCGAGATCCCGGCGTTCAAGTTTCCATTCAAGCCGGGCGAGCTGGCAGGCACCAAAAATGTCGCCCAGCCTTGGTACAAGAACGGCGCCAAGAACGGCCACACCAAATCGCCGGGGATGGCACCGCCGGGTACGCGTCGCTCCATGGGTAAACGTTAAGATTAAACATATGTGTATCGTGTCGGCTTTGGCCTACAAGTCCTGTTTATTTTTCTGATTGAAGGTCCACGACCGTTTCTTGAAAGCTTGCACAGCCTCTGGTGAGGCTGGACTTTCTGGAAAAGGACGTTGCTCGTGGCCCTGAAACACAGCTGTACAGCGCTTGCCCTGTTGTTCTCGGTGGATGCCCTGGCGGCCACTGACCCTCCGCGACGCGAAATCCGTTTCGCCATTGCCGCACAATTCCCTCCCTTCCAGAGCCGCAACCTGCAAGGGCAGTTGGAGGGCCTGCATATCGAACTGGGCAACGCCCTGTGCCAGCAGCTGAATGTGCGCTGCACCTGGGTCGATCAGGTGCTTGTGGAAAATTTTCCCGCCCTCGAAGCCCGGCAATTCGACGCAATCATGGGCATTGCGCCGACATCCCAGCGGCGGCGTTGGGTGAGCTTCACGCAGAACCTCTACCCCTTTACCACCCGCTTGGTCGCGCGTAAAAATTCGGGCCTGGTGCCGACCACCAGGTCGCTCAAGGGCAAGCGCGTGGGGGTGTTGCTCGGCAGCAACCGCGAAGCGTTCGCGCGCTCCAAGTGGGCACCTGAGGGCGTGATCATCAAGTCTTTCTGGCTCAATGCCGAGCTGGTACGCAGCCTCATAGCCGGCGATATCGACGCGACCCTGCAGGGCTCCGTGGAAATTCGCAGGGCCCTGCTCGACACCGAGCAAGGCCAGGATTTCGACTTCCTGGGCCCCGCCGTTTCGGCTGAACTGCTGGGCGACGGTGTGGCGATTGCGCTGCGCAAAACCGATACGACCCTACGCGAAGACCTCAACCGTGCCCTTGAAGAGCTGATGCAAAACGGCGAATACCGGCGGATCCTCGTGCCCTATCACCTGGAAGCGCCGTGATGGACGCACGGCGGCGCCAGTCAGTTGCAAACCTGTCTACACTCACTTTGGGAGTTATCCTACGAAACCTACAGGCGTGTCGTAGTTAAAGACCGGTCAGTGCTTGTTAGAACGTTGGGTGCATCGGGCTGTAATTAACGCAGCCCTATGCCTGACACTACTTTGGCACAGGACGGATTTATGACTACGGCAAAACGAATGCTGGCGCTGGCGACGTTTTTTCTGGTTTTGTTGGCCGGGACGGGATGTGCTGTTTCCCCCCCTACTGAGAACCGATGGAGCGAGATACGCTTCGGCGTCGAGGCGGATGTGCCGCCCTTTGAATACCGCAACGAGAAGGGCGAGCTCGCAGGGTTGGACATCGAGCTGGGTAATGCCCTGTGCGCCGAGCTCAACGCGCGTTGCGTGTGGGTCGACCAGCCTTACGCGACCAACGTCGCGGCGCTCCAGGCGGGGCGTTTCGACGCAATCATGCCCATGACCGCGACACCTGCGCGGCGTGAAATCGTCGATTTTACAAATGACCTTTATGCCCTTCAGAGCCGCTTGGTCGCCCCCAGGGGCTCCAACCTGCTGCCCATTCCGCAATCCCTCAGGGGCAAGCGCATCGGTGTACTGGCGGGCACCAGCCGGGAAGCGTTCGCCCAGGCGCGTTGGGCATCCCAAGGGGTGACGGTGCGCAGCTTCGGCCTCAATAGTGAGTTGATCCGTAGCTTGCTGGCCGGTGAAATCGATGCGACGTTGCAAAACACCATTGAAATCAGCGAAGCCTTACTGAACACACCGCAGGGCGCCGGGTATGCGTTTGCCGGGCCGGTGATTGTCGATGAAATGCTGGGCGGTGGCGTCGCCATAGCGACACGCAAGGCCGACCCTGATCTGACGGCGGCGCTGAACAAGGCGTTGCAACGGTTGAAAGACAATGGCAAGTACGCGGCCATCACCGAGCCTTATCTGGGCGCGGCACCGCTTAAACCGGTCAAGATGACCTACACGCCGGCACAGGGCGGTCTGCCGTTCTCGGAAACCGTACGGGTCGGGCAAACCCTCTATATTTCCGGGCAGTTGGGGCTGGATGCAAATGGCGATGTAGTGCCCGGAGGCATTCGCGCAGAAACGGCGCAGGCCCTGACGAATATCCGCAGCGTGCTGAGAACCAACGGCATCGGCATGGACCGGGTTGCCAAGTGCTTGGTGATTCTTGCCGACCTCAAGGACTTTGCGGCGATGAACCAAGTGTATGCCAGCTACTTCCAGGCAGACCGCCTGCCGACCCGCACCACCTTTGCCGGCAAGCTGTTGGTGAATGCACGGATCGAAATCGAGTGCATGGCCAGCCTCTGACCCTCCGCAACCTGCGCGCCTAAGCGGCGCGCAGTGAAATGAACGCATAATTGGCCGGCACCTCGGTAGCGAGCTGCGCGCCGGCCTCCAGCACTTGCTCGGCGATGTCCATGCCGGACACATGGAACACCCACTCATTGGCCACGGATGGCTGATCACGTGCCAGCTCGATAGCCTGGGCAAATGCGCCCATGTCCGGCAGGTACGCGGTAAAGCCATCCCCCTTGAGCGCCGTGGTGCGAATCCCGAGCAAGGCACACACCGCCTCTTTGGTCTGTACATCATCACGGTCGGCCTGGCGCGAACGGCGGATCAACTCGGCCAGTTCCTGGTCCATCAACTCGCCACCGGCGATCAGCACCGGGCCCTGTTCCCAGGATTCCGGCGGGCAATCCTTGGCGGTCGGGTTCAGCGGGATATGCGGGTTGATTTCCATCGGGTAGATCCGGCACACAAGCGGCCGACGCTCATAGATGCGGCACAGGTTGTCTCTGTCAAGATTCCGGCAGCGCCCGGCGTTGTAGGCGGCAAAGGTGATGGCCACAAACGCCTCGGTGTTGCCGCTGGGCACCACCACCGAACGTCGTTCGGCATGCTCGCGTTGCAGCGGCGGCAGGCCCAGGCCATTGCCCAGAAAACCTTCCACCAGAACGATGACATTACCGCCGTCCGCCGCCCACATACGGGCTTCGGCCAGGGTCAGGGGCACGTGGTGGTCGGTGCAGCATTTGCCACAGCCAACGCAGGAAAAATGGGTATTCATGGGCGGATCTGTCACCAGGCAAGGTCAGAGGGCACGCGTGAATGGTGACGGGTTTTTACCTCTTTCCACCATTCAGGTTCTCTGGAAGCAAGTTATGCGCCAGTGCCTGTCAGCCCTCGGTGAGCACATCACGCAGCACGAAGTGCATGCCGGCACTTTCATACAATTGCCGGGCGCGCAGGTTGCTCTCCAGCACCTTGAGGTCCACCCATGGCTCACCGCGTTGCTTGAACACCTGGAAGGCGTGCAGCAACAGGGCGCGGCCCAGCCCCTGGCCCTGGGCGCAGGGGTGTACCGAGAGGTTCTTGATAAACGCGCTGGTCCAGCATTGGGCGACGCCGAGAATGCCTTCGTTGTTGCTGGCCACCAGGCACAGCCTAGGATCGAACTCGGCATCGCTGACGAACTGTTGCCGCCAGGTTTCGAGAGCAGGAACCCGGCCGCCGCCTTGCTCCTGGGTCATGCGCAACACCGCGTGAATCGCCGGGGCCAGCGCATCGCGGTAGTGATCCAGTTGCGTACCCGCCGGCCATTGCGGCGCGGGCAAACTGCCGGTCAGGTCGCGACGCAATAACTGGTAATACTCGCTCAACGGTTAAAGGCCTTTTTGCGCCACGGTCTGGGCGGCGACGACCAGGCACTTGGTCAGCTCGGGCGAGGAGAATTTGGTGAGCACCGCGTCCGCACCCGCCAGGCGGGCTTTTTCGCTGTTCATCGCGCTGTCCAGCGAGGTGTGCAGCAACACGTATAGATGCTGGAAGTCCGGGGTTTCGCGCAGGGTGCGGGTGAGGGCATAGCCGTCCATTTCCGACATCTCGATGTCGGACACCACCACATTGATCTGCTCGACGGTGCCTTGCAGCTCCAGCAGTACATCGATGGCTTCCTTGGCACTGCGCGCGGTATGGCAGGTCAGGCCGAGGTTGCGCAAGGTGTGCACCGACTGCTGCAGGGCCACCTGGCTGTCGTCGACCACCAGGATGCGCGCATTGCCCAGCACCTCGGCTTCTTCCATGGTCAGGTCGGTGGGCGCCGCTTCAACCGGGGCCGGCGCGATGCCGTGGATGACTTTTTCGATATCCAGCACCTGCACCAGCCCGCCTTCCACCTGAGTGACCCCGGTGATAAACGCACGGTTGCCGCCGGAGCCATAGGGTGGCGGGCGGATGTCGGTGGTCAGGCAGTGCACGATCTTGCTCACCGCCTGCACATGCAGGCCCTGCTTGGAGCGGCTGACATCGGTGACAATCAGGCAGCCGCCGTCCGGGTCAGCCAAGGGCATTTCGCCCAGGGCCCGGCTCAGGTCGATCACCGCCAGCGAGTTGCCACGCAGGGTGGCGATGCCTTTGACGTGCGGGTGAGACTCCGGCAGCTTGGTCAGCGGCGGGCACGGGATGATTTCGCTGACTTTCAGCAGGTTGATCGCCATCAGCTTGCCGCTGCGCAAGGTAAACAGCAGAAGCGAAAGTGAGTCTGCGCGGGCTTTGGTGGTGGACATAAAAACCTTCTGTGAATCAGGGATGACGATCTATGGAAGGTTATCGACTTGAGTGGCCCATGCTTTAGCGGCATGGGCCGTTAATATCAGCCCTTCCATACCTGTGGGTTCACCAGGTCCTGCGGACGCTGGCCGAGCAAGGCGCTGCGCAAGTTCTCCAGCGCGCGGTTGGCCATGGCTTCGCGGGTTTCGCCGGTGGCCGAGCCGATGTGCGGCAGGGTCACCGCGTTGCTGAGTTGGAACAGCGGCGACTGTGCCAACGGCTCCTGCTCATACACATCCAGCCCGGCGCCACGGATTTTCTGGGTCTGCAGCGCTTCGATCAGCGCCGGCTCATCGACCACCGGGCCGCGGGAAATGTTGATCAGGATGGCGCTGGACTTCATCAGCCCCAATTCGCGCGTGCTGATCAGGTGGCGGGTCTTGTCGCTCAACGGTACCACCAGGCACACGAAATCCGCTTCGGCCAGCAACTGGTCCAGGCTGCGGAACTGCGCGCCCAGCTCCTGTTCCAGCTCGGTCTTGCGGCTGTTGCCGCTGTACAGGATCGGCATGTTGAAACCCAGGCGCCCGCGACGAGCGACGGCCGCGCCGATATTGCCCATGCCGACGATACCCAGGGTCTTGCCGTGCACATCGCAGCCGAACAACGGCGCGCCGACGCTGGCTTTCCACTGGCCGGCCTTGGTCCAGGCGTCCAGCTCGGCCACGCGGCGCGCGCTACTCATCAACAGGGCGAAGGCCAGGTCGGCGGTGCTTTCGGTGAGCACGTCGGGGGTATTGGTGAGCATGATGCCGCGCTCGTTGAAGTACGGCACGTCGTAGTTGTCGTAGCCCACCGAGACGCTGGAGACCACTTCCAGCTTGCCCGCGCCTTGCAACTGCTCGCGGCCCAGCTTGCGGCCTACGCCGATCAGGCCGTGGGCGTGGGGCAGGGCTTCATTGAACTGAGCGTTGATATCGCCGAGCTTGGGGTTGGGCGCGATCACCTCGAAATCCTGTTGCAGGCGTTCGATCATTTGCGGGGTGACACGGCTGAAGGCGAGGACGGTCTTTTTCATTGCAGGCGGGCTCATCGACTACGGGAGAATGGTAAGCACGCTAACATTCTTGGGGGAGGGTTGTCAGGGTGGTGTGGGTTTTGGCTGGGTTACTGGGTACATATCCGTTGCTGCGGTAACGGCCGCGTATGGTTTCGCCCTTACGGCGAGTCACTTTGCAAAAGCGGCAAAGTAACCAAAGCGCTCTTGCCCCACCACTCGGCACCTCGCTCACGCTTCGGTGTGCCCGAAAACAGGTATTACTGCGCGGGCCGCCGCGACGGGCCGTCCCTGCCCCGTCGCGGCTAAACCGGCGTCCTGCCGGTTTACCCGCTCCGTACTACCTGTTTTCGGCCAGCGTGGTT
>NZ_JBAWDE010000132.1:0-28483 GCF_049590575.1 Pseudomonas sp.
ATGTGGGAGCGGGCTTGCTCGCGAAAGCAGTGTGTCATTCACCGCATTTGTTGGCTGACCCAGCGCATTCGCGAGCAAGCCCGCTCCCACATAGACCGCGTTTACTCAGCGGCGGAGGGCGGGGCCAAACGCGCTTCCAGCTCAGTCACCTTCGCCTCCAGGCTCTCCAGCCGCGCACGCGTGCGGGCCAGCACCACCATTTGGCTATCAAACTCTTCGCGGCTGACCAGGTCAAGCTTGCTGAAACCACTTTGCAGCAAGGCCTTGAATTGGCTTTCGATTTCGTTGCGGGGCAGCGGGGTCTCGCCGCTGAACAGGCGAGAGGCGTGGCCGCTCAGGGCGTCGAGGAGGTCTTTGGGCGCGAGCATGGGAAATATTCCGGAAAACTGTTGGCCGGCAGTGTATCACGCAGCGTCTATAGTCTTTTTCACGGCCTGCGGCGCACGCTTTTCGCGCAAGGGGGCGGGCGACGGCGCACCGTTTTTGTGCGCATTGCATTCGCCAATCATGCCCGAAGGTGGGCATAAGTGAACAAAGGACTGATTTCAGTGATTTTTACGGAGCTGGCAAGGTTTCTGCTTAGACGATCATGACCCATGCACTGATGCAGTCGCTGTGACGAATGCAGTGCGCCGACGGATCAGGGGTACAGGTTTCGTCACCAGTGGTTCGCTGGCGTTGCGAGGCAACTGTCCTGCGACGACGCGTTACAAAGCCAGGCACTGCGCTTAGACTTGAGACGGGTTTGTTTTCCTGGGGCAAGTCCACCAATTCGGGAGAGAGTTTTCATGAAGCTAGTCACTGCCATCATCAAGCCGTTCAAGTTGGACGATGTACGCGAGTCGTTGTCCGAGATCGGCGTGCAGGGCATTACCGTTACTGAGGTCAAAGGCTTCGGTCGGCAGAAGGGTCACACCGAGCTGTATCGCGGCGCGGAATACGTGGTCGATTTCCTGCCGAAGGTGAAGATTGATGTCGCCATTGACGACAAGGATCTTGACCGGGTTATCGAGGCGATAACCAAGGCCGCCAACACCGGCAAGATCGGTGACGGCAAGATCTTCGTGGTCAATCTGGAACAGGCTATTCGCATCCGTACCGGCGAAACCGATACCGACGCAATCTAAGCCGCCAAACCCCAACGCCCCAGGAGAAAACAATATGACTCTGCGTAAATTCGCAGGGCTCGGAGCCCTGTTGTCCATCGTAATGCCAAGCCTGGCCATGGCGGCAGACGAAGTGGCTGCTCCAGTCCTCAACTCCGGCGACACCGCCTGGATGCTGACCGCCACCGCATTGGTGCTGTTCATGACCATTCCCGGCCTGGCGCTGTTCTACGGCGGTATGGTCCGCTCCAAAAATATTCTGTCGGTGATGATGCAATGCTTCGCCATCACCGGCCTGATCAGCATCCTGTGGGTTGTTTACGGTTACAGCATCGCGTTCGATACCACGGGTATGGAACAGGGCGTGGTCAACTTCAATTCCTTCTTCGGCGGCATGGGCAAGGCATTCCTGGCGGGTGTGACCCCGGCCAGTATCACTGGTCCTGCGGCGCTGTTCCCGGAAGCCGTGTTCATCACCTTTCAGATGACCTTCGCCATCATCACCCCGGCGCTGATCGTCGGCGCGTTTGCCGAGCGCATGAAGTTCTCCGCGATGCTGATCTTCATGGGTATCTGGTTCACCCTGGTTTACGCGCCGATCGCACACATGGTCTGGAGCGGCAACGGTGGTCTGATGTGGGACTGGGGCGTGCTGGACTTCGCCGGCGGCACCGTGGTGCACATCAACGCCGGTGTGGCTGGCCTGGTGGCGTGCATCGTGCTCGGCAAGCGTAAAGGCTTCCCGACCACCCCAATGGCACCTCACAACCTGGGTTACACCCTGGTCGGCGCGGCCATGCTGTGGATCGGCTGGTTCGGCTTCAACGCCGGTTCCGCTGCTGCGGCCAACGGCACCGCCGGTATGGCGATGCTGGTGACTCAGATCGCTACCGCTGCTGCGGCGCTGGGCTGGATGTTCGCCGAGTGGATCACCCACGGTAAGCCAAGCGCTCTGGGCATTGCCTCGGGTGTGGTCGCCGGCCTGGTTGCGGTGACTCCGGCTGCTGGCACCGTGGGCCCCATGGGCGCCCTGGTGATCGGCCTGGTTGCCGGTGTGATCTGCTTCTTCTGCGCCACCAGCCTCAAGCGCAAGCTGGGCTACGACGACTCCCTGGACGCGTTCGGCGTGCACGGTATCGGCGGTATCGTCGGTGCGATTCTCACCGGTGTGTTCGCAGCCCCTGCTCTGGGCGGCTTCGGCACCGTGACCGACATCGCTGCACAAGTCTGGATCCAGTGCAAAGGCGTCGGTTTCACGGTGATCTACACCGCTATCGTGACCTTCATCATCCTCAAGGTGCTGGACATGGTCATGGGCCTGCGGGTTACCGAAGAGGAAGAGGCTGTGGGCCTCGACCTGGCGCAACACAACGAACGTGGCTACAACTTGTAAGTACGCGTAAAAAAGATGCCCGGCTTGCCGGGCATTTTTTTGTCTTGTGTTTGTCAGTCATAACAAGCTGTGTCGGTTTTTGCGCAAAGTTTGTGATGCTGCGCACACGGCACTTTCCAGCGTGCGAATGTCTTACAGCCATGTAGGCGTATTGGCACTTTGTTTTTTCCCTGAGCGCGCTAGAATGCGCGCCGATGGGCGGAGAACTGTATGTGGCAACAGACCTTGATTACCCTGCGGGCCAAGCCCCGGGGCTTTCACCTGGTGACGGACGAGTTGCTTGCCGGCCTGCCTGAATTGAAGGCGTGCCGTGTAGGTCTGTTGCACCTGTGGTTACAGCACACCTCGGCCTCGTTGACCGTCAACGAGAATGCCGACCCGGCGGTTCGTCGTGACTTCGAGCGTTTCTTCAATTCGCTGGTGCCGCAAGGCCGGGCAGGATTCGAGCACAACGACGAAGGCCCGGATGACCTGCCGGCGCACTTCAAGGCCAGTCTCCTGGGCTGCCAGCTGAGTTTGCCGGTGAAGGCCGGCCGCTTGGCGATGGGGACCTGGCAAGGTGTTTATCTGGGCGAGCACCGTGATCATGGCGGTGCTCGTAAAGTCCTCGCCACCTTGCACGGTGATGGGGCATAAGCCACTGGAACTCCTGTGGATGTTGATTTTTTTCCGGCGACCTCGACAGAGGGTGAAGCTGGGCTATAACTAATCTGCTTTTCGCAAGTCATGAGGTAGAACATGAGCGACGATGATCTGGAAAACGACGAACTGGAAGTAGGTGACGAAGAAGACACCGAAGAAGGTCTTGAAGCGGCGGCGGAAGACGTTGCTGACGACGACGGTGGCGATGATGCACCTGCTCCGGCAGCTAAAGGCAAGGCCAAGGCCGCGGTCTCGGTAGACGAGCTGCCGAGCGTTGAAGCCAAGAACAAAGAGCGCGATGCGCTGGCCCGTGCGATGGAAGAATTCCTCGCTAAAGGCGGTAAAGTGCAGGAAGTCGAGGCTAACGTGGTGGCCGACCCACCGAAGAAGCCGGATAACAAGTACGGCAGCCGACCTATCTGAGGTCAGCCACCTGCTTGCACGAAAAAGCCCGCCGTCGCTGCGGGCTTTTTCATGGCTGAATAAATGCTCATGGTTCGCCGCATACCAATGTGGGAGGGGGCTTGCCCCCGATTGCAGTGTGTTAGCCAGCAAAGCTGATACTGATACACCGCCATCGGGGGCAAGCCTCCTCCCACATTTGGATCTTTAGTGTCACTGCCATTTGCGCAGCAAAGGCGGCAACTCCGTCAGGTTACGAATCTCCGCATCCGGGCGCTTGTCCGCATCCCAGGCTTTGCCCGTCGGATTGAACCATACCGCCCGCAGCCCAGCTTGCTGGGCCCCGGCGATGTCATCGCCGGGGTGGTCGCCGACGTGCACTGCCGAACTGGCATCGACCCCGGCACGCTGCAAGGCTTCCTGAAACACTCGCGCATCCGGCTTGGCAATCCCGATATCTTCGGCGCGCAGGGCAAAGTGAAAATAGTCCGCCAGGCCTACGCGCTGCACGTCGGCATTGCCATTGGTGATAACTCCCAGCAAAAAATGCTGGCGCAGCGCCTGGAGCATCGGCTCGGCCTCAGGAAAGGGCGTGAGCTGGTGCCGCGCATGAATAAACGCTTCGTAGCACACGTCGGCCATCTGCGTGGCCTCGGGTTGTGGATAACCGGCCTCTTCAAACGCGTGCAGCAGCACCCGGTGGCGCAACAGGCTGATGCGATGTTTCAGCTCGGGATGACGCTGCAACACCTGTTGGCGCAGGCTCGCAAAATGCTCCAGGGGCAGGTCGCCGACCTTGGATGCATTAATCGCCAGCCATTCGCGCATCGACGCTTCGGCGCTGATGATGACGGGTACGTTGTCCCAGAGTGTGTCGTCGAGGTCGAAGGTGATCAGCTTGATACTCATGAGTCGCCGCCCTTGATGCGTTTGGCCCGTGGATGGGCGCTGTCGTACACCGTTGCGAGGTGCTGGAAATCCAGATGGGTATAGATCTGCGTGGTCTTGATGTCGGAGTGGCCGAGCAGCTCCTGCACGGCGCGCAGGTCCTGGGACGACTCCAGCATATGGCTGGCGAATGAATGTCGCAGCATGTGCGGGTGCAGGTTTTGCCCTAGCTCGCGCTCGCCGGCAGCCTTGACCCGTACCTGAATCGCCCGTGGCCCGAGGCGCCGGCCTTGCTGGCTGACAAACACCGCATCGTCCACCGGGTTGGTCAAGAGGCGCAGGGGCAACCAGCGCTGCAAGGCTTCCCGGGCTTTCCTGCCCACCGGCAGCACGCGGGTCTTGCTGCCCTTGCCGAGCACTTGCACCAGGCCGTCCGCCAGGTCCAGTTGGTCGAGGTTCAAGCCGGTCAGTTCCGACAGGCGCAGGCCGGAGGAGTAGAACAGCTCCAGAATCGCCTGATCGCGGTGGGCCAGGAAATCGTCCTCCACGGCGCCATCGAGCAGCTGCAGCGTGCGGTCGGTGTCCAGGGTCTTGGGCAGGCGCCGTTCGCCTTTGGGCGGGGCCAGGCCATTGGCCGGGTCGTGGTCACACAGGCCTTCACGGTTCAGATACTGATACAGGCCGCGAACCGCCGACAGCAGGCGCGACAGGCTGCGCGAGGACTGCCCGGCCTGGTGCAGGCGCGCGATCAGGCTGCGCAGGCTCTGGATATCCAGGGCCTTCCAGCTGCTGATCTGTTGTTTCTCGCAGTACCCCAGGACCTTGTTCAAGTCCCGTCGGTAGGCCTCCAGGGTATGGGGCGACACCTGGCGCTCGTTGCGCAGGTGAGCGCAATAAGCGTCCAGTTGCCGTTCCATGACTAGCGCACCGCGCGCAAGGCAGTGGTAAAGCGCGGCAGCACGCGGCCCAGCACTTCGGCGATGTAGGTCAGGAACAACGTGCCCACCGAGCTTTTGTAGTGCTGAGGATCGCGGCTGGCGATGGCAAGCACGCCATGCAGGCCTTGATGGCTGAGGGCAACCACGGCAGTGGAGCCGATCTGCTTGCGCTGTTCGGCGCCAAACAGGAAGTCCAGCTCATGCTCGCGCAAGGTGCCGCTGATGGTCTTGCCCTCGGAGAGCAGGCCGCCGATTGCGGTTTGCGCGTCGCCGCCGCTGACCCAGCGCCCCACGGGCATCGGGTTGTCGCTGAACAGGATCAGGCTGACAAAGGGCACCTGGAAGTCCTGGCGCAGGCTGTCTTCCACGGCGATCACCGTTTCTTCCAGGCTGGTGGCGTCCATCAATGTAAGAATCAGGCGGCGGGTCTTGTCAAAAAGGCGGTCGTTGTCGCGGGCTACGTCCATCAACTGCGAGAGCCGATGGCGCATCTCGATATTGCGCTCGCGCAGAATCTTCATCTGCCGCTCCACCAGCGACACGGTATCGCCGCGCTGGTGGGGGATGCGCAGGGCCGGCAGCAGTTCTTCGTGGTCGACGAAAAAGTCCGGATTAGCCTCAAGGTACGCCGCGACAGCAGCGGCCTCCAGACTTTCAATCGGGTTCGCTTGTGCGGGTACTTGAGGCTTATCGGTCATTAGCTTTGCTCACTCATAGACGGACCTGTCCTTCGTATACGCGCGAGGCCGGCCCGGTCATCATCACCGGGTGGCCAGGGCCTGCCCATTCGATGGACAGGCGTCCACCGGGCAGGTCGATCAGCAGCGGCGAATCCATCCACCCCTGGCTGATCGCGGCCACGGCAGCGGCGCAAGCACCGGTGCCGCAGGCCTGGGTTTCGCCGGCGCCGCGTTCCCACACACGCAATTGCGCGCGGGTACGGTCGATCACCTGCAGGAAGCCCACGTTGACCCGTGCCGGAAAGCGCGGGTGGTGTTCGATCTTCGGCCCCAATTCATGCACGGGGGCGTTATTGATATCGTTGACCCGCAGCACCGCATGGGGGTTGCCCATGGACACGGCGGCGATATCGACGGTCTGGCCATCAACGTCCAGTGCGTAATGGCTGGCCTGCTCGGTGGCCTGGAACGGAATATCCGCCGGCACCAGGCGTGGCGCGCCCATGTTGACGCTGATCTGGCCGTCGCTGCGGATATCCAGCTCGATCACGCCGCCCTTGGTCTCGACGCGAATCTGGCGTTTGGCCGTCAGGCGCTTGTCCAGCACAAAGCGCGCGAAGCAGCGCGCACCGTTGCCGCACTGCTCCACTTCGGAACCGTCGGAGTTGAAGATCCGATAACGGAAATCCACTTCCGGGTTGCTCGGCGCCTCGACCAGCAGCAATTGGTCGAAGCCGATACCGGTGTGGCGGTCGCCCCACTGTTTAGCGTGTTTGGGCAGGATGTGCGCGTGCTGGCTGACCAGGTCGAGGACCATGAAATCGTTGCCCAGCCCGTGCATCTTGGTAAAACGCAGCAGCATGGCTTACTCCGGCAGCAGGCTTTCGCCAGCATACAACTCGGCTACCGTCTCGCGGCGACGCACTTCAAACGCTTGATCACCGTCCACCAGCACCTCGGCGGTACGTCCGCGGGTGTTGTAGTTGGAACTCATGACAAACCCGTAGGCACCAGCCGAATGCACGGCCAGCAGATCGCCTTCCTCCAGCGCAAGCTGACGCTCCTTGGCGAGGAAGTCGCCGGTCTCGCAGATCGGGCCGACGATGTCATAGGCGCGCGCTTCGCCATCGCGAGGCGTCACGGCGGTGACATTCATCCAGGCCTGGTACAGCGCCGGGCGGATCAGGTCGTTCATCGCCGCGTCGACGATGGCGAAATCCTTGTGCTCGGTGTGCTTGAGGTACTCCACCTGGGTCAGCAGCACGCCGGCGTTGGCAACGATATAGCGGCCCGGCTCGAACATCAGCGTCAGGTCACGGCCTTCGATGCGCTCGCGCACGGCCTTTATGTAGTCAGCGATCAGCGGCGGCTCTTCGTCGCGATAGCGCACGCCCACACCACCACCGAGGTCGATGTGGTGCAGGTAGATGCCGCATTCGCCGAGACGATCGACCAGCGCCAACAGGCGGTCGAGCGCATCGAGGAACGGCGGCAGGGTGGTCAGTTGCGAGCCGATATGGCAGTCGATACCCAGCACTTCCAGGTTCGGCAGCTGGGCGGCGCGGATGTACACGTCCTCCGCGTCGGCGATGGCGATGCCGAACTTGTTCTCTTTGAGACCGGTGGAAATGTACGGGTGGGTACCGGCGTCGACGTCCGGGTTGACGCGCAGGGAGATCGGCGCGCGAACGCCCATTTCGGCCGCGACTGCCTGCAGGCGCTCCAGCTCATCGGTGGATTCGACGTTGAAGCAATGCACACCGACTTCGAGGGCGCGGCGCATGTCTTCGCGGCTCTTGCCAACGCCGGAAAACACGATTTTTTCCGGCTTGCCGCCCGCAGCCAGTACACGTTCCAGCTCGCCACGGGAGACGATGTCAAAACCAGCGCCCAAGCGCGCCAGGACATTCAGTACACCCAGGTTGGAGTTGGCCTTGACCGCGTAGCAGACCAGGCTCGGCGTGCCTTCCAGTGCATCGGCAAAGCTGCGGTACTGGGCTTCGATGTGAGCACGCGAGTACACGTAGGTCGGGGTGCCAAAGCGCTCGGCAATCGCGGACAGCGCCACGCCTTCCGCGAACAGCTCGCCGTCCCGGTAGTTAAAAGCGTCCATGGGGTTCCCTTAGTAGGTGTCGTGCTTGTGCGCTTTGGCCGGCTTTTGCGACGATTGCGCCTGTTCATTCGGGTCTTTGCTGTCATCGGGCAGGTACAGCGGGCCTTTTTGACCACAGGCACTAACGAGGCAGGCGACCGCGACGAGCGCAGCAAGGGAAGAGATCAGGCGCTTCATGGCGAAATCCTTGAATATGCATTAATTGCGCCCGAGTATACCGACCACCTGCCAGATTGCCTATGCGCTGGAATACCCGTCTGGCGGGGGCTTGCCGAGACGGTCGGGAAAAGTCCTACGCTGTGTGTGGAAGTTTGATTCCGTCAGTCGTGATCAAATCGGTATCCTTTGCAATCGGCGTGGCTCGCCCGTATCGTGCGGCGCTTGAGCAAAGCCAGACATTTTTGAGGTTGCCACAATGAGTTTGACCGAAGCCCGTTTTCACGACCTGGTGGATGCGACCCAGCAGGCGCTGGAAGATATTTTCGACGACAGCGGCCTGGACGTGGACCTGGAAAACTCCGCCGGCGTGCTGACGGTCAAGTTCGAGAATGGCACTCAACTGATCTTCAGTCGCCAGGAACCATTGCGTCAGCTGTGGCTGGCCGCACGCTCAGGTGGTTTTCACTTCGATTACAACGAAGAAGACAACAATTGGCAGTGCGATACCAGCGATGAGCTGTTGAGCGAAATGCTCACCCGTCTCGTCCAGGAGCAAGCCGGCGCCGAGCTGGATTTCGACGAGATTTGACCGTGACCCAGCCCGCACCCGTTCGCCCGCCCAAGCCGCTGTTCAGCAATGTCAGCCCGGCGGTGCCGTCACCTTGTATCAGTTTGTGTCGCCTGGACGAGCAGAAAGTCTGTCTCGGCTGCTTCCGCCACGTGGAAGACATCCGGGAATGGCGCTCCGCCGACGATGCCCGGCGCCGAGTGATCTGCGCCCAGGCCGAGCAACGCCGGGCGCGCGCCTGAGGCCACCTTGTTTATTTGTGACGCTGTGGTAGTGTCCGGCTACGCCTCAACTCATCGAGGCCCGTGAGAACCCCGCCTTTTCCTGGCGGGGTTTTGCTTTTTTGTGCAGAAAAAAGGAGTCTGCCTGAATCATGACCACCGCACCGTCCATCATCCTCACCCGCCTTGACGTGCAGCGTCTGGAGCAACTGATCGACCGCTTGGGCGACGAAGCTCCGGGCGTCGAAGCATTGCAAGCCGAACTCGACCGCGCCGAAGAAGTGGTTGGCCACGATGAAGTGCCTGCGGGTGTCGTGACCATGAACTCCAGCGTGCATTGCCGTGAGCAAGGCAGCGGCAAGGACTATCACCTGACCCTGGTCTACCCCAAGGACGCCAATGCCGATGAAGGCAAGATCTCGATCCTGGCACCGGTGGGCAGCGCGTTGCTCGGCCTGCAAGTGGGCCAGCACATCGACTGGCCGGCGCCTGGCGGCAAGACCTTGAAACTTGAGTTGCTCAGCGTTGAAGGCCACCCAAAGGACGGCGGGCCTTTCGCCCTCTAGATCTGGCTCAGCGCCTCATTCAGCGACAGCTCCAACTCAGCCTTGTAGCGCAGGTAGAGATTGCTTGGGCTTTGCACATCACCGAGCAGGCCGGACAGGTCCAGGTCGGTGATGTAGCAGCGGTAACGCTCGGCTTCGCGGCGTTGCCCGACGATCTCCTGGGCGACCACCGCAAACAGCTGGTCGCCAAACTCCAGTTCGGAAAACTCCCGCTGATTGCAGTACAGGGTAATGCCCACCTGGCCCGGTGCGGCCTTGCCGATAATCGCCTGCACGTCATAGAACGGTTTATTTGCCGGGTTCAGCGGTGCCGGTCGTGGCTCGATGCCGCGTGCGCGATGGCTGCCCGACGGCAGCAGTTGGTAGTACAAGGTTTGCACTTCGCCCAGGGGAAGTTGCGGGTCCAGCGGTGACAGCGCGTCGCGGCGATAAATGATTGATTGCAGGAAGCGCTGCAAAGGCGCCAACAGGCTTTGCTCGTCATGGAACGGCAAGCGTTGCTGCCAGAGCGCGTTGAATTCATCCAGCACGTACAGCTCGGCGAAGCCTTCGTTGACCCGGTAGAACACTTGCACGCAATCTGGCTGGCCCATCGGCAGCAACAGCGCCAGGTCGTGGTCTTCCAGGGCCATGGCGTCCAGGTGCAGCGGGCTGTAGCTCGCCAGCTCTTCGCTGAGGTAGGCGACCAGCGCGTCCTGGGTTGCCAGCGATACATGGGTGGCCTGGCCTGGCACCAGTTCGATCACGTGATAGTGCTGCTGCACCTGGAGCAAATAGCGGTGATTGCCCTGGGCCAGCAACAGGTTCTGCGCGGTGTCGAAGATTTCTTCGACGCGCTGGGCAATGAACTGCGCACGGTTGTGACAGAAGCAGTGCACTCGCAACCGCGGCAGGTGATCCGGCGGCAGCTGGTTGAGGTAGTCGCGCAGGCAGTCGAGCAGCGCGTGGGGGCCGTCGTAACGGCTGACCATCACCTCGTTCCAGCTATTGAGCGTGACCTGGTCCAGGGTCAGCACCAGGTTGTCGCGCACGCCGGCATAACTCAGTGAGTCGGTGCGCTCGGTGGTCATCAGGATGTTCAGGTCGCGGTGGTGCTTGAGCGGGTCGACGCCGACGTTGATCAGCAACAACACCTCTTCCGGCACCGCCGAGCGCAACAGGCGGTCTTCATCGACGCTCGCAAGGGGCAGGGCGATGGTCTGTTGCAGGCTGCCCAGCAGGTTGAACAGCTCGAATTCGGTCATGTCGCTGACGCCCGGGTGGAGCGCCAGGCGGGTGCTGCTGTCGATCACGCCGTTGCGGTGGCACCAGGTAAGCATTTCCAACAGGTCGCGGCTGCGCTTGATCGGCGCGAAGTGCTCCCATTCCAGGGCTGTGAGGTTGCCGTTGTACAGGCCCCAATGATGCTGGCCGGGCTCCTTGCGATTGGGCGATTGCACCAGGGTCAGGGTGTCTTCGGCCAGGTCCGGGGCGATGCCGGGGTTGATGAACTCGACCTTGCCGGCCTTGCGTTCAAACGCTGCATACAGGCGGCGGCCCAGCACATTGAGGTCGCGCTTGTTGATCAGGCTGACGGTCTGTTCGGTGCGGGCGAACTGGGTCAGGAAGCGATAACTGTAATTCAGCTCGTTGACCAGGGCGCGGCGCTCGGACGCAACCTGGCGCACTTTCCATTGGCTACGGCTGTCCAGCAGCGCCAGCTGGCGCTGGTCCCAGCCCCACTCATGGGCCAGGCGCTCCAGCAGCAACCGTTGCCAGCTGGTGGAGCGCTGGCCGGCGGTGAGCTTGCGGTTGACCTTCAGGTACAGCGCCCGACGCACCAGCTCCAGGCGCTCCGGCTCGTTGCGCGCCTTGAGGTATTCCTCGATGCGCCGGTACACCACGATGTACGGGTCCAGCTCATCCAGGTCCATCTGGTTGGCGAACACCGCGCGCTTGAAGCGCAGGCTCAGGCAGTGCACGTTCGGGTGTTCGCTGGCGTAGACCTCGGTCAGCAGCAACTTGAGCACCGACTTGTAGGGCGACTCGATGCCCTTGAACAATTGCCACAGCCCGGCGCCGATGAACTCGCCTGGCGGGATGCGCGCCAGGTGGCCGAGGTCGAGGGTTTCGTCGGCGCGGATAAAGCGCTTGGAAATCAGCGTGTGGGTGAATTCGGCATACCGGCTTTCTTCATACACCGGCACCAGCCACCAGATCGGCGTGCGCCCGGCCAGCCAGATGGCGGTGCGGTAGAACTCGTCCAGCAACAGGTAATGCTGGGTGGTGCCGCAGTCGTCCGAGCTGAGCTGGGTGTCGCGCTCGCCGAGCACAAAGCGCGTCGGCTCGATCAGGAAGAAGTGCGCCTCGGCGCCCATGCTCAGGGCCCAGGCTTCGAGTAACTGGCATTTCTTGCGCAACTCGGCCAGCGCGTTTTCGTCGAGGTCCGGCGCGTGGCACACCCACACGTCCATATCGCTCTGGTCTGCCTGGGCCAGGGTGCCGAGGCTGCCCATCAGGAACAGACCATGAATCGGCCGCGGCGGGTTGCCATGGCGTGGTTTGTAGGAGAACGAGCGCGTCAGGCGCTGGGCTTCGGTCAGGGCCTGGGCGTCGGGTTCGAAATTCGACAGGCCCGCTGGCGTGCTGCCCGAGACATAACCCGGCAGCAGCGGGTGGTTGACGTGAAAAAACAGCGGCAGCAGGGTCAGTACGCTTTGCTGGCGTGGCGTCAGCCCCTCGACAGCCCGGGCCATGCGGCCTTCATTGAGGGCCATGAAACGCGCGCGCAACTGGGCCAGTACCTTGCGGTCGATGCCTTCGTCCAGGTCGGGGCGGATTTCATGGGTGCGGGTCATGTCGAACTCGGTGGCTCGCAGGGCCCGACGTGGGCGGCCGTATCGGAGTTTACAGCCAGTAGCGCAGGAGGTTTAGAGGGAAATTGTTTTTGGCGCCAGAATTTTGTGTCGTCCACGGCAACGCCCTCGGAATCCGCACAGAGCGGACTCCATGGGCGGTATCAGGGATCAGGCAGCTTCTTTGGTGTTGGCGGTGGTAAGGATGGTCAGCAGGGTTTGGGCCTGCTCTGCAGCGTCCCGGCCAAGGCTGGTCAGGTAGCCGCCGTCTGGCTGGTCGATCAGCCCTTTGGCATGCAGGCGTTTGGCAGCGGCAATGGCAGTGGGGGCAGCGGTCTGGTGGACTTTCAGACCCTCCTTGGTGCTGTCCAGCGGGAAGAGTACAAGGATTTCCAGTTCGGCAACCAACTCAGGGGTATACGACATAAGGACTCCAGACTTTCTAAAATTTATTAGAGGCTAGCAGGGCATAAGGTGAACGCACTTTGCCGGGCTGTCCAGTGAGAAAGTCGTGGGTGTTGATATGGCGCATTTTTGTGGCCTGCAAGCGCACTTCCAGACCACGAAAGTGCCCCGATTCAGCTGTTTTCCGGCGGCAACTCGGGCAGTGCGCGCAGGGCTGTTTCGTACCATTCGGTATCGAATGCGCGGTCTTCTTCGAGCATCTTGTCGATTTCCACGGCCAGCACATGGGCCATGAGATTCAGAATATCTTCGCGCTCGTAGCCCACCAGCGTCAGCTTGTTGAACGTGGCTTTGGCGGCAGGCGGGTTGTCGCTTTCGATCTGGTTTTCGATGGCCTGGGTCAGCGTACTTTCGGTGAATTCTTCTTCGTCGTCGTTGTTGATATCGGTCGGCTCGCTCATGGCAGGCTCCTCAAGGAAAGGGCGCCAGTCTACCCCCATTCAGGTGGGTGATGCTGCTGGCAAGGCCGGGCGCGGGGAGCTATAACGCTTGCAGCCAACCCCTTTCCCGGCCTGGAGGCAACCGCAATGCTCAAGCTCTACGGATTTTCGGTCAGCAATTACTACAACATGGTCAAGCTGGCACTGCTGGAGAAGGGGCTGCCTTTCGAAGAGGTACCTTTTTACGCCGGGCAATCCCCTGAGGCGCTGGCCGTGAGCCCGCGCGGCAAGGTGCCGGTGCTGGGTGTGAAGCAGGGTTTTATCAACGAAACCAGCGTGATCCTCGAGTACATCGAGCACACCCAGGAAGGGCCCGCGCTGCTCCCGGCCGAGCCGTTCCAGCGCGCGCAAGTGCTGGCGCTGTGCCGGGAAATCGAGCTGTACATCGAGCTGCCGGCCCGTGCGTGTTTCGCCGAGGCGTTTTTCGGCATGCCGGTGCCGGAGGCGATCAAGGATAAATCCAGGACCGAGCTGTTGCTGGGTTTCGGCTCGCTGGGTAGACACGGCAAGTTTGCGCCGTATGTGGCGGGGGAGAGTTTTACGATTGCCGACCTGTATTTCATGTACAGCGTGAACCTCGCCTGTGGGGTGGGCGAGAAGCTGTTCGGCGTGGATCTGCTGGCGGATATGCCCGAGGCGAAGGCGCTGCTGGAACGCCTGCAGGCCATGCCCAACGCGCAGAAGGTAGCGGCGGACAGGGAAGCGGCGATGCCGGCGTTTATGGCGATGATTGCAGCCAAAAAGTAATCAGCGGGCACAAACAACTGTGGGAGCGGGCTTGCCCGCGAAAGCGGTGTGTCAGTCAATACATAGGGCGACTGGTCTACCGTATTCGCGAGCAAGCCCGCTCCCACACTTTTGACCGCGTAGGTCTGAAGTTTCTTAGCGGCTGGCGAGCAGCGCCTGGCCGCGTACTACAGCAGCCTTCACTTGCGCCGGCGCGGTGCCGCCCACGTGGTTACGGGCGTTCACCGAGCCTTCCAGGGTCAGCACGGCAAACACGTCCTGTTCGATCTGGTCGCTGAACTGGCGCAGTTCTTCCAGGCTCATTTCCGCCAGGTCTTTGCCGGTATCCACGCCGTATTTCACCGCATGGCCGACGATTTCGTGGCAGTCACGGAACGGCAGGCCGCGGCGTACGAGGTAGTCCGCCAGGTCGGTGGCGGTGGAGAACCCACGCAGCGCCGCTTCACGCATGATCGCATGCCTGGGCTTGATCGCCGGGATCATGTCGGCAAACGCACGGAGCGAGTCGCGCAGGGTGTCGGCGGCGTCGAACAGCGGTTCCTTGTCTTCCTGGTTGTCCTTGTTGTAGGCCAGGGGTTGGCCTTTCATCAGGGTCAGCAGGCCCATCAAGGCGCCGAATACACGGCCGCTCTTGCCACGCACCAGCTCAGGCACGTCGGGATTTTTCTTTTGCGGCATGATCGAGCTGCCGGTGCAGAAGCGGTCCGGCAGGTCGATGAACTGGAATTGCGCACTGGTCCACAACACCAGTTCTTCGGAGAAGCGCGACAAGTGCATCATCGCGATGCTGGCCGCGGCGCAGAATTCGATGGCGAAGTCTCGGTCCGACACGCCGTCCAGGGAGTTGCCGCCCACAGCGTCGAAACCCAGCAGTTGCGCGGTGTACTCGCGGTCGATCGGGTAGGTGGTGCCGGCCAGCGCAGCGCTGCCCAACGGCATGCGATTGGCGCGCTTACGGCAATCCACCAGGCGCTCGTAGTCGCGGCTGAGCATTTCGAACCAAGCCAGCAGGTGGTGACCGAAGGTCACGGGCTGCGCGGTTTGCAGGTGTGTGAAGCCAGGCATGATGGTGTCCGATTCACGCTCGGCCTGTTCCAGCAGACCTTTTTGCAGGCGGGTGATTTCGGACAGGATCAGGTCGATTTCATCACGCAGCCACAGGCGGATATCGGTGGCCACCTGGTCGTTACGGCTGCGGCCGGTGTGCAGCTTCTTGCCGGTCACGCCGATGCGGTCGGTGAGGCGGGCCTCGATGTTCATGTGCACGTCTTCCAGGTCGACGCGCCAGTCGAACGTACCGGCTTCGATTTCACCGCGGATGGTGGTCAGGCCGTCGATGATGCTGTCGCGCTCGGCGTCGGTCAGCACGCCGACCTTGGCCAGCATCGTCGCGTGGGCAATCGAGCCCATGATGTCGTGGCGGTACAGGCGCTGGTCGAAGGTGACGGAGGCGGTGAAGCGGGCGACGAAGGCGTCGACGGGTTCACTGAAGCGGCCGCCCCAGGACTGGTTGGTCTTGTCGGTGCTCATGGATTCGCTCGTGATCTGCTTATAGAGAGGCATGGAAGTGTGCGGGCGATAATAGCAGGGTTGCCCGTGGAGGCGGTGCTGCGGGTGGACGGCATTTTTATTTGCGCGAAGGGTGGCTAAGTGCCTTGCCGCCGAACGCGTCCGGGAAGAGACTGGAGTCGCAGGCTTATTGAAACGATATTTGACGATTGAGCAATGTCGTCTCTGCCAGCGTCTACAGTTGGACTGATAGTGTGTGAATGCACCAAAGTCGGGTGCTGCGGTCATAGCCCAGACTATCCATTAAAAAGGGGGGATTCGGATTGTGTATCAGCAAACCCTACGACGATGCCCACAGGCAGCAGGTCTTGGGCGCTATTGAACAGGTCCGGGTAAATATGGGTGCCGCTCTCAGGGCACTTTTTGCCGCTCGCGCTAGTCTTAGCGTGGATCGCTGTGACGCAAGTCACCGCACCTGTCTACGCTATCCTTGTGCGAGACTCACGCAGGAATCCAGCGCAATATGAATGTCCTGATCGTTGATGACGAACCCCAAGCCCGCGAGAGACTGAGCCGTTTGGTCAGTGAACTCGAGGGTTATACAGTCCTGGAACCGAGTGCCACCACCGGTGAAGAGGCGTTGACGCTGATCGACAGCCTCAAGCCGGATGTGGTGTTGCTCGATATCCGCATGCCGGGCCTTGATGGCCTGCAAGTCGCTGCCCGCCTGAGCGAGCGAGAATCGCCGCCGACGGTGGTGCTGTGTGCGGCCCAGGAAGAGTTTTCCGCAGACACGCTGGACGCCAGCGGTGTCAGCTTCCTCACCAAGCCGGTGGCTGGCGAAGCGCTGCTCAAGGCGCTGAAAAAAGCCGAGCGGCCCAACCGCGTCCAGCTCGCCGCCCTGACCCAGCCTGCCGCCCAGAGCGGCAACGGTCCTCGCAGCCATATCAGCGCACGCACACGCAAAGGCATCGAGCTGATCCCTTTGGGTGAGGTGGTCTATTTTATTGCCGACCACAAGTACGTGACCTTGCGCCATGAGGCTGGCGAAGTCTTGCTCGATGAGCCGCTCAAGGCCTTGGAGGATGAGTTCGGCGACCGCTTCGTGCGTATCCACCGCAACGCGCTGGTGGCCCGCGAGCGTATCGAGCGCCTGCAACGCACGCCCCTGGGGCACTTCCAGTTGTTCCTCAAAGGGCTCAACGGCGATGCGTTGATCGTCAGCCGACGCCATGTCGCAGGCGTGCGCAAGATGATGCAGCAGCTTTAGCCCGAGGGCTGTGGCGAGGCTTTGCATTCCGTATCCCGGTGCGACGTGGCCAGGGAGGCCCCGCACTTGCTGATTCAAATCAAAGCGTATTTGGCTGAGCTGTTATTATCTGCCGTATCTATTCAGTACGGATTGATCCATGTCCTCTCGCGAAATCCGCATCGCCACCCGTAAAAGTGCCTTGGCCTTGTGGCAGGCCGAATACGTCAAAGCCCGCCTTGAGCAGGCCCACCCGGGCCTCCTGGTGACCCTGGTGCCCATGGTCAGTCGCGGCGACAAGCTGCTGGACTCGCCACTCTCGAAAATCGGCGGCAAGGGCCTGTTCGTCAAAGAGTTGGAAACCGCACTGCTGGAAAACGAGGCCGACATCGCCGTGCACTCGATGAAAGACGTGCCCATGGACTTCCCCGAAGGCCTGGGCCTGTATTGCATCTGCGAGCGTGAAGACCCGCGTGATGCTTTCGTTTCCAACACTTACGCTTCCCTGGATGAGCTGCCGCTGGGCAGCATTGTCGGTACCTCCAGCCTGCGTCGCCAAGCCCAATTACTGACCCGCCGCCCAGACCTGCAGATCCGCTTTTTGCGTGGCAACGTCAACACTCGCCTGGCCAAGCTGGATGCCGGTGAATATGACGCGATCATCCTTGCCGCAGCGGGTTTGATCCGTTTGGGTTTCGAAGACCGCATCACCTCGGCCATCAGTGTCGAGGACAGCCTGCCAGCGGGCGGGCAGGGCGCCGTAGGCATCGAATGCCGCACCGCCGACAGTGAAATCCACGCACTGCTCAAACCCCTGGACCATCACGACACCGAGGTGCGCGTCACGGCCGAGCGTGCCCTGAACAAGCACCTCAACGGTGGCTGCCAGGTGCCGATCGCCTGTTACGCCGTGCTCGAAGGCGAAAACCTGTGGCTGCGCGGCCTGGTCGGGGACCCGGAAGGCGGCACCCTGCTGACCGCCGAAGTGCGTGGCCCGCAGCGTGACGCTACGGCCCTGGGTGTGCAAGTGGCGGAAGAACTGCTGGGCAAAGGCGCCGGCGCTATTCTGCAAAAGGTCTATGGTGAGGCCGGCCCGCAGTGAGCGAATGGCGCCTGCTGTTGACGCGGCCTGCCGAGGAATCGGCGGCCCTGTCTTCAGTATTATCTGACGCCGGAATTTTCAGCAGCAGCTTACCCTTGCTGGACACTGAGCCGCTGCCCGTCACGCCTGAGCAACACGCCGTGTTTCGCGACCTCGGGCGTTATAGCGCGGTGATCGTGGTGAGCAAGCCGGCCGCGCGCCTTGCCGTGCAGCAGTTGGAGCAGGCCTGGCCGCAATTGCCATGGTTCAGCGTCGGCGCAGCTACGGCGCAAGTGCTGGCCGAATATGGCCTGCGTGTTCACTATCCCCAGACTGGCGACGACAGCGAGGCCTTGCTTGAATTGCCCGCGTTGCGCGAGGCTGTGGAACGCCCGAATACCCGTGTGCTGATCCTGCGTGGCGAGGGCGGTCGGGAGCTGCTGGCGGAGCGTTTGCGCGAGAGAGGTGCTAGTGTCGACTATATGGAGTTGTACCGCCGTTTTCTTCCGGCTTACGACCCCGGTGTTTTGATACAACGCATCCAGTTGGAACGCCTGAACGGCCTGGTGGTCAGCAGTGGGCAGGGTTTTTTGCACCTGCAAGCCATGGCCGGCGCCGATTGGCCACAGGTGGCACAGTTGCCGTTGTTCGTGCCGAGCCCGCGAGTCCAGGAAATGGCGCGGGCCGCTGGCGCAGAAAAAGTTGTGGATTGCCGCGGTGCGAGTGCCGCGGCTTTGTTAGTGGCGATACGGAGCTATAGCGTTCCCACTCTCTGATACGCAAAGGACGGATACGTGAGCGAAACAGCCTTGCCTAAAGATGAAACCCAACCCGCGCTTGAAGCGCCGGCTGAGTCACCGGTCACCGCGCCGCGCCGTGGCAACGGCCTGGCAATCCTCGCCCTGCTGCTGGGCGCGGCAGGTGTAGCCGCCGGCGGTTGGGGGATTTGGCAGGTCCGTGCCCTGCAAGCCAGCAGTCAGCACCAGCTGGGCCAGGTGCAGACCCTCGATGATCAATCCCAGTCCCTCCAACAAAGCCAACAGCAACTGGCCGCGCGCCTGGCCCAGTTGCCAGCTGCCGACGAGCTGGAGGAACGCCGCCGGCTGGTGGCCCAGTTGCAGGGTGATCAGCAACGCTTGAGCCAGCGCCTGGAAACCGTGTTGGGCGCGAGTCGCCAGGACTGGCGTCTGGCCGAGGCCGAACACCTGATTCGCCTCGCGAGCCTGCGGCTGTCAGCCCTGCAGGATATCAACAGCGCTCAGGCGCTGGTCCAGGGGGCCGATGAAATCCTGCGCGAGCAAAGCGATCCGGGCGCCTACGCTGCCCGCGAGCAATTGGCCAAGAGCCTGGCCGCGCTGCGCAGCACTGAACAGCCGGACCGTACCGGGCTTTACCTGCAATTGGCGGCACTGCGTGACCAGGTCGTGCAGTTAGCCGCCATTGCCCCCGAGTACCAGCTCACCGAGCCGGGGTCCGACGGGCGCCCGACCACCGATACCGACAGTCGTTGGCGCCAGTGGTGGGAGCAGATTTCGCGCTACTTCCGCATCGACTTCAACCCGGATGACAACATCCGCCCGCTGCTGGCCGGTCAAGGCCTGAACCAGGTGCGCCTGGCCCTGAGCCTGGCCCTGGAACAAGCCCAATGGGCGGCGCTCAATGGCGAGACGGCGGTGTACAGCCGTTCCCTGGGCGAAGCACGTAGCGTGCTGCAGGACAACTTCAACCAGGACAACCCGCAAAGCAAGGCGATGCTCGCGCGTATCGCCGAGCTTGAGCCCAAGGCCGTTTCGGTGGTGACGCCGGACCTGGCGGCGAGCCTGGCCGCTGTGCAGGCCTACCTTGAACGTCGTCATCTGTCTGCCGACGAAGCCAAGGCCGCGGCTACGCCGGCGAAGCAGGAGTAGCACCGATGAAGCGTTTCTATGTGATCCTGGTGCTGGCGATTGCGATCGCCCTGGCACTGGCCGTGGGCATTTCGAAACACACCGGCTACGTGCTGATTACTTACCCGCATGTGCTGCATTACGAGTCGAGTCTGTGGGCTACCTTGGTCGCGTTGGCTGCCATCGGCCTTGCGATCTACCTGGTCCGAGTGCTGTTGGGGCTGCTCACCACCTCCGGCGGTGTGGTCAACCCGTGGTCGCGGCGCAACCGCAGCCGCCGTGTGCAGGTTGCGATCGAACAGGGCCAGATGGACCTCGCCGAGGGCCGCTGGGCCAGCGCCGAACGCCACCTGCACCGTGCCGCCGAAGCCGAACGCCAGCCGCTGCTGTACTACCTCGGCGCAGCGCGGGCGGCCAATGAGCAGGGCCGCTATGAAGAGTCCGACAGCTTGCTGGAGCGCGCCCTCGAGCGCCAACCCCAGGCCGAGTTGGCGGTAGCCTTGAGCCATGCGCAACTGCAACAGGACCGCGGCGATACAGACGGCGCGTTGACCACCCTGCAGGCGATGCACGAGCGTCATCCTCACAACGCCCAAGTGTTGCGCCAACTGCAGCGCCTGCATCAGCAGCGCGGTGACTGGTCGTCCGTGATTCGCCTGCTGCCGGAGTTGCGCAAGGACAAGGTACTGCCGGCCAGTGAGCTGGCCGAACTTGAGCGGCGTGCCTGGGGTGAGAACCTCAGCCTGGCTGCCCAGCGTGAGGAGCAAGGCGAGGCGGGCTTGCAGTCTCTTGAACGGGCCTGGCAACAGCTGACTTCCGCCCAGCGCCAGGAGCCGCAACTGGTCCTGGCGTATGCCGAACAGCTGCGTCAGCTGGGCGCGGACGCGCAGGCCGAAGAGGCGCTGCGTGGTGCGATCAAACGTGATTACGACAGCCACTTGATCCGCCTTTATGGCCTGTTGCGCGGCAGTGATCCGGCCCGGCAATTGAAGTTTGCCGAAGGTTGGCTCAAGGAGCATCCAGGCGATGCCAGCCTCCTGCTGACGTTGGGGCGCTTGTGTCTGCAGAACAGCCTGTGGGGCAAGGCACGGGACTACCTGGAGAGCAGCCTGCAAGTCCAGCGCAACCCCGAGGCCTGCGCCGAGTTGGCGCGTCTGTTGGCCCAAATGGGCGACACTGAGCGCAGCAACCAGTTGTTTCAGGAGGGGTTGGGCCTGTTGGATAACCGTCTGCTGGCATCACCGTTGCCAGTTCCTGCGCGGGTGTGATGTAGGAAGGGACTAAGGGTTGGCTCAGATGCGTCTGATAGCCAGCCCTTAAATTTCTCGCAGGTTACCGGGCTAGAGCCTTTGCAGGTGTGTTCCTACGCTTGGTTGTTCGAAGTCTTCCATGTCCTGACGGGTTGTCCTTACACTTTCGCGGAATCGTCCGCTCTGGTGTGTATTGAAAGCGGTCAGTCCTTTCCTCTACCGTATCGATCTATATTTCGCGGTGCGGATAAAGCATGTCTTTTGCCCCTTCACGGTCTTTATTTTTCCTTGCGTTCCTGGCGGGTGCGCTGACGTTGGGCGCGTCCTTTTACCTTGAGTTCGGTGCGTCGCTGCGCCCCTGCTTCCTCTGCCAGATGCAGCGGGCCTTCCTGGCGGCCTTCGTGTTGATCAATCTGGTCGCGTCTCTGCACAACCCAAGGCGTAACGTCACCTATCTGTACGGTCTGGCAAGCATGGGGTGTGCGCTGCTTGGCGCGATCACGGCCGTGCGCCAGGTGTTGTTACAAAATGCAGCGCCTGGACAGGCCGACTGCCTGCCTGGCCTGCACCACATGGTCGAGAACCTGTCGCTGTGGCAGGCGCTGCAGGCAACCGTCAAAGGCACCGTTGATTGCGTAGAACTCAACTGGACATTATTCGACTTGAGCCTTCCAGAGTGGAGCCTGCTGTTCTTCGTGGGGATGCTGGCGCTGGGCATCATGCAGTTTTCACGGCTGTTTTTCAGCCAGCGGTTACGCCCGACGGGGCACTGAACCCCTGGGGCATTTTGTAGGAGGGGATTAAACACTTGTATGAACTTTCTGTCCTGCGTACCTTGAAGCCATAGTCATGCGGGCATAATCTGGCCCGCACGCGTTATTGAAACCGTTTGTCAGATGCGGCCTTGTCCGGCTGCCGCTTTATCCTTTGAGTGTTATGCGGACACAAGGCGGCAGCGCCCCTATAGGGAAGAGAGATCATCATGCTGGAAAGTTGTCAGAATGCTCAGGAACGCTGGGGTGGTGTGCACAAGCTGATCGACAGCTGGTTGAAGGCACGTCACGAACTGGTTCGGGCCTTTGATGCTCTCGGCGCCAAGCCCGAGGCACTGGCTGAGAACCGCAAGCCGTTGCAAGAATTCTGTGAAGTGTTAGTAGACTACGTGTCGGCCGGCCATTTCGGTGTGTATGAGCAGCTGACTGAAGAGGCCGAAGCCTTCAATGATGAGCGTGCTTTGGAGGTGGCCGAAACTTATTACCCGCGCATTAATGCAATCACTGAGAAGTTGCTCGCCTTCACCGACGACTGTGATGCCGGAAAGTGTGTTGCCGAAAAATTCAAGGAGCTGGGTGCGCTGCTTCACGAGCGCTTCGATCTTGAAGACTGCCTGATCGAAGTGTTGCACAACGCTCACAAGGAAGAGCCTGCTACCCAGGCTTGACCTCTGACAGCAGTACAAAAAACGGTGCGCATTGCGCACCGTTTTTTTATGGGATCAGTGGCGTGTTCCGAGCAATTCGATCTCGAACACCAGCGGTGTATACGGCGGGATCAACTCGCCAGCACCGTCGGCGCCGTAGGCCTGGGCCGAAGGAATCACCAGGCGCCACTTAGCGCCTACCGGCATCTGCTGCAACGCGCTGCTCCAACCGCTGATCACACTGTCCAGACGAAACCACTGCGGCTGCGTGCTCTGATCGAACACTGTTCCGTCGGGCAGGCGCCCGACGTATTTCACTTGAACCTGATCGCTGGCCGCCGGTTTGTTGCCAGTGCCGGCGGTGAGTTCCGTGAGCAGAATTCCATCGGCCAATTCGCGCACACCTTTTGCGGCTTTTTCCTTGGCTAAAAACGCCTGCTCGGCAGCGAGTGCTTTTTCGCTCTGCGGTGCTTGTGCATCCGCTTCTGTCTTTGCTTCGTGCTGGGCAAGAATCTGTTCGATGCGTGCGTTATCCAGCGCCAGCGGTTTGCCTTGATAAGCTTGTTTGAGGCCGTCGATCAGGGCCTGGATCTGCAGGTCCGGGACCTCCTGGCGCAAGCGCTCGCCGAGGCTGGCGCCCAGGCTGTAAGCGAGGTCGTGCTGATCCTGGTCGATGGTTTTGGGCGGCGATTGCTCGCTCGCATTGGCCACTGAAAACGCCAGGCCAAGTACTAGGAAAAGGTAACGCGACATGGGCATCCTCCCGCCGAAAGTGCGACGGATTATGCCAGTGTGAGTGGGTAAAAAGTGCCACGTATTTTCGTTATATCGATAAGAATTTTCGTACGGTGCAACGCAAGGCAAACGATACTGTCAACATGCCCTAGCGGCGGTAAGAGCAGAGGGCTAGTATGAGCCGCACCCACGTCAGCCAGGAGGTAAACCATGTCGGCCAAACAGAAGCCTGTTAATACCCCGTTGCATTTACTCCAACAACTTTCGGGCAGCTTGCTCGAACATCTGGAAAGCGCCTGTTCCCAAGCGTTGGCCGATGCAGAAAAACTGCTCGCCAAGCTGGAAAAACAACGCGGTAAAGCGCAAGAAAAGCTGCACAAATCCCGCACCAAACTGCAAGGCGCCGCGACCGCCGGCAAGGCCAAGGCACAAGCCAAAGCCAAAGATGCTGTCAAGGAACTCGAGGACCTGCTGGACGCCCTCAAGGACCGTCAAGCTGAGACCCGCACCTACATTTCCCAACTCAAAAAAGATGCTCAGGAAAGCCTGAAATTGGCCCAGGGCGTTGGTCGTGTGAAGGAAGCCGTGGCTAAAGCGCTGGGTGCTCGTACCCCTGCGAAAGCCGTTGCAGCAAGCGCTGCGAAAAAGCCGGCGAGCAAAGCTGTTGCCGCGAAGGCGCCATCTAAGAAAACTAGCGCCAAGCCCGTTGCCAAAACCTCTGCTGCAAAACCGGCCGCCAAGCCCGTTGCCAAAACTGCTGCTGCAAAACCGGCCGCCAAGCCAGCGGCTAAAACCGCTGCTGCAAAACCAGCCGCGAAGCCAGTTGCTAAAACTGCTGCTGCCAAACCAGCCGCGAAGCCAGCGGCTAAAACTGCTGCTGCCAAACCAGACGCCAAGCCAGTTGCTAAAACCGCTGCTGCGAAACCAGCCGCCAAGTCAGCGGCTAAAACCGCTGCTGCGAAACCAGCCGCCAAGCCAGTTGCTAAACCTGCTGCTGCGAAACCAGCCGCCAAGCCAGTTGCTAAAACCGCTGCTGCGAAACCAGCCGCCAAGCCAGCGGCTAAACCTGCTGCTGCAAAACCAGCCGCGAAGCCAGTTGCTAAAACCGCTGCTGCAAAACCAGCCGCCAAGCCAGCGGCTAAACCTGCTGCTGCGAAACCAGCCGCCAAGCCAGCGGCTAAACCTGCTGCTGCAAAACCAGCCGCCAAGCCAGTCGCTAAACCTGCTGCTGCGAAACCAGCTGCAAAGCCTGCTGCAGCAAAGCCGGCCGCTAAGCCAGCTGCCGCCAAACCAGCACCAGCCAAGCCGGCCACTCCGGCAGCCCCGGCAGCGTCCACCGCTCCAACCGCACCGGCCAGCAGCACGCCTGCACCGGTAGCGCCAAGCACCACCCCAACCAGCGCTTCCTAAGTGCCGGTGGCCACAGCGCGCAGCTGCTGCAGCGCGTTGTGGTCAAGGTTGGCGGCTCCGGTCGCCAGGCCTTCAAGCCATCCCTCTTGATCCACTACCCTTCCAGTCGGCCAAACTTGCGCCAGTGCTTCCAAGCGCGACAGCAATACTCGTTCGGCTTCCAACTCCAAGGCTTTGACCCGCTCGCGTAACGTCGCCAGTGGCAAATCCTGCTGCGCCATGGCGCGCCATGCGATGCGTACCTGACGCAACGGTTCAACGACCTCTGCCTGCCAAGGCTCGGCGATTTGCTTAAGCGCCTGCATGCGCTCGGCTGTCGGCGCCACGCCGCGCTGCTCCAGCCATGCGCCGCAAAGCAACAGGCACACGTCTGCCCCTTGTGCCTGCAAGTGCAGGCAAGCGGCTTCGCACCCTGGGCGGGCGTAAGTCGAGAGGGCAAAGCTCCACAGGTCAGCGCACATATTCACACCCAAGCCAGCGGCCAACGAAGCTGGTAGACTCCGCCGCCATTATGATCCGACTTCAAAGCCTAACATTACAGCGTGGCCCGCAACGTCTTCTTGAAGACGCCGAGCTGACCCTGCACGCCGGTCACAAAGCCGGCCTGATCGGCGCCAACGGCGCCGGCAAATCCACGTTGTTCGCCCTGTTGCTGGGCGAGCTGACCCCGGACTCCGGGGACTGCTTGCTGCCGGCCGACTGGCGCATCGCCCATATGCGCCAGGAGATCGACACCCTGGACCGCATCGCGATCGACTACGTGCTCGATGGCGACCTGCGCTTGCGCCAGGTGCAACACGACCTGGCCGAGGCCGAGAAAGCCCAGGACGGCGCCGCCCAGGCGCGCCTGCACTCGGAACTCGACAGTGCCGACGGCTACACTGCCGACGCCCGCGCCCGCAAGATGCTCGCCGGGCTGGGCTTTACCAACGAGCAGATGGATCGCCCGGTCGCCGACTTCTCCGGCGGCTGGCGCATGCGCCTGAACCTGGCCCAGGCACTGATGTGCCCGTCGGACCTGCTGCTGCTCGACGAACCGACCAACCACTTGGACCTCGATGCGATCCTGTGGCTGGAAGACTTCCTCAAGAGCTACCAGGGCACTTTGCTGCTGATTTCCCACGACCGGGACTTCCTCGACGCCGTGGTCGATAACATCGCCCACGTCGAACAGAAGAAAATCACCCTCTACCGTGGCGGCTACACCGCGTTCGAGCGCGCCCGTGCCGAACGCCTGGCCCAGCAGCAGCAAGCCTTCGAGAAGCAGCAGGCGCAACGTGCGCACATGGAAAGCTACATCGCCCGGTTCAAGGCCCAGGCCACCAAGGCCCGCCAGGCCCAGAGCCGGATCAAGGCGCTGGAGCGCATGGAAGAGCTGTCGGCGGCCCACGTCGATTCGCCGTTCGACTTTGTGTTCCGCGAGTCGGTGAAAATCTCCAGCCCGTTGCTGGACCTCTCGGATGCACGCCTGGGTTATGGCGACAAAACCATCCTGGAGAAGGTCAAGCTGCAACTCACGCCGGGCGCGCGCATCGGTTTGCTCGGCCCCAACGGCGCGGGCAAGTCGACGCTGATCAAGAACCTGTCGGGCGAGCTGCAACCCCTGGCCGGCCGCCTGACCCGTGGCGAGAACCTGGTGGTGGGCTACTTCGCCCAGCATCAGCTGGACTCCCTGGATGCCAAGGCCAGCCCGCTGCTGCACTTGCAGCGCCTGGCGCCAACCGAGCGCGAACAGGTGCTGCGCGACTTCCTCGGTGGTTTTGACTTCCGGGGTGCGCGCATCGACGAGCCGGTGCTGAATTTCTCCGGTGGCGAGAAAGCCCGCCTGGCCCTGGCGTTGATCGCCTGGGACCGACCGAACCTGCTGTTGCTCGACGAGCCGACCAACCACCTGGACCTGGAAATGCGCCTGGCGCTGACCATGGCCCTGCAGGAATTCAGCGGTGCGGTGCTGGTGGTGTCTCACGATCGCCACTTGCTCAAGAGCACCACCGACAATTTCCTGCTGGTGGCTGACGGCAAAGTCGAAGAATTCGACGGCGACCTGGACGACTACGCGCGCTGGCTGACGGATTACCGTCTGCGCAACGCGCCGGTCAGCAACAGCCCGGTCAACCCGGACAAAACCGACAAGAAGGCCCAGCGCCAGGCCGCCGCCGCGTTGCGCCAGCAGTTGGCGCCGCACAAGCGTGAAGCCGACAAGCTGGAAGCCGAGCTGGGCAAGGTGCATGAGCGCCTGGCCAAGATCGAAGCCAGCCTGGGCGACAGCGCCGTGTACGAAGCGGCGCGCAAGGATGAACTGCGCGACCTGCTGGCCGAACAGGCCAAGCTCAAGGTGCGTGAAGGCCAGTTGGAGGAAACCTGGATGGAAGCCCTCGAACTGCTCGAAACCCTGCAAGCGGAGCTGGAGGCGCTGTCCTGATGGAAGCGTTACAGCTGCCAATACCGGTGCAATGGGTCGAGCCCGTGTGGATCGGCGTGCAAATCCTGCTGATTCTGCTGGCCGGCTACCTCGCCCAGCGTGTGGTCGCCAACGGCCTGAACCGCCTGGGTGAACGCTACCCGTTCCCGCCGCAACTGCTGATGCCGCTGCGCGGCGGCCTGCGCTGGCTGATCATGGGCAGTGCACTGATTTTCGTGCTGGGCCGCCTGGGGGTGTCTGCCACCGTGTTGTGGACGGCGCTGTCAGGGTTTGTGGCCGTGGCGGCGGTGGCGTTCTTTGCCATGTGGTCGGTGCTGTCCAACCTGTTGTGCGCGATTTTGATCTTTACCGTAGGGCCGTTTCGCCTGGGCGACATCGTCGAGCTGGTGGATACCGTCGACAAACCGGGGGTGAAGGGCCGGGTAGTTGCGATCAACCTGCTCTACACCACGCTGATCGAAGTGGAAGAAGCAGGCACCAGCAGCGCGATGGTGCAGGTGCCGAACAGCCTGTTTTTCCAACGCTCGGTGCGGCGTTGGCCGGGCAACCACGTGTTTCCGGGCGACCGCTAGTACTCACATCGTGTAAAAATCTATAGCCAGCCTTTGGTCGGCGGAGTTAGCTTAACGGCACAAGCAAACTCCCTCCTGAGGTGTGTAATGGCACTCGACACATGGCTGGCCTTTTTCGTGGCCAGTTGGATCATCTCCCTTTCCCCCGGCGCAGGCGCCATCGCCTCGATGTCCAGCGGCCTGCAATA
This sequence comes from Pseudomonas sp., assembly GCF_049590575.1. Lineage (GTDB taxonomy): Bacteria > Pseudomonadota > Gammaproteobacteria > Pseudomonadales > Pseudomonadaceae > Aquipseudomonas. The sequence goes on from NZ_JBAWDE010000132.1 coordinate 27,885, forward strand.
CGGTTTCCTGCGCGGTTACTGGAACGCCATCGGCCTGCAGTTGGGCCTGGCGATGCAGATCGCCGTGGTAGCGGGCGGCCTGGGCGCCATTCTGGCGGCGTCCTCGACCGCGTTCTATGCGATCAAATGGTTTGGCGTGGCTTACCTGGTGTACCTGGCCGTGAAGCAATGGCGTGCGCTGCCCCTGGACATGGCCGATGACGCGAGCGTGCGCCCGATCGGCAAGCCCATGGCGATGATGTTCCGCGGTTTCTTGGTCAACGCGAGCAACCCCAAGGCTCTGGTGTTCATGTTGGCGGTGCTGCCGCAGTTCGTGAACCCGCAGGCGCCGCTGGTGAGTCAGTACTTGATCATCGGTGTGACGATGATCAGCGTGGATATGATTGTGATGGCCGGCTACACCGGGTTGGCGTCCAAAGTGCTGCGGTTGTTGCGCACGCCCAAGCAGCAAAAACGCATGAACCGTACGTTTGCCGGGCTGTTCGTGGGGGCGGCGGGGTTTCTCGCAAGCCTGCATCGCGCAACGGCGTAACTGACAAAACCGAATCAAAAAGTGTGGCAGCGGGCTTGCTCGCGAATGCGCTGGGTCAGTCGATACA
>NZ_JBAWDE010000133.1:0-16893 GCF_049590575.1 Pseudomonas sp.
GCTGGCCCTGACCCTGCTGACCCCGCCGGGTGAGTTCGGCGCCGACGTGGCCATTGGCAGCGCGCAACGCTTCGGCGTGCCGCTGGGCTTTGGTGGCCCGCACGCGGCGTACTTCTCTACCAAGGACGCGTTCAAGCGCGACATGCCGGGCCGGCTGGTCGGTGTGTCCGTCGACCGTTTCGGCAAGCCGGCGCTGCGCCTGGCCATGCAGACCCGCGAGCAACATATCCGCCGCGAGAAAGCCACCAGTAACATCTGCACCGCCCAAGTGCTGCTGGCCAACATCGCCAGCATGTATGCCGTGTACCACGGCCCCAAAGGCCTGACCCAGATCGCGCAGCGCGTTCACCATCTGACCGCGATCCTGGCCAAAGGCTTGACCGCCCTGAGCTTGAACGTCGAGCAGGAAAACTTCTTCGACACCCTGACCCTCAACACCGGCGCCAACACCGCCGCCCTGCACGACAAGGCCCGCGCCCAGCGCATCAACCTGCGTGTGGTGGATGCCGAGCGTGTTGGCCTGTCGGTCGACGAAACCACCACCCAGGCGGATATCGAAACCCTGTGGTCGATCTTCGCCGATGGCAAGGCACTGCCAGCCTTCGGCGATCTTGCGGAAAACCTCGACAGCACCCTGCCCGCCGCGCTGCTGCGCCAGTCGCCGATCCTCAGCCACCCGGTGTTCAACCGTTATCATTCGGAAACCGAGCTGATGCGCTACCTGCGCAAACTGGCCGACAAGGACCTGGCGCTGGACCGCACCATGATCCCGCTGGGCTCGTGCACCATGAAGCTCAACGCCGCCAGCGAAATGATCCCGGTGACCTGGGCCGAGTTCGGTGCCCTGCACCCGTTCGCCCCAGCCGAGCAAAGCACCGGCTACCTGCAGCTGACTTCCGACCTGGAAGCCATGCTCTGCGCGGCCACCGGTTATGACGCTATCTCGCTGCAACCGAACGCCGGTTCCCAGGGCGAATACGCCGGCTTGCTGGCGATTCGTGCCTATCATCAGAGCCGTGGCGAAGCGCGCCGCGACATCTGCCTGATTCCGTCGTCGGCCCACGGCACCAACCCGGCGACCGCCAACATGGCCGGTATGCGCGTGGTGGTAACCGCCTGCGATGCGCGTGGTAACGTCGACATCGACGACCTGCGCGCCAAGGCCATCGAGCACCGTGAACACCTTGCCGCATTGATGATCACCTACCCGTCCACCCACGGCGTGTTCGAAGAAGGCATCCGCGAAATCTGCGCGATCATTCACGACAACGGCGGCCAGGTGTACATCGACGGCGCCAACATGAACGCGATGGTCGGCCTGTGCGCACCGGGCAAGTTCGGCGGCGACGTGTCCCACCTGAACCTGCACAAGACCTTCTGCATTCCCCACGGCGGTGGCGGCCCGGGTGTTGGCCCGATTGGCGTCAAATCGCACCTCACGCCCTTCCTGCCGGGCCATGCAGCCATGGAACGCAAGGAAGGCGCGGTGTGCGCGGCGCCGTTCGGCAGCGCGAGCATTTTGCCGATCACCTGGATGTACATCAGCATGATGGGCGGCGCCGGCCTCAAGCGTGCTTCGCAATTGGCGATCCTGAATGCCAACTACATTTCCCGTCGCCTCGAAGAGCACTACCCGGTGCTTTACACCGGCAGCAACGGCCTGGTGGCGCACGAATGCATCCTCGACCTGCGCCCGCTGAAAGACAGCAGCGGCATCAGCGTGGATGACGTGGCCAAGCGCCTGATCGACTTCGGTTTCCATGCGCCGACCATGTCGTTCCCGGTCGCGGGCACGCTGATGATCGAGCCGACCGAGAGTGAATCCAAGGAAGAACTCGACCGCTTCTGCGACGCGATGATCGCCATCCGCGAAGAAATCCGCGCAGTGGAAAACGGCACGCTGGACAAGGACGACAACCCGCTGAAAAACGCCCCGCACACCGCGGCGGAAATCGTCGGTGAATGGAGCCACCCGTACAGCCGTGAACAGGCGGTGTACCCGGTAGCGTCGTTGATCGAAGGCAAATACTGGCCGCCGGTTGGCCGGGTCGACAACGTGTTTGGCGATCGCAACCTGGTGTGTGCGTGCCCGTCGATCGAGAGCTACGCGTAGATCAAATGTGGGAGCGGGCTTGCTCGCGAAAGCGCTGGATCAGTCATAGATGTTTCAACTGACAGACCGCATTCGCGAGCAAACCCGCTCCCACAGTTGACCGAGTCGACTTCCAGAAAATAATAAGAAACCGGAGAACAACTCATGTCTTTAAGCGTGTTCGACCTGTTCAAGATTGGCATCGGCCCCTCCAGCTCTCACACCGTCGGCCCGATGCGCGCCGCCGCGCGATTTGTCGAAGGCCTCAAGCGCGACAACCTGCTGAGCGCCACCAGCGGCATCAAGGTGGAACTCTATGGCTCGCTGGGCGCCACCGGCAAAGGCCACGGCAGTGACAAGGCCGTGCTGCTGGGCCTGGAAGGCGAACACCCGGACACCGTGAATACCGAAACCGTGGCCGCACGCCTGGCGCAGATGCGCAGCGACGGTTGCTTGAACCTGCTCGGCGAACACCGCATTGCGTTCAATGAGAAAGAACACCTGGCGATGATTCGCAAACCCCTCGCCTACCACCCCAACGGCATGATTTTTCGTGCCGTTGACCCGGCGGGCATCCAGATTCGCAGCCGCGAGTATTACTCGGTCGGTGGCGGGTTTGTGGTAGATGAAGACGCCGCCGGCGCCGACCGCATCGTCGAAGACGCCACGCCACTGACCTTTCCTTTCAAACACGCCAAGGACTTGCTCGGCCATTGCACCACCTATGGGCTGTCCATCAGCCAGGTGATGCTGACCAATGAAAGCGCCTGGCGTCCAGAAGCGGAAACCCGCGCCGGCCTGTTGAAAATCTGGCAAGTGATGCAGGACTGCGTGGATGCGGGCTGTCGCAACGAAGGGATTTTGCCCGGTGGCCTGAAGGTCAAGCGCCGCGCGGCTGCGCTGCATCGCCAGCTGTGCAAGAACCCCGAGTCGGCGCTGCGCGATCCGCTGTCGGTGCTGGACTGGGTCAACCTCTACGCGCTGGCGGTCAACGAAGAAAACGCCAACGGCGGGCGCGTGGTCACGGCGCCCACTAACGGTGCGGCCGGGATTGTGCCCGCGGTGCTGCATTACTACATGCGCTTTATCCCAGGCGCGAACGAAGACGGCGTGGTGCGCTTTCTGCTCACTGCGGCCGCCATCGGCATTCTGTACAAGGAAAACGCGTCGATCTCCGGGGCCGAAGTCGGCTGCCAGGGTGAGGTCGGCGTGGCCTGTTCCATGGCGGCCGGAGCGCTGTGTGAAGTACTGGGCGGCAGCGTATCCCAAGTGGAAAACGCCGCCGAAATCGGCATGGAACACAACCTCGGCCTGACCTGCGACCCGATTGGCGGGCTGGTGCAGGTGCCCTGCATCGAGCGCAACGCGATGGGCTCGGTCAAGGCGATCAACGCGGTGCGCATGGCCTTGCGCGGCGACGGGCAGCACTTCGTCTCGCTGGATAAAGTCATCCGCACCATGCGCCAGACCGGCGCCGACATGAAAAGCAAATACAAGGAAACCGCCCGTGGCGGTTTGGCGGTCAACATTATCGAGTGCTGACGCCTACAAGCGCGCCGGCACGTTTTTCAGGAGCTGAATATGTCCACCGAAACCCTGTTGAAAACCCCGCTGCACGCCCTGCACCTCGAGCTCGGCGCGCGCATGGTGCCTTTCGCCGGCTACGACATGCCGGTGCAATACCCGCTGGGTGTGATGAAAGAACACCAGCACACCCGTGATCAGGCCGGGCTGTTCGACGTGTCCCACATGGGCCAGATCCGCCTGACCGGCGCGAACGCCGCCAAGGCCCTGGAAACCCTGGTGCCCGTCGACATCATCGACCTGCCGGTGGGCATGCAGCGCTACGCGATGTTTACCAATGAACAAGGCGGCATCCTCGACGACCTGATGGTGGCCAACCTGGGTAACGACGAATTGTTCCTGGTGGTGAATGCCGCCTGCAAGGACCAGGACCTGGCACACCTGCGCGCGCATATTGGCGACCAATGCAGCATCGAGCCGTTGTTCGAAGAACGCGCCCTGCTGGCCCTGCAGGGCCCGGCAGCGGTGAAGGTACTGGCGCGCCTGGCACCGGAAGTCACCCAGATGACCTTCATGCAATTCGCGACCCTGCGCCTGCTGGGCGTGGACTGCTACGTGAGCCGCTCCGGCTATACCGGGGAAGACGGTTTTGAAATTTCCGTGCCGGCCGCGAATGCCGAGAGCCTGGCCCGTAGCCTGCTGGCCGAGACTGAAGTACAGGCTATCGGCCTGGGCGCGCGCGACTCGTTGCGCCTGGAAGCCGGCCTGTGCCTGTATGGCCACGACATGAACACCGACACCACGCCCATCGAAGCCAGCCTGCTGTGGGCGATTTCCAAGGCCCGCCGCGCTGACGGCACACGTGCCGGTGGCTTCCCGGGTGCCGACCGTATTTTCACGCAGCAACAAGCCGGAGTGAGCCGCAAACGTGTCGGCCTGCTGCCGCAAGAGCGCACTCCGGTGCGTGAAGGCGCAGAAATCGTCGATGAACACGGCACGGTGATCGGCAGCGTGTGCAGCGGTGGCTTTGGCCCGACGTTGGGCGCTCCGCTGGCGATGGGTTACCTCGACAGTGCATTCATCGCACTGGATACAGAAGTGTCTGCGATGGTGCGTGGGAAAAAGGTGCCACTACGTGTAAGTAAAATGCCATTTGTACCGCAACGTTACTATCGCGGCTGATTGACTGTTCCTATAAGTAACGCGGTTGCGTTAACGTGCACTAATCTGTAACGCAACCGCCATAAAACAGTGCATTGACGATAGTCAATACACTCATGATTAACCTATAACAAGTGATCAACTCTATCGAATAAGTCGGTTCCACAATTGGCGATCAAAGTGTCACATAGCCGAGCAAAACCAGGGTTTTGGCGGGGCTTGTTTTTTCTCTGCTAGTTGTCGTAGAGTTTGCCCACTGTGTTTGCATGGGTCGCTTTGAACCTGGACCTGGGCAGTAGCCAAAGTTTGCTACAACCCGTTCGACGTCTCTTACTTTCCTGCAACCCAGCCCAGTACTCTTTCATGTGAAAGGGACTGTCATTAATTTTTAGCGTCAAGGAAATAAGAAAATGGCTGATCGTCAGAGCGGTACCGTCAAGTGGTTTAACGACGAGAAAGGGTTTGGTTTTATCACTCCAGAAAGCGGTCCGGATCTGTTCGTGCATTTCCGCGCTATTCAGGGCAACGGCTTCAAGAGCCTGAAAGAAGGCCAGAAAGTGACGTTCGTTGCTGTGCAAGGCCAGAAAGGCATGCAGGCTGACGAAGTACAAGCAGAAGGCTGATTGCTGCTGCGACAAAAAGCCCCTGACATGACATCAGGGGCTTTTTTATGCGCGTTTGTTCGTAGAATGGCTGTTTTCCTGCCGAGAGCCCTGCCATGTCCAAACCCCTGCTGAGCCCGCAAGGCGAGTTCCCCGCCGTTGGCCTGGGCCGTCGCCTGGCAGCGATGTTCTACGACTTCCTGTTGTGCACCGCACTGCTGATCGTCACCGCATTTATCTACAAGCTGGTGTGGATGGCGTTTATCGGTGAAGCCAGGATGCGCACACTCACCGAATCCGGCGCGCTGGACGGTGACCCGTTGCTGTCGACGATTTTGTTTTTTGTGCTATTTGGTTTTTTTGCCAAGTTCTGGACCCATTCGGGGCAGACGCTGGGCATGCAGGTGTGGGGCGTGCGGGTGCAGAACGCCGATGGTTCGCGGATCAGCCTGTGGCAGGCGCTGTTGCGGTTTGTGGTGTCGATTGCATCGTGGCTGTGCGTGGGGCTGGGGTTTATCTGGTCATTGATTGATAAACGGAAACGCAGCTGGCATGACATCTACTCCGACACACAGCTGGTGCGGATTCCCAAACAGAAGAAGTAATCCCACGACGATGCCTACCAAACGTGGGAGGGGCTTGCCCCCTCCTACATTTCCACCGTGCTCACAAATCAGATCAGGCGTTGCCGGCGAGCTTGAGCCGCGCAGCCTGGGTGAAATCCAGCATGCGCTTGAGCGGCCGCACCGCCTGGGGAATCACTGACGGCTCGACGAATATCTCATTGCTGCCTTCACGCAGGCACTGCAGCGTACGCTCCAGGGTATTCATCGCCATCCATGGGCAATGCGCGCAACTGCGGCATGCCGCGCCATTACCGGCCGTAGGCGCCTCGACAAAGACCTTGTCCGGGCACAGCTGCTGCATCTTGTAGAAAATGCCACGGTCAGTCGCCACGATAAACGTCTTGTTCGGCAAGCGCTGCGCTGCCGCGATCAGTTGGCTGGTGGAGCCCACTGCATCGGCCAACTCGATCACCGCCGTCGGCGACTCCGGGTGCACCAGGATCGCAGCGTCCGGGTACAGCGCCTTCATATCCTCAAGCTGTTTGGACTTGAATTCTTCGTGGACGATGCAGGCCCCATCCCACAGCAACATGTCCGCACCGGTCTGGCGCTGGATATAAGTGCCCAGATGCTTGTCCGGGCCCCAGATAATCGTCTCGCCGTTGTCCATCAGGCTTTCGACGATTTCCAGCGCGCAGCTGGAGGTCACCACCCAATCAGCGCGGGCTTTGACCGCTGCCGACGTGTTGGCGTAAACCACCACGGTGCGCTCGGGATGCTGATCGCAGAACGCTGAAAACTCGTCCACCGGGCAACCCAGGTCCAGGGAGCACGTGGCTTCGAGGGTCGGCATCAGGATGCGTTTTTCAGGCGTGAGGATCTTGGCGGTCTCACCCATAAAACGTACACCAGCGACCAGTACGGTCTTGGCCGGGTGGGCAGCGCCGAAGCGCGCCATTTCCAGGGAGTCGGAAACGCAGCCACCGGTTTCTTCGGCCAGGGCCTGAATCACCGGGTCACAATAGAAGTGCGCCACCAGCACCGCGTCCTGAGCTTTAAGCTCGGCGGCGATGGCGGTACGCAAGCTCGCCTCTTCAGCGGCGCTGAGGGCCTTGGGCTGCTTGGCGTCGAGGTGGGCTTGAACCAGTAGGCGTTCGGAAATTTGCGTCATGTTCGCAAGACCTGCAGGCGCCGTTGCGCGAAAGTCGAGTGTACCACCGGCTCTGGAGCCCTCAAGGCGCCGCCGGACGAAGTGGTTGTGTTCATCAAGCACGGGTGAAGCTGCGCAAGGCTACAGAATATCGAATCGATTCAAAAGCCTAATCTGGTAGTGGCGGTACTGAAGTACAACGCCTGAGATACCAAGGGGGGAGCGGTTTAGGGGATCAGATTATTGCAGGCAAAAAAAAACCCGGAAATCCTCACTTGCGTGGGCCTTCCGGATTTTCTAAACCGCCAAAAATGGTGGGTCGTGTGGGATTCGAACCTACGACCAATTGGTTAAAAGCCAACTGCTCTACCAACTGAGCTAACGACCCGCTGTGTGGTGGCGCGTATAATACTGATTTCTAAGGATTATTCAACACCTTATTTGAAATAAATCAGAAATAACGCGTCGGGTCAGCAATTCCGGCCGCCTGGAAGCCTTCTGCACGCAGTCTGCAGCTGTCGCATTTGCCACAGGCGCGGCCTTCATCGTCCGCCTGATAGCAGGAAACAGTCAGCGAATAATCGACGCCCAGTCCTACACCAGCCTTCACGATATCGGCCTTGCTGAGGTTCTGCAGTGGCGCCAGGATACGGAAGCCCTGCCCTTCCACACCGGCCTTGGTCGCCAGATTGGCCATGCGCTCGAACGACTCGACGAACTCCGGGCGGCAGTCCGGGTAGCCGGAATAATCCACTGCGTTGACGCCGATAAAGATGTCGCGGGCATTCAGCACTTCAGCCCAACCCAGGGCCAGGGACAGGAATACGGTGTTGCGGGCCGGCACATAGGTCACCGGAATGCCTTCACTCGGTGCCTCCGGCACATCGATGCTGCTGTCGGTCAGGGCCGAGCCGCCGATACCGTTGAGGTTCAGGCCGATCACTTTGTGTTCGGCTACGCCCATGTCTTGCGCGACGCGGGCAGCGGCATTCAGCTCTGCGCGATGGCGCTGGCCGTAGTCGAAGCTCATGGTGTAGCAGGTGTAACCTTCGGCCTGCGCCATCGCCACCACAGTGGCGGAGTCCAGGCCACCGGACAGCAGGATTACAGCGCGTTTCTGATCAATCGTCGGTTCAGTCATTTCAGCGTCCTGGCTCGTCGTTCCAAAGGTATTTATGCAGCTGCAGTTGCAGGCGTACTGGCAGGTTATCAGCGACCACCCAGTCGGCGAGGTCGCGTGCGTTCAGGTCGTGGTGGCTCGGGGAGAACAACACCTCGCCTGCGCGGCGGTCCAGGCCATACTGGATCAGCTTGGAGTTCGCCCAGTCGTAATCTTCACGGGAACAGATGACGAACTTGACCTGGTCGTTGGTCGTGAGCAGTTCGATATTCTCGTAGCGGTTGCGATGCGCTTCCTTGGAACCCGGGGTCTTGAGGTCGACCACGCGGCTCACGCGCGGGTCTACCGCGGATATGTCGAGGGCGCCACTGGTTTCCAGGGACACCTCATAACCGGCGTCGCACAACTGCTTAAGCAAGGGGATGGCATTCGGTTGCGCCAGAGGCTCGCCGCCCGTCACACAGACGTAACGCGGCCGATAACCGGCAACCTGCTCGAGGATATCGTCGAGGGTGCGCACCGTGCCGCCACTGAAGGCGTAGGCGCTGTCACAGTATTGGCAACGCAAAGGGCAGCCGGTCAGGCGCACAAAAACTGTGGGCAGGCCAGCGGTTCGCGTTTCACCCTGTAACGAGTAAAAAACTTCGGTAATGCGTAATGTGTCTTGCATAGTCGCCACGGGCGTAACAGCTAAACAGGCTGTCCGCCTCCGTCAGGCACTTCAAGGGACCCCGCCAACGCGCAGGCCCCAAAAAGCGTGTTTCATAAAAGGGCGTGGATTCTAACGAAAAAACCCGCGCCAGGCGCGGGTTTCTTCTAAACGGGATGCATCGCTTACAAGCGTTGCAGATCCCGTTGTGCCAACTGGGCCGCGGAAGTCCCAGGATACTGGGCCACAACCTGCTGCAGAATGCCTTTGACCTTGTCGGTATGACCCAGGCGGCGCTCCACGTCAGCGAGTTTGTACAGCGAATCCGGCACCTTGGCGTGCTTGGGGTACAGCTGGCTGACCTTGGCAAATGCCTGGCCTGCCCCCTGCAAGTCACCCTTGGCCAGGTTGACTTCACCCAACCAGTATTGGGCGTTGCCCGCGTACTGGCTGTTCGGGTATTTGCGCAGGAAAGCGGTAAATGCCTGGCTGGCCTTATCGAAATCCTTGGCTTTGATCAGGTCGAAGGCTGCATCGTAATACAGCTTTTCTTTGGCCGGATCACCCGGTTCGCTGCTGGCTGCTGGGGCTGCAGCTGCCGCCCCTGCTGCTGCACCACCGGCGGCCGCACTGGGCGCGCCACCGGCAGAAGAATTATCAGGAGTAGCGGCTGGTGTAACGCCGGCTCCTATACGTCGATCAAGATCCTGGTATCGCTCCAGGCCTTCTTGCTTCAGCTGGTTCACTTGATTCTGCAGAACTTCAATCGCGCCTTGTTGCTGCGACAATTGATCCTGCATGCGTTGCAGCTGGTTGAACAGTTCGCCCTGTGCCGAGGGAGCGGACGTAGCCGCTCCCCCAGCATAGGCGCCGTTCGTGCCATAACCCGCTGGCGGATAACTGCTCCCGCTATTGTTATAGCCAGAGTTGCTATCTTCCACAGGAACCGCAGCCCACACCGCAAGCGGTGCGAAGCTGAGAGCCAATACAGTCAGAGCACGACGGCACGTTCGCATGACGAATTACTTACGCAGTTCGACGCGACGGTTTTGAGCCCAGGACTGCTCATCGTTACCGGTGGCAACTGGACGCTCTTTACCGTAGGAAACCAGTTCCAGTTGGCCTGGAGCAACGCCTTGCAGTACCAGGTAGCGCTGAACGGCTTTCGCACGACGCTCGCCCAGTGCCATGTTGTACTCACGAGTACCACGGGCGTCAGTGTTACCTTCCAGAACAACGCGAGCGCCGTTAGCTTTCAGGTCCTTCGCGTGAACGTCCAGAGCGCGCATGGCTTCTGGCTTCAGGTCCGAACTGTCGTATTCGAAGTAGAAAGTGGTGATAGCGCGCAGAGCAGCTTCTTCGCTCAGGGAGCCGTCAACTGCACCAGTGTTAGCGCCGTAACCAGCGTTTGGATCAACAGCTGCGCCTTCACCGGCATTGTCGCCGCCTTTAGACGAGCAACCAACGGCTACGGACAGAGCCAGAGCCAGAGCAGCAAACTTACCAAACTTCAGCATTTCCATCGTGAAACTCCTAATGAACCCCAGTGTGTTAAGTACTTCTTTTTGTAGCGCCGCGTCAGTTCAGGTAAGGGGACCAGGACGGTTCTCTGACTTCGCCTTGAGCGGTAGGAAGCGGGAGCCTTACGCGTCCATTAATGGACACGAGCATCAAGACTCCCCGGCCCTGCTGGCGGGTGGCGTAGATTACCATGGTGCCGTTGGGCGCAACAGTAGCTGACTCATCAAGGTTGGTGTCTGTGAGGATTTTTACCGTTCCACGCTGCAAATCCTGGGCCGCAACCCGGAAATTAGTGAAACCATCCTGACGGTGAATCATCACCAACGTCTTTTCATCAGCCGAAAGCTTCGGATTGGCATTGTAGTTACCAATAAAGGTAACGCGTTCTGCGCTGCCGCCGTTTACGTTTGCCTTGTAGACCTGTGGCTTGCCGCCACGGTCGGAGGTGAAGTAGATGGTCGAACCATCTTTACCCCAGAACGGTTCGGTGTTGATGCCCGGGCCGCTGGTAACACGGCTGATCTGGCGCGAAGCCATGTTCATCACATAGATATCCGGGTTGCCGTCCTTGGACAGCACGAACGCCAGGCGCGAACCATCCGGCGACCAGGCTGGCGCGCCGTTGAGGCCCTCGAAGTTGGTGATCTGCTCACGACGGCCAGTATCGATATGCTGGACGAAGATGCGCGGACGACGCTGTTCGAAAGACACGTAGGCAATGCGCTTGCCGTCCGGCGCAAAGCGCGGCGACAGGATTGGCTCACGCGATTGCAGCAAGGTCACCGCACGTGCACCGTCGTAGTCCGAACGCTGCAAGGTGTATCGCGTGTTGTCTACGGAGAAGCGTTCAGCCGTTACATACAGCAGACGCGTGGAGAAAGCCCCCTTGATACCGGTGAGCTTTTCAAACGACTGGTCCGAGATGTAGTGGGCCATGTCCCGCAGTTGTTCGGCGGTGCCCGATACGCTGCCGGTCAAGACCTGCTGCTCGGTCGCCACGTTGAACAACGTGTACTGGATCTGCAGGCGACCGCCGGCCGGCGTGATGTTGCCGACCATCAGGTACTGGGCGCCAACGGCTTTCCAGTCACGGAACACAACTTCGCTGGCCTGGTTGGGCTGGCTGATCATGTTGCCTTTCGGAATCGGCGCGTAGTAACCGGAGTTGCGCAGGTCATCACTGACGATCTGGGCCATGTCGTCCGGCAGCACGCTGCCGCCCTGCCAGCCGAACGGTACGACTGCGATCGGAGTGGCCCGATCGCTACCGCTGGTGACCAGGATGTTCTTTTCATCTGCCGCCGCTATCCCTGCCATACAGCAAATAACGACAAGCATTCCTCGAAGAAGGTTTCTCACAAGGCTAGATCCTCAGGTGTGAATGTCATCTTGAATGAACGATAGGGAGCGAAGTCGCTTGGTTTCATTCCCTGCATCTCGGTCAACCGGCCAATATTCTTGACTGCGGCAACCGCCGAACTGTCGAACGAGCCGTCACCACTGGACTTGGCCACGCTGACCGAAGTCACCGTACCGTCCGGCAACATGCCGATCTGCAGCACTACTGTCATGCCTTTGCGTGCCGAAGGTGGACGTGTCCAGCCTTCCGCTGCCCGCGCCCGGATCAGGTCGTCGAAACTGCCCGCGACATCATCGCCCTGCTCATCGGCCAAGGCTTGCTGACGTTGAGGCGTGTCGGAAAGCAGATCTGCCAGGGCCTGGGCCTTTTTCTCTTCGGCGGATTTGCGTGCTGCTTCCTGGGCCTTTTTCTTGGAGGCGTCGGCGGCAGCTTTCTTCTTCGCGTCGTCGGCGACTTTCTTCTTCGCCTCGTCTGCTTCAGCTTTTTTCTTGGCGTCTTCGGCGGCTTTCTTCTTCGCGTCTTCGACTATCTTTTTCTTGGCGTCTTCAGCGGCCTTTTTCTTGGCCTCTTCTTCGGCAGCTTTTTTGGCTTCTTCTTCAGACTTCTTCTTGGCTATATCAGCCAATTGTTTCTCTTCGGCCTTTTTGGCTTCGGCAGCTTTGTCGGCTTTCTTGGCTTCATCAGCCTTTTTCGCCTCGTCAGCTTTCTTGGCCTCGTCAGCCTTTTTCGATTCCTCGGCCTTTTGAGCCGCCTCTTCTTTCTTTTGTTCCGCAGCAGCCTTCACCGCTTCCTGCTCGACCTTCTTCTGTTCCATCTGCTCGACTTCAGTCTGGCGCGCAGCCGACTTCTGGGCCTCACCCGCAATCTTCTGATTGGTCTGGGTGGTGGCCTGGCTTTTCGATTTCAGCTGATACAGGGTCGCCTGCACGATCGGCTTGGCTGGCGGCAGGTCCGGGGTCATGGCAAAGCTGACGAACAGCATGCCAAATACCAGGACGTGCAGGGCAATTGCCCAGACGCTAGGCCAGAAGAAGCTTTCCGAGGCGGACGGCTCTCGCTGTTGCTGCATCAGGGCGCCTCGGTAATCAAGCCAACGTTACCGACGCCGGCCTTCTGCAGCCCGCCCATGGCGCCCATGACGGAGCCGTAGTCGACGACTTTGTCGCCGCGGATGAACACCTGGGTGTGCTTGCCGCCTTCGTTGCCGGCGCGAATGATTTTGGTCACCGCATCGGTCATCTGCGGCAAGGTCATGGCCTTGTCTTGCTGTTTCTGCGTGTCGACTTCGCTGCCAAGGTTCCAGTAATAGGTCTTGTCAGCCTTGATCGAAATGGTCAGGACCTGCGTATTGTTGTCTTGCGGCAAGGCTTCACTGGAAACCTTGGGCAGATCAACCTTCACGCCCTGGTTGAGCATCGGCGCGGTCACCATGAAAATGACCAGCAGCACCAACATCACGTCGATGTAGGGGACCACGTTCATTTCGGCGACCGGCTTGCGCTTTTTGCGAGCTCGAGCGATTAAAGCCATTGGGAATTACCTGCTTATTCTTCGCTGGTGTGCACTTTACGGTGCAGGATCGCCTGGAATTCATCGGCGAAGGTGTAGTAACGGCCGATCAAGGTTTCGCTGGTTGCAGCAAAACGGTTGTAGGCGATTACTGCGGGGATAGCGGCAAACAGGCCGATCGCGGTGGCGATCAGGGCTTCGGCGATACCCGGGGCCACGGTGGCCAGGGTCGCTTGCTGGGCCTGGGCCAGGCCACGGAAGGAGTTCATGATCCCCCACACGGTACCGAACAGGCCGATGTACGGGCTGACGGAACCAACGGTGGCGAGGAACGGCAGGCTCTGCTCCAGCTTTTCTTCTTCGCGCGAGATGGCGACGCGCATCGCACGGGCCACGCCTTCCATCACCGCTTCCGGGTCAACGCCCGGCTGTTGGCGCAAACGCGAGAATTCCTTGAAGCCGGCGCGGAAGATTTGCTCGACGCCCGAATCCGGGTCCGGGTTGCTGCCTGCCTGGCGGTACAGCTTGGACAGGTCGATGCCGGACCAGAAGCGCTCTTCAAAGCTCTCCAGGGCACGTCGACCGGCGCGCAGCAGGTTGCTGCGCTGAAAAATCATGACCCAAGAGGTAACCGATGCGGCTACCAGGGTCAGCATGACCAGTTGAACCACAACACTGGCATTGCTGACCAGGCTCCACATGGAGGAATGGTCGACGACGGTAGGTTCCACGCTAAATCTCCTGCTTTGATTGTTTACCCGCGCCGCTTACGCCGGCAAAGGCCGCACGTAGAGCTTCGGGAATGGCCCGGGGTTTCAAACTATTGGTGCGCACACAGGCCACCAGGAACTGCCCCTCACAGAGCAGCGTTGCATCCGTTGCCCGCCTGACCTGCTGCTTGAAACGCAGGCTGACACGGTTCAATTCGATTACTTCAGCGCTTACCAACAACTCGTCGTCCAGCCGCGCCGGCGCGTGATACCGCGCCTCGCTGGAGTGCACGACGAATAACAGGTCCTCCCCTGCCAGCTCGGATTGGGCAAAGCCCAGCTCCCGTAGCCGCTCGGTTCGAGCCCGCTCCATGAACTTGAGGTAATTGACGTAATACACGATGCCGCCGGCATCGGTGTCTTCGTAATAAACGCGACAACGATGTGCGAACGACTGATCCCCGTTTTGCGCGCGCATACTCTAGTGCTTACTCCTCAGGTTGCCAATCCGGCTGGGCAACTGTTTTTTCATTCTCTGAAACAGATTCAGTGACTGAATGACGACACCAGCCACTAGGACAGCACAAACCTCGAATAAATCGACTCAAGTGATGCTTTTAATCGTCCACTGCATCGAGGAATTCGTCTACTACAGGCATCTCGCCCAATCGTGACGGAATGTTTAACCCGAAGTGCAGATAGGCATGCCGCGTCACCACTCGGCCCCTTGGCGTGCGCATGATGTAACCCTGCTGGATCAGGTACGGTTCCAGCACATCCTCAATGGTATGGCGCTCTTCACTGATGGCCGCCGCCAGGCTGTCGACACCCACCGGGCCACCGTCGAACTTCTCGATCATGGTCAAGAGCAGGCGCCGATCCTGGTGATCGAAGCCGTGCTCGTCCACGTCCAGCAGGTTCAAGGCCAGGTCGGCCACGGCCTTGGTGATATGCCCCTTGGCCCGCACCTCGGCAAAGTCGCGCACGCGGCGCAGCAGGCGGTTGGCAATCCGCGGCGTGCCCCGAGCCCGTCGCGCGATTTCAAACGCGCCTTCCGGGTCCAGCGGCAAGCCGAGAATGCTCGCCGAACGGCTGACAATCGTGGCCAGGTCCGCAGTGCTGTAGAACTCCAGACGTTGAACAATGCCGAAACGGTCTCGCAACGGGTTGGTCAGCATCCCCGCGCGGGTGGTTGCACCCACCAGGGTGAAGGGCGGCAGGTCGAGCTTGATCGAGCGCGCGGCCGGGCCTTCGCCGATCATGATGTCGAGCTGGAAGTCTTCCATCGCCGGGTACAGCACTTCCTCGACGATCGGCGAAAGCCGGTGGATCTCGTCGATAAACAGCACATCGTGCGGCTCGAGGTTGGTCAGCAGCGCCGCCAGGTCACCCGGGCGCTCCAGCACCGGGCCGGAGGTGGATTTGATCGACACGCCCATTTCCTGGGCAATGATGTTGGCCAGCGTGGTCTTGCCCAGCCCCGGCGGGCCGAAGATCAGGGTGTGGTCCAGGGACTCGCTGCGCCCGCGCGCGGCCTGGATGAACAACTCCATCTGCTCGCGCACGGTGGGCTGGCCGATGTACTCGGCCAGGCTCAGGGGGCGGATGGCGCGGTCCTGGACTTCTTCACGGTCGCGCGGGCCGGTGGCCGCGATCAGACGATCAGCTTCAATCACTTAAATCATTCCCTTCAGGGCTCGGCGGATCATGTCTTCGCTGCTCAGGTTCTTGTCCTTGATGGCCGACACCGCCTTGCTGGCTTCCTGCGGCTTGTAACCCAGGGAAATCAGCGCGCTGACGGCATCGCTTTCGGCGCTGGCAACTTGGCCGGCCGGCATGTCCGGCTGGTTCGGCACCAGGGCAAACATGCTCGGCACGACTTCCCAGGCCTTGAAGCGATCCTTGAGTTCTACCAGCAGGCGCTCGGCGGTCTTCTTGCCGACACCCGGCACCTTGGTCAACGCCGAGGTATCCTGGGCCGAAACCGCGCGCACCAGCTCATCCACTTCCAGGCTCGACATCAATGCCAGCGCGAGCTTGGGGCCCACGCCATTGAGGCGGATCAGCTCGCGGAAGAAGTCGCGGTCGCGCTTGCCAATGAAACCATAGAGCAATTGCGCATCTTCGCGCACCACCAGGTGGGTGTGCAGGGTCAGCGGCTCGCCGACCGACGGTAGGCGATACAGGGTGGTCATGGGCACTTCCAGCTCATACCCCAACCCATTCACATCCAGAATCAGGTGCGGCGGCTGTTTCTCAGCCAGGGTGCCGCGCAAGCGTCCAATCACGGTTCAGATCCTTAAAGCTTGGGGTCAGATCGAGGCCTGACCGGAAATAACGATTGCGCTGATGCTATCAGAGACGCAGGCGCCCGCCACGACTGCGTGCCGTGCCGAGGCCGTGCGGTAGCAGGCTGGAACGGGTGTGAGCATGGCAAATGGCAATAGCCAGGGCGTCGGACGCGTCGATTTGCGGTTTTGAAGTGAGCTTGAGCATGTGCATGACCATCATCTGCACCTGCTCTTTATTGGCCGCACCAGTGCCGACCACAGCCTGCTTGACCTGGGTCGCGGTGTATTCGGCGATTTCCATGCCCTCCTCCGCACCGGCCACGATCGCGGCGCCACGCGCTTGGCCGAGCTTCAACGCAGAGTCGGCGTTTTTCGCCATGAAGACTTTTTCGATGCCCATGGTGACCGGGCCATAGGTCTGGATCACTTCACGCACGCCGCGATAGACGATCTGCAGGCGCTCGGCCAATTCGCCCGCGCCGGTGCGGATGCAGCCCGAGGCCACGTAGACGCAGCCGCGCGGGGTGTGTTGCACCACGCCAAAACCGGTGATGCGCGAACCGGGGTCGATACCTAGGATTAAAGTCATAACGCCTGCAGTTTTGTGGATACAGATAGACCCAATGTGGGAGCGGGCT
>NZ_JBAWDE010000134.1:0-1751 GCF_049590575.1 Pseudomonas sp.
GGGCAACCGCAAAGCGTGCCCGCCGGAATTTACGCCAGGGAATATCTGCAAAAAATCGGCATTTGGGCGCAAGTCGAAGCGCGGGTCATTCCGATGGAGAACGTTCGCGCCGCGCTCGCGGCGGTGGAAACGAGCAACGTCGATGTCGGGATCGTTTATAAAACCGACGCGCTTCATTCCCACAAGGTGAAGGTCGCCTTTGAGGTGCCTGTCGCGGACGGGCCCGTGATTTCCTATCCCGTCGCCCTGGTGAAGGGATCGAAACATGCCGCGGCCGCCAAAAAGTTCTTGGATTACCTGAGCGAACCGGGTTCCTTGAAGACGTTTGAAAAATACGGATTTATCGCGAAAAGCTAAAAGGATATGACCGCCGATGACGCGCAGGTCATTGGCCTGACCCTTGGCACAGCCGGACTCAGCACGCTGATCATCTTTCCGTTTGGCGTGGCGCTGGCGTGGCTGCTGGCGCGGAAAAACTGGCCGGGAAAATCGCTGGTCGAAACGCTCGTGGCCCTCCCGCTCGTCATGCCGCCGGTGGCGACCGGCCTGATCCTGCTCAATCTGCTGGGCCGGCGCGGGCCGATCGGCGCCCTTGTGCAAAACACCTTCGGCGCCGAAATCGTCTTCACGTGGAAAGCGGTGGTCGCCGCCATGGCGGTGATGTCGTTTCCCTTTTTGGTGCGGACGGTGCGGCTCGCCTTCGAGGAAATCGATCCCCGGCTCGAGCATGTCGCCCGGACCCTTGGCGCAAACCCGGCGCGGGCTTTCCTCACGATCACATTGCCGCTGGCGGCGCGGGGAATGGTGGCGGGCGCGGTCTGGGCGTTTGCCCGGGCGCTCGGAGAATTCGGCGCGACGGTCCTGGTCGCCGGAAATATTCCGGGCCGCACCACGGTCATGTCGGTGGCCATCTACAGCGACATCCAGCTCGGGCAGGACGGCCACGCCTATCAACTCCTGGGCGTCTCCGCGGTCCTCGCCTTCGCCGCGATTCTTTTCAGCAACCAATTTTCGAGATGGGGCGGCGCGCGGTGACATTTTCCTTAAAAAAACTCCAGCTCCGCCAGGGAACTTTCCTTCTCCAAATCGATTTGGAAGTGAGCGGGCAAGTGATCGGAATTTTCGGAAACTCCGGCGCGGGCAAAACTTCGCTGATGGAAATCGTCGCCGGCCTGCGCAAGCCGGCGGCGGGATTCATCGCCATCGATGACCAGGTCTTAATCGACATCACGGCGCGAAAATCCCTGGCTCCGGAACGGCGGGATGTCGGCTATGTCCCGCAAGACCTCGCCTTGTTCCCGCATCTCTCCGTGCGAAAAAACCTCGCCTACGGACATAAGCCGATTGCGGCGCCCTCGGGCATTAATCTCGCTCACGTGACCGGGGTTTTGGAAATCGAACCGCTGCTCGATCGCCCGATCTCCGATCTTTCCGGAGGACAAAAACAGCGCGTCGCCTTCGCGCGGGCCCTCCTCGCCTCGCCGCGCCTGCTTCTGATGGACGAACCCCTCGCCAGCCTCGATCAGGAACTCAAACTCACGATTCTCACCTACCTGAAACGCATCCGCGACGAGTTCAAAATTCCAATGCTCTATGTTTCGCACTCGCCGGACGAAGTGATCGAACTGTGCGACCAGGTGATCGTCATGCGCGATGGGAAATGCCTGCGCACCTGCCCCCCCGAGGAAATTTTCGAGGCCTCGACTTCGATGGCGCTCAAGCCCGGGATTTACGATTCCGCCAAATGACGC
>NZ_JBAWDE010000135.1:0-6762 GCF_049590575.1 Pseudomonas sp.
AGCCCGCTCCCACAGGGGTCAGCGTACAACCTGTCAGTCGTCGAGGGCTTTGACGGATTTGGGCGAGAGTCGCAGGCTGCGCAAGCTGCGCTTCACGCTCTTGAGGTGGTTGACCAGGCTCGGCCCGCGCGCCATGGCCACGCCCATCGCCAGCACGTCGATCACCACCAGGTGGGCGATACGCGAGGTCAGCGGGGTGTAGATCTCGGTATCTTCGTGCACATCGATCGCCAGGTTGACCGTGGACAGTTCCGCCAACGGCGTCTGGCTCGGGCACAGGGTGATCAACGTGGCGCCGCTTTCACGCACCAGGTTGGCGGTGATCAGCAGGTCCTTGGAGCGGCCCGACTGGGAAATGCAGATCGCCACATCGGTTGGCTTCAAGGTCACCGCGGACATAGCCTGCATGTGCGGGTCGCTGTAGGCCGCAGCGGTCAGCAGCAGGCGGAAGAATTTGTGCTGGGCATCGGCGGCCACCGCGCCGGACGCACCGAAGCCGTAGAACTCCACGCGCTGGGCCTGGGACATGGCGGTCACGGCCTTTTGCAACTCCACCGGGTCGAGCTTCTCGCGCACTTCCATCAGCGTGTGCAAGGTGGTGTCGAAGATTTTGAGGCTGTAGTCGGCGACGGAATCGTCTTCGTGAATCGCAAACTGCCCGAAACTCGCACCGGCCGCCAGGCTCTGCGCCAGCTTGAGCTTCAAGTCCTGGAACCCGGAGCAACCGATGGCGCGGCAGAAGCGCACGATGGTCGGTTCGCTGATACCCACGCTATGGGCCAGGTCGGCCATGGAACTGTGCATCACAGCCGCAGGATCAAGCAGCACATGATCGGCAACCTTGAGTTCCGATTTGCGTAACAGGTGGCGCGACTGGGCGATATGTTGCAACAGGTTCAAAGGGCAGGACTCTTGTTATTGGCAGGCGCCAGGGATGTAGCAAGCTTGTAGTTATACTACAAGAATTGCCGTTTTGCCCGTCCGATGCATCACTAAATCGCCCTGCTCGCCTTTGAATCTAAGGGCGGCCGCGTTGTAGCCACAGTGGCGTGCAGCGCGTCATTAAGGAAAATCCGCATTTTCCCGTAACAAATCTGCCAGCCCCTCGGCATCCATCGGCCGGCTGATCAGATAGCCCTGCACCTCGTCGCAGCGCTCACTACGCAGAAAATCCAGCTGCTGCTGATCTTCCACCCCTTCGGCCACCACCTTGAGCGCCAGCCCATGGGCCATGGCGATGATCGCGCGGGTGATGGCCGCGTCTTCGCGGCCCTGGCCGAGGCCGCGGATAAAGGTCTGGTCGATCTTCACGTAGTCCACGGGGATGCGCTTGAGGTAACTGAGGGACGAATAGCCGGTGCCGAAGTCGTCGATGGCCAGCTTCACCCCCAGGTCGCGCAACTGCTGGAAGGTCGCGATGATGTGCTCGACGCTGTCGAGCAGCTGGCTCTCGGTCAGTTCCAGCTCCAGATATTGCGGGTCCAGGCCGGTTTCTTCCAAGACCTGGCGCACCAGGCTGACCAGCTTGCCCTGGCGCAACTGATGCACCGACAGGTTCACCGACACGCGGATCGGCGCCAACCCCTGGCGCTGCCATTCGCACGCCTGCCAGCAGGCCTGGCGCAGCACGAATTCGCCCAGCGGCACAATCAGGCCGGTCTCTTCGGCCAGACCGATGAAGTCCCCGGGCGGGACCATGCCCCACTGCGGGTGCTCCCAGCGGATCAGTGCCTCGGCGGCGTTCAGTTTGCCGGTGGCCAGGCACAGTTTCGGTTGGTAAAACACCGAGAGCTGACGCTCCTCGATGGCCTTGCGCAGGTGGTTCTCCAGCTGCAAACGCTCGAGGGTGCTGGCCTGCAGGCTGTCGGTGTAGAACTGGAAATTATTCCCGCCCAAGTGCTTGGCGTGCTGCATGGCCATGTTCGACTGGCTGACCAATGCGGAAATTTCCCGCGCATTGTCCGGCAACAGGCTGACGCCGATGGAGGCACTGACCACCAGCTCATGCCCCTCGACCGTCACCGGCACGCGCAGCTTGGCCAGCAGCCGCGTGGCCACGCGCGCCAGGCTTGAGAGGCTGCCATAGGCGTCGAACAGCACCGCAAACTCGTCGCCGGAAAGGCGCGCAATGGTGTCGGCCTCCGGCAACGCGTTGATCAACCGACGGGCCATCTTCTGCAATAACTGGTCGGCGACTTCATGGCCGAGGCTGTCATTCAACAATTTGAAGCGGTCGAGGTTGATGTGCAGCAACGCCAGGCTGCGCCCGCCCTGGCGTACGCGCTGGTGGGCTTCGCGCAGGCGCTCGCGAAACAGCGAACGGTTGGCCAGGCCGGTCAGCTCGTCATAGTGGGTGAGGTAGCGCATGCGTTCTTCGGATTCGCGCCGCGCCGACAGATCAGCGAAGAAGCCCACGATATGGCTGACTTTTCCCCGAACATCGCGCACCACGTTGAGTTGTAGCCATTGCGGGTAGAGCTCGCCGTTCTTGCGCGTTTCCACCAGTTCGCCCTGCCACGTGCCGTGGCTGAGCAGCGCCTGGCGGATCACCGGGAAGTGCCGGCGGGCATCACGGCTGCTCGGCAGTTCGACCACATTGCGCCCAAGCATGTCGTCGATTTCAAAACCGGTGACGCGGCTGAAGGCCTGGTTGACGGCGATCAGTGCGTAATCCGGATCGAGAATCACGATGCCCTCGCTGGCGGCCTCGAACACCGTCGAGGCCAGGCGCTGCTGTTCCTCCAGGGCCTTGCCGGCACTGATGTCGCGCCGCGTGCCGAGCATGCGCGTGACGCGCCCACTGGGCGAGCGCTCCACGGCGCGGCCACGGTCTTCGATCCACACCCAGTGGCCATCGCCATGGCGCACGCGGTATTCGACCTGATAGTCCTCGCTGCGACCCTTGAGGTGCTCCACCAGTGCGCGCTTGAGCAACGGCAAGTCGTCGGGGTGCAGCCGCGGCTTGAGGTGGCTGAGCATCGCCGTGACGTACTCGGGCTCCAGGCCGAACAGTTCCTTGAGCTGGGTATGGTGGACTTCGTCGGTTTGCAGGTTCCAGTCCCACAGGCCCAGTTCGCTGGCTTGCAGGGCCATGGCCAGGCGCGCTTCGCTTTTATTCAGGGCCTGGCTGGCGGCGTCCAGTTCCTGGCTGCGTTGCGCCACGCGATCCTGCAGGCCGATCTGGGCTTCGCGCAGTTCCTGTTCGACCTGACGGCGCTGCTCCACTTCGCGCACCAGGTCTTGGTTCAACTGCTCGCTGCGTTGCTGCGCCTGTTGCAGGTGCTCGATCAGCGCCTGGTTCTGGAAACGTCGCAACAGGCCACGCTGGATCAGGCGGTTGACCTGCCACGCCACCATGCTCAGGGACCCCAGCAAAATCAGGCCCAGCACGCCCCAGCCTTGTTGCTGCGGGGCGCCGTTCCAGAACAGGTACACGATGGCCGGCACCAGGCACGGCAGGGCAAAGGACAGGAACGCCGGCAGGCTCACCGCATAGGCGACGCTGGCCGACAAGGTCGCGGCGCCGATCAGGCCGAACACCCAGGCCTGTTGCATAAAGCTGTCCACCGGCACCAGGGCGATGGCGGCGGTCGCCAGGGTCAGGCCGCTGACCGCCGAACCGAGCATGAACATGCGCCCCCAGATCGGCTGGGCCTGGCGGCTGGGCATCGCCGAATCAAACGCCGCCACTTGGATCACACGCATCGCCACCAGGGCCAGCAGCCAGACCAGCCAGATGCTGTCCAGCAGGTATTGCTTGGGGTTCCACAGCAGCCAGGCGCAGACCAGGCCGTTGACCAACATTAACAGCGTGGGCAGCAACGAGCCCTGGTACAGCAAGCGCGTGCGCTCGACGGCCATCTCGGTTGCGTAATGTTTGCGAAGAACCTGCGCGGGCGCCGTCGAGGGGCCAAACAGGTCGGGAGTGAGGGTCATAGGCAGTGTTCTTATAATGGTGAGCCCGAAACGTCGACGGAGCATACACAAGCAAGCGCTTGGGCCAAACTGCCCCACGTCATAAAAAGCGCAGGTTGATCCACGGCAAACCTCGGCGCCAGACAGCTTGAGCGAGGCACGCCGGGGGCTGCGGCCATTGACCGACCAGTCATCACCCGATGCAGAATGTTTGCCCGGCCAGGGCCACCGCGGATATTTTCTCTCGACCACCCGGCATTGAGATTTGCCCCACTTCCCCGCGGGC
Source organism: Pseudomonas sp. (assembly GCF_049590575.1). GTDB lineage: Bacteria > Pseudomonadota > Gammaproteobacteria > Pseudomonadales > Pseudomonadaceae > Aquipseudomonas. Next base: position 4,202 of record NZ_JBAWDE010000135.1, read on the forward strand.
CATAGAATGCGCCGATGCGCGATGATCTCTCCCTTTTGCTGAACTCCCTCAACGATGCCCAACGCCAGGCCGTAGCAGCCCCCGTTGGCCGTCAGTTGGTCCTGGCCGGTGCTGGCTCCGGTAAAACCCGAGTGCTGGTGCACCGTATCGCCTGGTTGATCCAGGTCGAGAACGCGTCCCCGCATTCCATCCTGTCGGTGACCTTCACCAACAAGGCGGCTGCCGAGATGCGCCACCGCATCGAGCAGTTGATGGGCATCAGCCCGGCCGGCATGTGGGTGGGCACCTTCCACGGCCTGGCGCACCGCCTGTTGCGCGCGCATTGGCAGGAAGCGGGGCTGAGCCAGACCTTCCAGATCCTCGACAGCGATGACCAGCAACGCCTGGTCAAACGCGTGATCCGCGAACTGGGCCTCGACGAACAACGCTGGCCGGCGCGCCAGGCGCAATGGTTCATCAACGGCCAGAAAGACGAAGGCCTGCGCCCGCAACATATCCAGGCCAGCGGCGATTTGTTCCTGGCCACCATGCGCAGCATTTATGAAGCCTACGAGGCTGCCTGCTTGCGCGCCGGTGTGATCGACTTCTCCGAGCTGCTGCTGCGCGCCCTCGACCTGTGGCGCGATAACCCGGGCTTGCTGGCTCACTACCAGAAACGCTTCCGGCACATTCTGGTGGACGAGTTCCAGGACACCAACGCCGTGCAGTACGCCTGGCTGCGTTTGCTGGCCAAAGGTGGCGACAGCCTGATGGTGGTGGGCGACGACGACCAGTCGATCTACGGCTGGCGTGGCGCGAAAATCGAGAACATCTACCAGTATTCCGACGACTTCCCGGACGCGATCACCATCCGCCTGGAGCAGAATTACCGCTCCACCGCCGGTATCCTCAAGGCTGCCAACGCCTTGATCGCCAACAACACCGGGCGCATGGGCAAAGAGCTGTGGACAGACGGCGGCGAAGGCGAGGCGATCAACCTGTACGCCGCGTTCAACGAGCACGATGAAGCGCGCTACGTAGTGGAAACCATCGAAAGCGCGTTGAAAACCGGCCTGGCGCGCAGCGATATTGCGATTCTTTACCGCTCCAACGCCCAGTCGCGGGTGCTGGAAGAAGCCTTGCTGCGCGAGCGCATCCCATACCGCATCTATGGCGGCCAGCGCTTCTTCGAACGTGCCGAAATCAAGAACGCCATGGCCTACCTGCGCTTGCTGGAAGGCCGCGGCAACGATGCGGCGCTGGAACGGGTGATCAACATCCCGACGCGTGGCATTGGCGAAAAAACCGTTGAAGCGATCCGCGACCACGCGCGCCACGCCGATGTGTCGATGTGGGAAGCCATGCGCTTGCTGATCGCCAATAAAGGCCTGACCGGCCGCGCTGCCGGAGCGCTGGGCGGGTTTGTCGAGCTGATCGAGAACCTGGCCGCCAAGTGCGCGGAAATGCCCCTGCACTTGATGACTCAGACCGTGATCGAGCAGTCCGGGCTGATCGCCTACCACGAAGCGGAAAAAGGCGAGAAAGGCCAGGCCCGGGTTGAAAACCTTGAGGAACTGGTCAGCGCCGCGCGTGCGTTCGAGAACGCCGAGAACGAAGAAGACCTGACGCCGCTCGCCGCTTTCCTCGGGCATGCATCGCTGGAAGCCGGCGATACCCAGGCCGACGAGCATGAAGACAGCATCCAACTGATGACCTTGCACAGCGCCAAGGGCCTGGAATTCCCTTACGTGTTCCTGGTGGGCATGGAAGAGGGCCTGTTCCCACACAAGATGAGCCTGGAGGAGCCTGGCCGTCTTGAGGAAGAACGACGCCTGGCCTACGTGGGCATCACCCGCGCCATGCAGAACCTGGTGATGACCTACGCCGAGACCCGACGCTTGTACGGCAGCGAGACCTACAACAAGGTGTCGCGCTTCGTACGTGAAGTGCCGAAGGGGCTGATCCAGGAAGTACGCCTGTCCAACAGCGTCAGCCGCCCGTTCGGCGGCGGCCAGCAGCAGAACTCCAGCAATATGTTTGCCGGCTCGGAAATTCCGGAAACCCCCTTCAGCCTCGGCCAGCAGGTCAAGCATGCGATCTTCGGCGAAGGGGTGATCCTCAACTTCGAAGGCGCCGGCGCCCAGGCGCGGGTACAGGTGAACTTCGCCGAAGGCAGCAAGTGGCTGATGATGGGCTACGCGAAGCTCGAAGCAATCTGATACACCTTTCCTGCATGAAGGCGTGTGGCCTGCCATTGTTTTTACAGGTGGCGGGCCAATATCTGTAACTAGTCCTACAGACCCTTCGGAATTGGTCTTACGCAAAAGCCCGAAACACTCTGCCGCTAGCCACTGTCACTACACCTGTGCAACATGGCGCGCGTGCAATCCACAAATGGGAATTCCCTTTATGAAACGTTTTCTTAGCATCGCCATGGCGTTGTGCATCGGTTTGACGATGAGCATCGACGCCAACGCCAAGCGCTTCGGTGGCGGCAAAAGCATGGGCTCGGCACCGACTCACCAAACCAGCCAAATGGCTCCCTCCGCAGGTGCCGGCGGTGCTGCAGCGACTGCAGGCGC
>NZ_JBAWDE010000136.1:0-9027 GCF_049590575.1 Pseudomonas sp.
GGCCGGCGCCCTGCTCGCCCTGCACCAGCAACCGGGGCGCGACTGGAGCGTGGCCGAACTGGCGGCGCACTGTCATACCTCACGCTCGGTGTTCGCGGATCGTTTCCAGGCGACCCTCGGGGTACCACCGCTGCGTTACGTGACCGAGTTGCGCATGCGCCTCGCCAGCCAGTGGCTGACCCTGGAGCGGCTGCCCATCGAAGCAGTGGCGTACCGCCTCGGCTACACCTCCCAGGCCGCCTTCAGCCGCGCCTACAAACGCATAACCGGGCAACCGCCGGGGGCCAGCCGCCAAGGTTTCAGGAGCCCGACATGAACGCCGGGCTGGAGGACATCCTCGCCGACGGCCTGAGCGTGGTGTTCTGCGGCATCAACCCCGGCAAGGGTTCCGCTGCCCTCGGCCTGCACTTCGCCAACCGCAGCAACCGCTTCTGGCGCACCTTGCACCTGGCCGGTTTCACGCCCCATGAACTCCGCCCCGAAGACGGTCGCACGCTGTTGCACTACCGCTGCGGCCTGACCACCGTGGTCGAGCGCCCCACGGCCAGCGCGGGCGAATTGGCGCGGCATGAATTCACCGCTGCGGCAGCCGCCTTTGAGCAGAAAATCCGCCGGCGTGCCCCGCGCCACGTGGCGTTCCTCGGCAAGGCCGGCTACAGCGCGTTATCCGGCCAGCGCGGGATTGCCTGGGGCTTGCAGCCGCAGCGGCTGAGCGATGCGGCGGTATGGGTGCTGCCCAACCCGAGCGGGCGCAACCTGGCATTCAGCCTGGAACAACTGGTGGAGGCGTATCGGCAATTGCGCTTGGCCACTGGGTGCCCTTAATCTCTGCAGCCAACCCCCTGAGAGCAATGGAGGCTTTATGAAGTTGATCGGTATGCTGGACTCGCCCTACGTGCGCCGTGTGGCCATTTCCCTGGATCTGTACGGGGTGGACTTTGAGCATGAAGCGCTCTCGGTGTTTCGCACGTTCGATGAATTTGCGCAGATCAACCCGGTGGTCAAGGCACCCACGCTGGTGCTGGACGATGGCACCGTGTTGATGGATTCCAGCCTGATCCTGGCGTACCTCGAAACCCTGGCGCCGGCCGACAAGAAGCTGCTGCCGCAGCAACCGGCGGCACTTGCGCAAGATATGCAGGTGCTCGGGCTGGCGCTGGCGGCCTGCGAGAAAAGTGTGCAGATCGTCTACGAGCACAACCTGCGGCCGGCCGAGAAGCTGCATGCGCCCTGGCTCGAGCGCGTCAGCGGGCAGTTGCTGGCGGCCTATGGGTTGCTGGAAAAACAGCTGGGCGACACCCAAGCACTGACCCAGGCGTCGCTTACTGCGGCGGTTGCCTGGTCGTTCAGCCAGTTCACCGTGGCGTCGGTGGTCAAGGCTGAGGCATTCCCCAACCTCAAACGCCACGCCGAACGCCTGGAGCAGCATCCGGCGTTCAAGCGCTACCCCCTCGAATAAACACCGCGGCCAATGTAGGAGGGGCTTGCACCCTCCTACATTGGGCTTGCGGTGTTACTAAACCCAGCCCCCGTCGACGATGAAGTTCTGCGCCGAACACATCGCTGACGCGTCCGACGCAAGAAACAACGCCATATTAGCGATATGTTCTGGCAGCACACTGCCGGGCAGGCACTGGCTGCGGGCGATCAGCTCCTTGGCCGCGTCATCCACCCACATCGCCAGCTGTTTCTCGGTCATGACCCAGCCCGGCACCAGGGTGTTGACCCGGATGTGGCTGGGCCCCAACTCGCGTGCCAGTGCGCGGGTCATGCCATGGGCGGCGGCCTTGCTGGCGGCGTACACGGGGTAGCCGGCCGACGCCATCATCCAGCCGACCGACCCCAGGTTGATGATCGACCCGCCACCCGCGTTTTTCATCATTGGCACCACGGCCTTGGCCGCGAAAAACGCGTGTTTGAGGTTGACCGAGATCAGCTTGTCGAAAGTCTCCGAATCGACTTCCTCCAGGGTGTGCCGCACGTCATTGGCGGCGTTGTTCACCAGCACGGTGATCGGCCCCAGGGAGTGTTCGAAACGTGCAATCGCTGCCTTGTAGGCAATCTCGTCGGTGATGTCGCAATGGCCGAACTCAACGATATGCCCCTGGGAACTCAACAGCGCCGCCAGGCGTTCGCCCTGGCTTTGGGCGCGGTCGACAAAGCCGACCTTGGCGCCCTGCGCCGCAAAGGCGCGAACCATGAATTCGCCGATCCCCGAAGCCCCTCCGGAAATCATTACGGTCTTGCCTTCAAGGTCGGGATACAGCGCGTGTTGAGTGCTCATAAAAGCCATGCCTCGCTAAATAGTCTTATTTTATTTTGCAAATACGCGGTAAAAGGCTATAAATCTGCTGTCTTGTCGACAAAATATCGCACATTAGTAGAACTATTCCACTGAAAACAACAAAAGGAAGTTCGACCATGAAGCACCCTCGTTACCTGCTCTCGGGCCTTGCCATGTCTATGTTGATTGCCAGCGGTGGCGCCCAGGCTGCCGGGCTCACCAGCGAACACAAACCTTTCGGTAAAACCAATGACGGCACCGCCGTCGAACAGTACATCCTGCGTAACAGCCATGGCATGCAAGCCACGGTGATCACCTACGGCGGTGTGTTGCAGTCGCTCAAGGTGCCGGACAAACACGGCAAGGTCGAAGACGTGGTGCTCGGCTTCGACGACGTGCAGGGCTATCAGGCCGGCACGGCGTTTTTCGGCGCGACCATCGGACGCTTCGGCAATCGCCTGGCCGGCGGCGCCTTCGAGCTCGATGGCAAGCGCTATCAGGTACCGCTCAACGATGGCCCCAACTCGCTGCATGGCGGCGCCCAGGGCTTCGATAAGCAGGTGTGGAAAGCCGCGCAGACCAAGGGCAAGGACTCGGTGGGCGTGACCCTCACCTACCTGTCCAAGGACGGCGAAATGGGCTTCCCCGGCACCCTGAAAACCGAAGTCACCTACAGCCTCAACGACAACAACGAGCTGCACATCGACTACAAGGCCACCACTGACAAACCGACAGTGCTTAACCTCACCAACCACAGCTACTTCAACCTCGCCGGCGCGGGTAACGGCGACATCCTCAAGCATGTCGCCACCTTGCACGCCAGCCATTACACACCGGTGAATGCCACCTTGATCCCCACCGGTGAGCTGGCGCCGGTGAAAGACACGCCGATGGACTTCCTGAAACCTACGCCGATCGGCCAGCACATCAAGGAAGATCATCCGCAGCTCAAGTACGCCGAACCCAAACAGGGCGGGTTCGATTTCAACTGGGCGCTGGACACTAAAGGCGATATCAAACAGCTGGCTGCCGACGTCAAGGATCCGGCATCGGGCCGACGCTTGCAGCTCTACACCACCGAGCCTGGCGTGCAGTTCTACACCAGCAACTTCCTCGATGGCTCGATGAAGGGCAAGGGTGGCAAGGCTTATCAGCACTGGAGCGGGTTTACCCTGGAGACCCAACACTTTCCTGACGCGCCTAACCAGCCGACGTTTGCCTCGACCCGCTTGAACCCGGGGCAGACCTATACCCAGAACACCATTTTCAAATTCTCTGCCGATTAAAACGGTGGGAGGGGGCAAGCCCCCCTCCCACCGTTTTTTGTGTTGCCCTTTCTAGCGTTGTTTCATGCGGTCAATGACCACCGCCAGCAACAGGATCGAGCCACGGATCACGTACTGGTAGAAGGTGTCGATGTTCTTCAGGTTCATCGCGTTCTCGATGATCGCCAGAATCAACACCCCGGCGATCACGTGGCGAATCATCCCTACCCCGCCGCTCAGGGATACCCCACCCAGGACGCAGGCGGAGATCACCGTCAGTTCAAAACCCTGGCCGATCATCGGCTGGCCCGAGGTCATGCGCGACGCCAGGATTACCCCGGCCAGGGCGCCGATCACGCCATGCACGGCGAAGATCAGGATCTTGGTGCGGTCGACATTCACCCCTGCCAGCAGCGCCGCTTCCGGGTTGCCGCCGATGGCCATGGTGTTGCGCCCGTAGGTGGTGTAATTGAGCAGCCAGCCGAAGAACACAAAGCACACGATGGTGATCAGGATCGGCACCGGCACGCCCAGCAGCTGGCCATTGCCAAAGATAAAGAACTGCTCCTGGGACACGCCGACCGCTTTGCCGTTGGCGAAGATATACGCCAGGCCACGTACGATCTGCATGGTCGCCAAGGTGGTGATCAGCGCGTTGACGCGTAGTTTGGCGATCACGATGCCGTTGATCAGCCCCACGATCAGCCCCATCAGCAAGGCCGCGCCGATGCCCAGCATGACGCTGTCGGTGTCGCGCATCACAATCGCCGCGACCACGCCGGCGCAAGCAATGACCGAGCCCACCGACAAGTCGAAGTGCCCTGAGGCCAGGCAAAACAGCATGGTGCACGCGGCAATGCCCACGGTGGAAATCGCCAGGCCGAGGCCGCGCATGTTCAGCGGCGAAAGGAAGTTGTCGATCAGCAAGGCGCACAGCAAAAAGATGCTGATCGCTGCCAGCAGCATCGCCCAGTTATCCAGCAGCGCGCGCAGGTCCAGGGGTTTGCGTGCGGTCGGCAACGCGTTGTGTTGGGTGGTCATAGTCGTCTCTCAGTTTGCCGGGCCGCGCGGCAAGGCCAGCTGCAGCAGGTTGGATTCAGTGGCGTGGGCGCGGGTTTGTTCGCCGCGCAGCGCGCCTTCGCACAACACCAGGATGCGGTCGGAAATACCCATCACTTCCATCAGGTCGCTGGACACCACGATCACCGCAATGCCGCTGGCGGCCAGGTTATGGATGATCTGGTAAATCTCGGCCTTGGCGCCGATATCGATGCCCCGCGTCGGCTCGTCCAGCAGCAGGACTTTCATCGGCATCGACAGCCAACGACCGAGAATCGCCTTCTGCTGATTGCCGCCGGACAGGTACATGATTTTCTGCGCCGCGTTCGGGGTTTTGACTTTCATGGCCTGGATCTGCTGCTCGGCATTACGCTTTTCCCAGCCCTCGCGCAGCAGCCAACCGAACCCCGAATGCGCGCCACGCGCACTGATGTTGATGTTCTCGGCGACACTGGACAGCGGAATGATCCCCTCTTTCTTGCGGTCCTCCGGGCACAGCAGCACGCCAGCGGCGATGGCATCGCGCGGTGAACGCAATTGCAGGGCGTGCCCGCAGAGTTCCAGGCTGCCGGCAGTGGCACGCTCCAGGCCGCTGAGCAGGCGAAACAGCTCGGTACGCCCGGCCCCAACCAGCCCGAACAGGCCAAGAATCTCGCCCTTGTGCACCTGAAAACTCACCGGCTCACGCAAGCCCGGGCCGAGCAAACCGTCGACCTTGAGCGCCACCTCGCCCTGCTCGCGCGGGCGATAGTCGTAGATGTCCTGAATGTCGCGGCCGACCATGCAGGTCACCAGTTGGTCGTGGGTCAGCGCGGCCATGTCGTCAAAGGTGCGCACGTAGCGACCGTCCTTGAATACGGTGACGGCATCGCAGATGCGGAACACCTCTTCCATGCGATGGGACACGTAGAGCACCACTTTGCCCTCGTCGCGCAGGCGCTTGATGATCGCCATCAACCGGTCGATTTCCCGCGCCGACAAGCTGCTGGTCGGTTCGTCGAAGGCAATCACGTGCGCGCCGCGCGACAGCGCCTTGGCGATTTCCACCAACTGGCGCTGCCCGAGGGACAGGCGCCCAAGTTTCTGGTCCGGGTCGATTTCATCGGCCAGGCCCTTGAGACACGCCAGCGCCTGCTTGCGCAACAGGCTGCGATTGACCACGCCAAAGCGCGTCGGCAAATGCCCGAGGAACAGGTTCTCCGCCACGCTCATTTCCGGCACCAGGTGCAGCTCCTGGTGGATCACCGCCACGCCGCTGGCGATGCTGTCGGCGGCGGACTTGAAGTCCATGGTCTGCTCGCCGATCTGCACCGTGCCGGTACTGGGAATGTAGGCGCCGCCAAGGATCTTCAGCAGCGTCGACTTGCCCGCGCCGTTCTCGCCCATCAAGGCGTGCACCTGCCCCGGCTGGGCGCTGAAGCTGATGCCATCCAGCGCCTTGACCCCGGGAAAGGTTTTGCCGATACCGTCAAAACGCAAGGCGGCAGCGGTCATTGCCACAGCCCGATTTTGGTCAGTTCTTCCTTGAAGTTATCGCGGGTGATCAGGGTCACTTCGTCCATGGCCGTGTACTTCGGCGGCTCGGTGCCTTTGGTGACCCACTCGTACATCATCAGCGCAGTGTTGTAGCCCTCGATATGCGGGCTGGGCAGCATCGAACCGAAGAAGCCGCTGTTGGGTTTTTTCAGCTCGCCGATGGCGTCGGTGCCATTGATGCCGATGCCGATCACATTGGCCGCTTTAAAGCCGGCGCTTTCGGTGGCGCGCACGCCGCCGAGCACAGTGTTGTCGTTCATGCCGCCGATGATCAGGTTTTTCGCGCCGCTGGGCAGCTTGACCAGGGCCGAGTTGGTGGCGTCCATGCTGCCTGGAACGTCGAGGGTTTTAGCTGCTGTGAACAGGATGTGATCCTTGGGGAAACCCGCGTCTTCAAGGGACTTGACCGAACCGTCGGTGCGTTTCTTGCCGGTGTCGAGTTCGTTGAAGGTGTTGATCACCGCATACGTTTCTTTCCAGTCCCAGCCGCGCTTTTTCGCTTCGGCAGCCATGGCGGCGCCCTGCTTCTGGCCGACTTCAAACGCGGCCATGCCGAGGTACGGCACGTCTTCCATGAAGTTACCTTTGGCGTCGACAAAACGGTCGTCCACGGCAATCACTTTCAGGCCGTTGGCCTTGGCCTTGGCGACGATGGCTGGGCCCAGCGACACGTCCGGCGGGCAGATCACAAAGCCCTTGGCACCGTTGGCGGCCAGGCTGTCAATGGCCGAGAGGGTTTTTTCGCCATCCGGCACGGCAATCTTGATCACGGTAAAACCGTGCTCCTTGCCGGCCTTTTCGGCGAAGGCCCATTCGGTCTGGAACCACGGCTCCTCAGCCTGCTTGACCAGGAAACCGATCTTCACTTCTTCAGCGGCCAGCAACAGCCCGCTCAAGCTCAGCGCCGAGACCGCCACAGCGGCGCAGCACAGGGAACGCAAACCACGACGACGATTCATACGGGTGACTCCTTGTTGTTATTTTGTTGTTACTTCAGTCTTGGGTTTAACCGGCAAAGCGGTGACAAGGCTTGCCTGGCACGTCGACCTCAATGGCCAGTACCGCGCCGTCGAGGGGGTGATCCAATGGGCTCGCTGCACTGGTGATGTACAGCGTGGTGAGGTTGGGGCCACCGAATACGCAGCTGGTCGGGCGGCTCACGGGCAGTTCAATGATGCGGTCGACCTCACCGTGCGGCGTCAGGCGCAGCAGGCAACTGCCATCCCAGCGCGCGTTCCAGACATAGCCCCCGACGTCCATCGCCGAGCCGTCCGGCCCGCCGCGCGCGTGCGGGCCGAACCACACTTGCGCCGGGTCGAGCTGACCGTCGGCCTGGATCGAATGGCGGTACAGCGTGCCGTCGAGGCTGTCGCCAAAATGCACGTGAGCGCCGTCGTCGCTCCAGAGCAAGGTGTTGGGAATGCCCAGGCCCTGCAGCAACGGCGTGACCTGCCCGTCCGCATCGATGCGAAACAGGCCACCGGAGCGCCGGGTGATCGGCAGGTCTTCACCGTGCTCGCCGATATTGTTCTGCATGGTGCCCAGCCACAGCCGGCCCTGAGCATCGCAGCGCGCTTCATTGCCACGGTTGCCCGCTTGCGGGTCGGCCACGCACAGCAGGCTCAGGGCTTCGGTGGCGAGGTCGAGGCGGTAGACGCCGCTGCTCAAGGTCACCAGCGCGTCGCCGCTTTCACAGGGGATAAATGCCGAGACATGCTCGGGCAGCTGCCAGACCTGCAGCTGCCCGCCCATCAGACGCAATGCCTGTTTGCCGGCGATATTGACCCAGTACAGCGCCTGGCTCGGCGCGTCCCAGAACGGCGCTTCACCCAACTGTGCACGGTGTGCAGTCATTGCGCTCAACGACATGGAACCTCCTTTTTTACAGCGCGTCACGGGATGGCGCACCATCCACCAGGCGCTGGATGCGCAACGGGTTGGCGTTTTTCAACGCATCGGGCAGCAGGCTGTCTGGGTAGTTCTGGAAGCACACGGGGCGCAGGAACCGGTCGATGGCCAGGGTGCCGACCGAGGTGCCACGCGCGTCGGAAGTGGCCGGATAAGGGCCGCCGTGCACCATCGAATCGCAGACTTCCACGCCGGTCGGGTAACCGTTGAGCAGGATGCGCCCGACCTTCTGTTCCAGCAGCGGCGTGAGTTCGGCGAACTGTTCGAAATCTGTTGGCTCGCCGATGATCGTCGCCGTGAGTTGGCCGTGCAGGCCGTGCAAGGCGGCGCTGAGTTGCGCCTGGTCGGCGACTTCGACAAACACCGTGGTCGGGCCGAACACTTCTTCCTGCAGCACTTCATCGCCGTCGATCAACAGGCGCACGTCGGCCTTGAACAGCTGCGGCTGGGCCTGGTTGCCCGCCTGGGCGCTGCCGGCCAGGTGTTGAATGCCAGGGTGCGCGAGGAGTTTTTGCAGGCCCTTGCCATAGCTGCTCAGGGTGCCGGCATTCAGCATCGTTTGCGCCGGTTGATCGCCGATCAGGCGCGCCACCTGCTGGGTGAACGCACTGAACTCCGGCGACGCGATGCCGATCACCAGGCCGGGGTTGGTGCAGAACTGGCCACAGCCCTGCACCACCGAGGCGGTCAGGTCGCGGGCCACGCTTTCCGCGCGCGCCTGCAAGGCCTGGGGCAACACGATGACCGGGTTGATGCTCGACATCTCGGCGAACACCGGGATCGGCTGCGGGCGTGCCGCGGCCATGTCGCACAAGGCGCGACCGCCCTTGAGCGAGCCGGTAAAGCCGACCGCCTGGATCGCCGGGTGCTTGACCAGCGCTTCGCCGACGCCGCCGCCGAAGATCATATTGAACACGCCCGCCGGCATCTCGGTGGCCTCGGCCGCGCGGATGATTGCGTCGGCGACGTGCTCGG
>NZ_JBAWDE010000137.1:0-38606 GCF_049590575.1 Pseudomonas sp.
GGGCTGGCCTGTGACGCCGAGCCTGAGCTGGACCCCGAGGCCCTGCTGGCGCGCCGCGACGCCAGCTTCGCGCGCTCGCAGAAACACTATTACGTCGACCCGCCGCGTATCGAGCGCGGCTGGCGCAACCACCTCATCGATATGCAGGGCCGCTCCTACCTCGACATGCTCAATAACGTCGCGGTACTGGGCCATGGCCACCCGCGCATGGCGGCGGTGGCGGCGCGCCAGTGGTCGTTGCTCAACACCAATTCGCGCTTTCACTACGCAGCGATTGCCGAGTTTTCCGAGCGTTTGCTGGCGTTGGCGCCAGAGGGTATGGATCGGGTGTTCCTGGTCAACAGCGGCACCGAAGCCAATGACCTGGCGATCCGCCTGGCCTGGGCCTACAGCGGCGGGCGCGACATGCTCAGCGTATTGGAGGCCTACCACGGCTGGTCGGTGGCGGCGGATGCGGTGTCGACCTCGATTGCCGATAACCCCCAGGCGTTGAGCAGCCGCCCGGACTGGGTGCACCCGGTGACCGCACCGAATACCTATCGCGGAGAGTTCCGTGGGCAGGACAGCGCGCCGGATTATGTACGAAGCGTGGAACACAATCTGGCGAAAATTGCCGCGAGCCAACGCCAACTGGCGGGTTTTATCTGCGAGCCGGTGTACGGCAATGCCGGCGGCATCTCGCTGCCGCCGGGCTATTTGCAGCAGGTGTATGCGCGGGTGCGCGCCAGGGGCGGGGTGTGTATCGCCGATGAGGTGCAGGTCGGTTATGGCCGCATGGGGCATTTTTTCTGGGGCTTTGAGGAGCAGGGCGTGGTGCCCGACATCATCACCATGGCCAAAGGCATGGGCAACGGCCAGCCGCTGGGTGCGGTGATCACCCGTCGCGAAATTGCCGAGACGCTGGAGGCCGAGGGCTACTTTTTCTCGTCGTCGGGTGGCAGCCCGGTCAGTTGCCGGATCGGCATGGCAGTGCTGGACGTGATGGAGGAAGAGAAGCTGTGGGAAAACGCCCTGGTGGTGGGCGGGCATTTCAAGGCGCGTTTGGAAGAGCTGATCGACCGCCACCCCTTGGTTGGCGCGGTGCACGGCTCCGGCTTCTATCTGGGCCTGGAGCTGGTACGCGACCGGCACACCCTGGAACCGGCGACCGAAGAAACCATGCTGCTGTGTGATCGCCTGCGCGAGCTGGGCATTTTCATGCAACCTACCGGCGATTATTTGAACATCCTCAAAATTAAACCGCCGATGGTCACTTCTAAACGCAGTGTGGATTTCTTTGTCGACATGCTGTCGAAGGTGCTGGATGAACACCTGTAGATAGTCGATTGTTATCGGCTATTTGTTGTCATATTTGTCGGCTATGATCGTTAATTCCTTTTAAAGCCGATTTTTATCCGCTATAAAGTCCACCTTTACCCCATTCGGAGCCCATACCGCCATGACCACCCTGCACAGCACCCCTCGCGCCGATGGCTTCCATATGCCCGCCGAATGGGCGCCCCAAACCCAAACCTGGATGATCTGGCCTGAGCGCCCGGACAACTGGCGCCTGGGCGGCAAGCCCGCGCAGGCCGCTCACGTGGCGGTGGCCAAGGCCATTGCGCGTTTTGAGCCGGTGACTGTGGCCGTATCCGCCGGCCAGTACGAAAACGCCCGCGCCCGTCTCGATGTGCCGAATATTCGCGTGGTCGAGATGTCCAGCGATGACGCCTGGGTACGCGACACCGGGCCGACCTTCGTGATCAACAACACCGGAGAAGTGCGCGGTGTGAACTGGGACTTCAACGCCTGGGGCGGTTTTGACGGCGGCCTGTACGCGCCGTGGAACCGTGACTCGCAGGTAGGCGGCAAGATCCTCGAAATCGAACGTGCGCCACGCTACCGCACCGAAGGCTTTGTGCTGGAAGGCGGCTCGATCCATGTCGACGGCGAAGGCACGCTGATCACCACCGAAGAGTGCCTGCTCAACCGCAATCGCAACCCGTACCTGGACCGCGCCGAGATCGAAGCGGTGCTCAGTGCCAACCTGGCTGTGGATAAGATCATCTGGTTGCCGGACGGCCTGTTCAACGACGAAACCGACGGGCATGTGGATAATTTCTGCTGCTACGTGCGCCCAGGCGAGGTGTTGCTGGCCTGGACCGACGACGAGCAAGACCCGAACTACGCGCGCTGCCATGCCGCCATGGACGTCCTGCAAAGCAGCACCGACGCCCAGGGCCGCGCGTTCACAGTGCACAAAATGCCGATTCCGGGGCCGCTGTACGCCACCGAAGAAGAATGCGCGGGCGTCGACCCGGTGGACGGCTCCCAGGAGCGCAACCCGAGCGTGCGTCTGGCCGGTTCCTACGTGAACTTCCTGATCGTCAACGGTGGCATCATCGCGCCAAGCTTCGACGACCCGCTGGATAGCGAGGCCAAGAAAATCCTGCAGGACCTGTTCCCACAGCACGAAGTGGTGATGGTGCCGGGCCGTGAACTGTTACTGGGCGGCGGTAATATCCACTGCCTGACCCAGCAGCAACCGGCTCCGCACAAAAATTGAGTGCAGTTGTAACAGCTGAGCAGCGATAACCGGGCGCTCACCGGTTATGGCGTTTTTGACAAGCCCGCGGCCCATCAAGGTCGCGGGCTTTTTTGTGTCCGCAGGCCATTAAACCCGAGAGATTGGCATAGCTCTTGTATCGGTGTTGCCACAGTGGCCCAGGGTGATGACTGCGCAGTTCTGTCACAAACCTTGAGTAAGTTAGCCGCTCACGCAGTAGGAGAGCGCGGAAATGAATGTCGATATCAACCCGTTGTACACGCGCACCTTCCACCCCTTGCGGGTCAATGGTGATGCGATCCATGCACTGGCGCTCTGGTTGAAGGAAAACGGCTCGCGACAGATCAGGCAACAACCCGACTTGCGTAGCGTGATGAGTGCACGGTATCCGGTGGGTTTGCTCAGTGAGGCTGAGCTGAATGCACTGTGTGACTTGATGCAACGCTGACTAAGTTGTGGGAGCTGGCAAGCCAGCTCCCACATTTAGAGGGTGATGGGCTTCAGAAACTGTAGGTCCCCGTCACCACCAGGCTGCGCGGTTCACCCGGCTGAATCTGCGCCACACTGGTCGCTGACGCGTAGTAGGTCTTGTCAGCAATGTTGTTCAACGCCGCCCTTACGTCCCACTCCTTGTGACGGAACCCGGCCAAGGCGTCCCAGCGGCCATAACCCGGCAACACCACGGTGTTGAGGCTGTCGGCATAACGGTCGCCGACCAGCGTCAGGCCGGTTTCCGCGTACCAACCCATTTCCGGTTTCCAGGTCAGGAACAGGCTGGCATTGCGCTTGGCGACATCGCTGATGCGCTTGCCTTCAAAACCATTGTTGTCCTTCTCGACCTTGGCGTCCTGCAGGCCGATGCCGCCGCGCACATACCAGTCGTCGACGATTTTTCCGGTGGCCGTCAGCTCAATGCCGCGCGAGCGCTGCAAGCCGCTGAGCAGGGTGATGGTGCGGTCCAGCGGGTCGCTGGTGCGGCGGTTGTAGAGTTCCAGTTCATACACGGCAAAGGTGGTGCTGAGGCGGTCGTCGAGCCAGTCGCTCTTGATCCCGATTTCTTTCTGTTTGGTCAGTTCGGGGCTCAGGTCGTTGACGCTGCCGGCGGCATTCGGGGTGATGCCGATCAGGCCGCCGCCTGCCGGGGAGAAGGTTTTGCTCCACGAGGCGTAGAACGAGTGATGCTCCAGCGGCGTCCACACCAGGCCGAAGCGCGGGCTGGTGCTGCGGCTCTCGACGGCCTGCCGGGTGTTGAGCAGTTTGTTTTTAGTGTCCACTTCGAAGTAGTCGTAGCGCAGGCCCGCCAGCACTTGCCACTGATCGTTCAGGCGCAGTTGGTCTTGTACATACACGGCGCGGCTGTCGACTTCGGTGTGGTTGTTGCTCGATACGCTCATCCGCCCGTTGTGGCTCAAGTGGCGATTCGGCTGGTTGAGGTCCAGGCTCGGCACGGCCTGGCCGCCACGGTTGACCGCCGTCGCGGTGTACAGCTTCGGGTCGCGGCGCTGGCTACCCAGCTCCAGGCCGGTCAGCAGGCGGTGTTCCAGGCCAAAGGTGCTGAAGCCGCCTTCCAGCTCGACGTTGTTGAAGATATTCAGGGTGGTCAGGTCCTGCTGCCAGCGCTGGCGGGTGACGCGATTGGTCGCCGGGGTGTAGCCGGTTTGATAGGTGTTGTCGAAATCGCTGTCGAGCTTGAACACGCCGAGGGTCTGGCGTAATTGCCAGTTATCGTTGAGTTCATAGGCGAGTCTGGAGCGCAGCGACTGGGTTTTATCGTCGATGTAATCGCGGCTGTCAAAGTAGGTCGTGCTACGGCTCACATCCGCCGGGCGCCCGTTGACCCCGGGAATGCCACGGTCTGGCGTGCGGTTGTAGCGGCTGTATTCGTATTGCACCAGCCAGTTCAGGTCCGGTGTCAGCTGCCAGCTCATCGACGGTGCAAACAGCTGGCGATTGCCACTGACGCCGTCGCGAAAACTGTTGTTGTCCTGGTTGCCCATGTTCAGGCGCAGGCTGATGTCTTCGGTGGGGTCAGTGCTGAGGTCGGCATACAGGCTGCGCAGGTCGTTGCTGCCGCCCTGGGCCTCGATGCTCGACTTATGCCCGGCGATTGGCAGTTTGCTGACACGGTTGACGATCCCTCCCTGGCCGCCTCGCCCGTACAGTACCGCCGCCGGCCCCTTGAGCACTTCAATGCGCTCGATGTTATGCAGGTCGCGCACGTACTGGCTGTCGTCGCGGATGCCATCCAGGTAGAAGTCGTTGCTCGCGTCAAAACCGCGTATGCGCAAACTGTCGAAACGCGTATCGGCACCGCTGCTGACGTTGGGAATACCGCTCAACGCCTGGCCCAGGTCATTGGTGCCGTAGGAACGCAGGGTTTCGGTCTTCACCGAGTCGATGGCCTGGGGCACATAACGCACGGGGGTGGCGGTGCGGGTGGCGGTACTGGTCTCCTTGACACGCGGGTCGTCCTCGTCAGCTTCGGCGCTGATCGAGGTTTCGGGCAAGGTCGTGGCCGCACAGGCAAAACCGGCAGACAACAGAATAGAGAGCCCAAGGGTAATGGGCGTCAGGCGAGGGGCAGGCATGGGTGAATGTATCCAAAGTGTTTGGGAGGAAAACGGCACGTTAATGGTAATGCTTTGCATTTGCGCGCGTTATCAATTACCAAATGTATCGACTTTGAAATATGTTACTAAATATGTTTTTTCTGTCGTGGAAGAGGGTTTTTGGTCGTTTTGAGGAGGTCTGTAAGCCTTTGCTTAGAATTATTTCGCCTAAATACAGACGATTCGCGAAATTGACACATAGTTCAACGCACGACTAGGATTGCGCCCAACGCCTGTGGCGAACCGCCATGACTCATCCAATAAAAAAGGCCCGCGGCATGTTAAGTCGTCCCGCGGGCCTTCTTTTTTTCGGAGAAAGTCGACATCAGAAAAGCAATACGGAGCCTGGTGTCATAGCGCGTACTCAACCAGTAATAAGGAATATAAGAAATGTTGAAGCAACGGATGAGTCTGATCGCTCTGGGGATTTTGAGCGCATCGGCAGCAATGGCAAACGACCAGGAGCAATCCAAGGGTTTCGTTGAAGACAGCCACCTGAACATCGCAGCACGTAACGCCTACATCAGCCGTGACTACAAGAACGGCCAGCAAGACAAAGCCGAATGGGGCCAAGGTTTCATCGGCAAGTTCGAGTCCGGTTTCACCCAGGGCACCGTCGGTGTCGGTGTGGACGTGATCGGCCAATACGCTATCCGTCTGGACGGTGGCAAAGGTCGCTCCGGCGCGGGCGGTATCGACTTCTTCAAGCGCGGCAATGGCACCACCAACCCTGATGGCTCCAACAACCCGGGCTCGCCAGCAGACGACCTGGCCAAGGGCGGCGCTGCCGTGAAGTTCCGCGTTTCCAACACCGTGCTCAAGTACGGTGACCAGTTCCCGGCCGTGCCGGTGCTGCAGTACGACAACTCCCGTCTGTTGTCGGAAACCTACACCGGTACGTCGATCGTCTCCAAAGAGATCGCCGGTCTGCAACTGGACGCGGGTCACTTCACCAAAGAAGCGCGCAAGAGCATGGAAGGCACCGACAGCGGTCGCCTGAAAAGCATCGACTACATCGGCGGTAGCTACAAATTCACCGAAAGCCTGTCGGCCGCGCTGTATGCCTCCGACATGCAGGATGTGCTGAAGAAGCAATACGTCAACGTCAACTACGTGCTGGCCCTGCCAGAGAAACAGTCGCTGACCTTTGACTTCAACGGCTACAAGACCAAGCTGGACAAGAGCTTCGCCCTGGAAAACCAAGGTGACGAAGATGCTCGCGACAACAAGATCTGGAGCCTGGGCGCCACTTGGGCCGTCGGCCCGCACAGCTTCACCGTCGCTCACCAGCGCAGCACCGGCGACACCGGCTACCTGTACGGCGGCTACCGCAACGCTGGCAGCATCGGCGACGGCGGCAACACCATCCTGCTGGCCAACTCGTACTGGTCCGACTTCAACGGCAAGGACGAGCGTTCCTGGCAGGCAGGCTACGGCCTGGACTTCAGCACCTTCGGCGTGCCTGGCCTGACCTACAACGTGGCGTACGTGCGCGGCACCAACATTGACGACGGTTCCAACCGCGGCAATGGCACCGAGCGCGAAATCTTCAACCAGTTCAAATACGTCGTGCAGAGCGGCCCGGCCAAGGACCTGAGCCTGCGTGCGCGTGCGTCCTGGTTGCGCGTTTCCAGCAACGCCGACAAGTACAACGTAGGCGGTAACGAAATCCGTCTGTTCGCCGACTACCCGATCAACGTTTTCTAAATGATCCGGCGTCGCGCCTGATTCCAAGGCGATAAAAAACCCCGACTGGTTCGGGGTTTTTTTATGCCTGCGCGTTGGTCTCGCGGCTGTGCAGAATCTTGCGGGCCAGGGGCCCCTTGCCTCAGGCTTTGACCGGCGCCAGCTTCTTGCAGTTTTCCTTGCGTGCAGGATATTGCTCGCATTTGCGCAGGACAGTTTGCACCTGCTGCGCGTTCTTTATTTGCTGGTTGGCCAACAGCTTCTCTGTGATGAACAGTTCCTCGGAGCCAAGGTGGCGTTCCGCTTGATCGATCATCACCAGCGCCGACTGCCCGTCACCGCGCTTGAGGTGGTAGCTGATCATCAGGTCATAGGTCGAAGGGCCCGCGAGGCTCCAGTCCTTGATCGCTTGCAGTTCTTTCAGCGCGTCGCTGCTGCGGCCCTGGGCCAAGCGCACGGTATACGCCGTACGACGGATACCTGGCTGATCCTTGACCGGCGAAGCCAAGGCTTTGCGGATAAACCCATCGGCATCGGGCACTTTGTTTTTTTCCAAGGCGTCGTTGGCGAAGTAGGCATCCTTGTAACCTTGCAGGGCTTTCGCCACTTGCGGTGTGCTTTTCATCTTCGCCCAGTTTTGGGTGTTGATGCGCGCGCGACGCTCCTGGCGGTATTCACGTTGCAGGTATTGACGCAGCTCGGTGTCGCGGTCGGTCGTCGACATATGGGAGCGGTTGAAGTACTGGGCGGTCGCGGTGATGCTGGTGGTCAGGCCGTCCTTGACCAGCACGTCAAGCTCCTGGGTAAAGCGGTTCAGGTTGAACTGCTGCAGCGAATCCTGCATGGCGTTTTTGCGTGCGGTGAGGAAACCTGTGAGCAAGGGTTTTTGCTTGCCCTGGAAGTCGTTGAGGCGCTCCAGGCTATGGCTGGCGGCGCGGGGCGCATAACCGGCGCGGATCATCAAGTCGGTGCCGAGCAGGTCCGCCTGGTCTTCCTGGGTTCGGCCCCAGGCGGTGCTCCACACATGGTCGGAAAAGGTATTGGCGAGCGCGGTGTACAGCACTGTATTACCGATGGTTTTCTGAGTACCGGCCGGGTCTTTACTGAACAGCTTCATCGTACCGGAGCTGCGGTCCACACCGGTGTCGGCCGCCAGCGTGGCCAAGGCGACGGTGGACGCGACCGTGGTGAACATCTCTTTCTGCTGCTGGAAGGCCGCCATACGGTCATGGTGGTGCAGCAGGACGTGGCTCATTTCGTGACCAAGCATCGCGGCGATTTCGTCTTCGCTGTCGACGTTGTCCAGCATGCCCAAGGGCACGAACACGTTGCCGTAAGGGTCAGCCGAGGGGCCGAAGTTATAGCTGTCGGTGATCTTCACCTGAAGGGGAGGCAGCTCTCCGGGCCAGCCTTTGGACAAGCGCGTGACAATGCCCTGCAGATAAGCCTGAAGCATCGGGATATCCACCAGGTTTTGCTGGCGGGCCTCGGCAGCCGGCACGGCGCGTCCGTCATAGCTCAACCGCTGCTGGCTCTGGCGTTGCGGGTCGAGCTTGTAATACTGGCGCACTTCGGTGTTATCCACGTAGTGGCCCTGGACCCGGGATTGGGTCGAAGGGCCCACCAGATTCATGAACGCTTTGTCGGCTCCCTTCAACGTCGCGCAGCCGCTGAGTACCGTACTTGCCAGCAAGCTGGCCGCCAATATAGATCCCTTCACCGCAATGCTCCTTTTATTGGTTGCAACCCGCACCAAAACCGATGGTGGAGTTATTGCGGCTATCTTTGGTCTGGCTTTTGGTCAGACCCTGGCAAGGCAGGTCCACCACGTTCAGTGGCGGCTCGATGCGCAGGTCCATGGTGTCCAGCCAGATCTTCTGGCCCGCCAGTTCCACCTGCACCAAGTCCAGTGCCTTGTTGTACTGCAGTACCGGCACCGGCTGGGTGGGCGCATCTTTTTTCGGCAGCTCCCGCTGTTGTTTTCCCTGCTCATCCAACACCGCTACCGGGTCGGCCAGGAATGCCTTGATGCTGTGGATTTCCGCCCAGGCACCCTGGGTGAAGAGGGTGGCGAGCAAAACGATGAGGCTTCTGTTCATCCTTGGGTTCCTTGATTCAAACAACAAAGCGGCACGCTCAGCGATCCCGGTCGAAGAAGGCTTCGACTCGTTCGCTGAACAACACCAATGACAGCAACACAATGCCCAGCACGTTGACTGGGGTGATGTGGTTAACGCTCAGCAACACGCTCACCACAATCAGCACCGACATCACCAACAACCACGAGGGGCACGGCGAAGAAAAAAACTGGATTTCTCGGCGCCGCCAACGACTCCACGTTCGCTGGCCCGCCAGCCGTCGTGCGTGCAGCGCCTTGAGCGCTGCGATCAAGGCCAGTAGGCCGAGCTCCAGCAGGTCGAGCCAATTGAACGGCAGGCCGGGAAGGTTGGCGGGTTCATGGTCGTAATCCATGCCCGCATTGATCAGATTGTCCAGGGCCATGGCATGCAGATAAACGCCGGCAAGCTGGCCGTGGACCGGCGACTCCACCAGATCCCCCGTAGAAGTGATATTGGCCCCGACCAATACCAGGCGGTCGCGCAGCAATTCGGCAAGCAGCGCCTGGTTTTGTGGGTCGCTGACTTCCAGGTCGCTGGCCGACAGCGTCAACGTGTAAGGGCAGCGTGCTTGAGCCGAGTCGTCGAGTTTCCAGAACACCGCTTGAAAAAACTGCGCCACCCCATCCAGCACAAAATGGCGCGCCGGCGCGCAATGACGTACATCGGCGATACGCGCCTGCTCCGGCGCCAGCTTCAGGCCCCATTGCACGGCGATGGGTTGCCGGTGTGAGGCTGCCTGTGTGTCCACCGGCGGCGATGTGCACGCGTGCGTCGAGCAGAACTCGCGATACAGCGCCATGGCCGGTGTTTCCATCAGCCCGATGGAGGTTTCAACGGCTAGCGGGTATTTATCGTCCACACCGTCCCACGCGACCAGGGCGGGGCGGCCCACTTGGACAAACGGTGCCAGCGTATTGGCCTGGCCAGCCTCGCCCCGGGTTACGCCGGTATTGGCCAGCCACAGCGTAATGCCTTGGCGCTGGTAACGCTCGAACACATTTGCCAATAACTGACTGCCCCGCGTCGGGTCGCCGAAGGAATGGTCATGGCTGTACAGCAAATCCACAAAGACAGCCTGGGGCTTGTACGCCAGCAGGCGCTTGAACAGTTTGCTTTGCTCGCCATACGGCATGGGCCACGAGGTGCCATTGCGCATCAGGTACGCATCGTCGATCAGCACCACCGCCACGCGCTGTTGCCCCTCGCCGCCGTAATGGCTGGCGAACATGCGGTTGAGCCATTGCGCTGACGACTTATCGCTGGAACTCGCCAGGCCGAAAGGGTCGAGGATCGCCAACAGCACGATGATTGCCGCCAGCCAATAGCGGCGGTGTTTGAACAGCGGAGGGGTCGACAACATCCATGTCTCAATAAAAAGCACAAGCAAGGCAGGGTTTTTAGCGGAGCGGGGAGGGGGTGTCAAATGGAAAAGTGGCTAAGTGCCATATTCGTGGGCGCATGCCGAAAAACTATGAATTGTCCTCTCGTGGCGACCGTCCAAAAAAGGCTTTATAAGCACGACTGAACGCGGCCTCGGATTCATAGCCGATCGCAAAGCCGATCTCGCCGATGCGGCCTTGTTTTTGGGAGAGCATGTTTTTCGCCAGCGTCAGCCGCCACTCATTCTGATAACGCAACGGCGAGCGTCCTACCAAGGTGCTGAAACGCTCGCAGAAATTGGAGCGCGACATGCCGGCAATTTCCGCCAGCGCATCAATGCGCCACTGCCGGCCAGGTGTTGCGTGGACAGCCCTCAGTGCCCGGGCAATACGCGCATCCGACAATCCGCCCAGCCACCCGGAGGCTGTGCCCTGCTGGACCCAGGTGCGCAGGATGCGAATCACCACCAGGTCAATCAGGCGTGAAATCATCAACGCCCCGCCGGGCTGCGTGTCATGGGCTTCGAGCAGCATGAAATGCAAGATACCTTCGGCCCAGGCGGCGGCTTCGGTTTGGCGAATATGGATCAGCCGAGGCAGGCCAAACAGCATCGCCTGGAAGCTGCTCGCATCAAACCAGAACTGGCAGACCACCACGGTGACGGGGCCATTGGCTGCTGTGATCGCGATGCCGCTGGGATCATGGGCCAGCAATAGTACGTCACCCTGTTCCAGCGTAGCCGGCGACGGGTCGGCACCCTCAACCCGCAACTGGCCCTGCTTAAGCACACAAATGTGCGCACTCTGCTCATCAAGCGCCAGGCGCTGCCCTTGCGCCAGCGCGCACGAATAAACGCGATCACCCGTCAGACGGATCTGCGCCAGCACCTGGGAAAGCAAGTCGCCCTTGGCCAGCCCCTCCAGTTGCATTTCTGGATGAATGATCAAGTTATCGAGGGGATTCATCATGTCCGGTTCACCATGCCTTCACTAAGCTGACCCCACAGATCATAGCGCGCCGGTGCAACCTGGAACTGCGTTTCCAGCGTTGGCCATTTATCCAATTACCTGGGAGCAACTCAATGTTCGGCATCTCCGCCCTTGGCTGGGTCCACACCCTCGGCAGCCTGCCCGCCATCCCGCTGTCCGCCTACATGTTCATTCGCCACGGCCGCATCGTCCCCCGCTCGGCACCGGGCAGGCTCTACCTCGCGTTTATGCTGATCGGTGCCTTCAGCGTTTTCCTGGTCGCGAAGCAACCGGTCAGCAACATCATCGGCGTCATCACGCTTGCCTTGCTGGCAGCCGGTTACGGGATAGGGCACATGGCGTGGCTGGGACGTGCGCGGGTGTACCTGGAAACCCTTTTCCTGAGCCTGACAGCGTTCTTCCTGATGGTGCCCACCGTCTCCGAGACATTGCGCCGGGTGCCCGATGAGCATCCCTTTGTCACCGACTTGCAATCGCCCGTGCTGCTCGGCGCGCAAGGCGGCATCGCGCTGGCGCTTGTTATTGGGGTGACTGTGCAGATGGTCAACTTGCGTAGGAGCGGCGGGCAGCTGGCCTGAAACCCATACCAAAAACCCCGACGTCGGTACGTCCGGGCGTTTCTATTACTGCGGGGTGTTACACGGCAATAGGGGTTTGTCGTCGGGAATTGTGACCAGGGGTATATCGAAGGGGCAGAGCAAGCGTGGACGTTTGTGGACACTCGCCCCAAACCCCAGAAACAACAAAGCCCTCACATTGCTGTGAGGGCTTCGTCTTATATGGTGCGGCACCAGGAGTCGAATAGAAAAATAACTGTCTGTTTTGCAAAAAATTATGGCTGTTTCAAAAAAAATATACCTCTACGATTATCCTAATACAGCCCGTATTTTATGAGGTAGCAAAGCTCATATCGCTCCAATAATTCCCCGGTTTAGGATGATTACAAAGGCCGTGAAAAGTAAGCGTCAAGGGTTTCCGTGAGTATTGACTGAGCATCCAACATCTCTTGGCTAGGCTCGTTCACTGAACGGCTAAACCGCTTCCGAGCCCAGCTGAAAAAAGAGGGACCATCAATAGTAGGTTCATTGTGTTCCACCAAATATAATTTGGTCACAGACGCGTATCTTGGAAAAACATGGAAATGCAATTCAGGATTTAGCTCAGAAATACGCATTATGTATATCTTTTCAGGAGAGAAAGCACTTTGTAAGGCCCGTTCCGCAAACGCTAAACCATTCATCAATTCTGTACCTTCAGCCGAGCTGAGCTCCTCGAGTTTAGATACGGTCCGTTTAAACGAAATTATCATATAGCCAGGAATTTCACAGTCTCGACAGTGAGAGATTTCGATGTATTTTCCCGAGTAAATTTTTTGCGCTGACATGACTACCCTCCCATGAACCATCCATGATTAACGTGCAAGGTCTGCCCGGTCAAGCTCATGCCGGAGGTAAGCAAAAAATTGAGAGTGTTCACAATTTCTTCAGGGGTGCCAAGCTGATGACTGGGTATTTGCTCCTTCAGGTTTTTGATGAAGCTTTCGTCGAATTTGCCCATCCCACCAGAAACCGCACCGGGAGCAATAGCGTAGACCGGGACATTCGATTCGCTGAATTCTCGTGCCAATGACTTTGTCAAATTTATCACGCCAGCTTTTGATGCACTGTAGTGTGCTGCCGATACGCTATAGGGAAATATTTGGTTAGTGTCAACGCCAGAGCCAGTGACCCCCATCATGGAGGCAATATTTACAATTTTTCCTTTATCGCGTTTGAGCACATCGAAGAAATATTTACACATCAAAAAAACACTTTTTAGATTAGTTTCCATTACGAGGTCCCACTCGTCATCATCGATACTCAGGGCCGGTATTCGCATGCCATTGGATAGCTTTGGAGAAATACCCGCGTTATTGATCAGTACGTCAATACCCTTAAATCTATTTTGGACCACCCGTGACGCTTGTATCACTTCTTGGGGTGAAGTGATGTTAACGGTTAGTGCAAGGACTTGACTTTCAGGGTATTCTCTTTGGATCTTCGATTGAAGAGCATCCAGATTGTTTTTGTGAGTATCAATTATTACTAAATTATAACCCAGACCTGCCAAATGGGAGGATATGCATGTGCCAATTGTACCTCCCGCACCCGTTACCACTGCGGTAAAGTGTTCTGAATACATGACTTACGCTCCTATCTGGTGCAATGTTGAAGTATAAGAATTAAGCACGGATTCAATGTGGTACTGTGATGTTGAGTCCCTGTTCAATACCTCCAAACTGACTGGAGCGTTTACACCCATTTCCCGAAGAGTTTTAAAAAACTGATTAAGAGGAAAGTCGCCCAGTCCTGGTGCTACTCGATAGCCGCGGGTTATTTCGATCAATGATAGCTTCGAAAAAAGATCGGTGTCTCTAAGTAGATCATTGCCATGGATTAGAAAGATTTTTTCCGGTGGTATCCTCTTAAGCGCGTCCAAGTCCGGGTCCCCCATAAAGAAATGATATGTATCTAAAAGGATGCCTACATTATCTCGGTCAACAACGGCAATTAACTCCTGTAACTTTGTGATTGAGGGAATCTCCGTCCAAGGTAGGAATTCGATTGCTAGGGAAAGCCCCTCCTGCTCTAGCTTTTCTGCTAACTTACTGATGTTTTTTCGGTACAGAGACGGTTGAAGATCTTCTCCAAATGTCGCAGCTGTGAGAAAGGGCGCACCGAATAGCTTCGCATAATAAATACCTCTCGAAATTTCATTTTGCAATTTAGGATTCTCATAGTCATGAGTAAAAAGACATTTTAAGAAGTTAATCTCAATTACGTCGACATTTTTTGTCTGCAATAGAGATTTTAGCTCCTGAGGGTCTGCATTTGCCTGATGAAACCAAAGATCAAGCTTTTCGAACCAAAAACCAATTCCGGAAAACTGCGAATTGGATATCAGGTCTATTTTTTCCAACGGCGACATATCAAATCCGAAACTACCTTCGTTGATATAAATTTTCATCGGTTAAACCTCCAATATCTCAAAACATTTTTTTATAATGCCAGGTGTATTAAGTGTGTGAAATTCTAAAGCCCGGTCATAGGTTTGATTTCGGACAATCGGATCACCAATCCCCAAGCAATGTATTCGGCTGCCGGACTGTCTCGCGGCTGACAGAAAACCTATATAGGCCCCTACTCCGCAGAAAGCCAAGTGCTCTTCTACGATCAGCAGGTGTTGGTAACTGCCCAAATACGCTTGAGTTTGTGACTGCAAGTGCTTAACGTCCAAGTTGCTCAATGGATATACTGGGATATCAAGTTTTAGAGTCGAATTAATATTTTTTGAGGCTAATAAACTTCGTTTCACCGACTGGCCTGTCGCGAGTATCGCTAGCGCCTTGGAGTCGTTGAGTGTGGAATAGTCAAAGGTTATATAGTCGTCGAGATAATCGCCATCGGGGAGCGGATTCTCAATTCTTAAATACGACGGACCCATATACTCAAGCGCATCTTCAAGGCAGCGCTCCGCGCTGGGAACACTGTAAGGTGAATATATGTTTAGGTTCGGTAGTGATCGGGTGACGTTAATGTCGTCTATTTGTAAGTGTGTATATCCTTGGTCGGAGTAATAGAGGCCACACCAAAGACCAACAAATATAACTTTGAGCTTGTTTTCGCAAATTATTGAGCGAAACTGTTCATACGCTCGGTACAATAAAAAGGTAGAAATTCCAAACACAAATACCGTTGCCCCTTCTCGGGCAAGTCCAGAAGCGACATCGAAGGCGTTTTGTTCAGCCACTCCTACGTCGATAAAACGATGCCCCAGTCGGCTCTTGAAAACGTGAAGATTTGAAGAGATAGCCGAGTCTACGGCCACAACGTAAATATCCGCGATTTCGGCGTTTAAAATAATATAGTTATTGATGATATCTCTCAAATCCCTCATCTGTGCGCCTCCTAAATTTATAATGTTCAGTGACAATCCAATTCTTGTTTTACAAAATCCAATTCCAATTTGGTCGGAACTCTATAGTGCCAGCTGAGATCTTTTGCGCAAAAGCTGATGCCGTGCCCTTTAATCGTATGAGCGATCAGCACAGAAGGACCTTCAGTATTTTTTTGCTTGATGGAGGTTATAGTATCAATGATCTCTTTTGTATTATGTCCATCCACACTGAATACGGTGCATCCAAATGAAGTTAGCTTGTCAATCAAAGGCTCGATATTCATTACCGTGGCTGTAGTGCCGTCAATTTGTACTTTGTTGTAGTTAATAATGATGATGAGATTGCTGATCGAGAAATGGGCGGCAGCCATGATGCCCTCCCAATTACTTCCTTCATCAAGTTCGCCGTCACCTACAACCACATATAGCGTATCCCCTACGACTGCGTTAAATTTTTTGTGCAGGGCCATTCCAACAGCCATTGAAATTCCATGGCCGAGAGAGCCGGAAGTCATGTCTGAAAATGGTAGGTCTGTATTAGGGAACATTGTTAAATTTGAGCCTTCCTTTAAAAAATCAGTAAGTTTAAAATCAGGCGTTTTTAATGTGTGTTGCACGCAATATAGAGCTAACGCACCTTGGCAGGAACTTAGTAAAAATCTATCATGTGGTGGTTTGTAGTGAGTGGAAAAGATAGACCATAAAATTTCCACCATTGATAGCGAAGAGGCAATATGTCCACCTCCCGCTTCGTGGCATAGTTTGAAAATCTGATAACGGATATCTTTTTCAATTCGGCCAAGCATATGAATTCCCTCCGCTTTTTTCAATTGAAGTTGAATGCTGATTTAACGCCTCTCTTATCCCGGGCAAAATTGAATGCTTGTTGATATTCGTTCGGGCTAAATAAATTTGTCGTCAGTCCAGTGAGCTTATGACCACTAGTTTCTAGGTAGTTACATGCCGCTACCATATGATTGTGGTGAATGCCTTTGCTCGTCGATATTCGGCACCCGCTTTTAACGATATCAGAGGCGCTGATACCCTTCTCTGTCGAAAGATTCAGGATTCTGAGATGTCCACCAGGTTTACAGAGATTTAGTGCGAACACTAAGCCAGAACTGGTGTCGCTAGAGTCAATGACGAGATCGTAATGGTGCAGTCCTGCCGGATTGGTGTCCGCTATGAAGGTGTTTCTCGCGCCGAGGCTGAGTGCTTTTTCGAGACGTTGGTCGTCGCTGCTCAGGCCAAACACATCTACTGAGTGCCCGTTTTCCGCCAACAGAAGGGTATGCAGAAGCCCTAGGATGCCTGGACCTATGACAGCGACCGTCAATATCTCAGCTCGAAGCCCTTCAAAGATGCTAGCCATGGAATTCAGCGCAATAGAAAGCGGCTCAGTGAGAACACTGATTTCGGGAGGGATGTCTTTCGATATTTTGTGAGCCATTGACTCGTCAACGGTCAAGTACTCAGAAAATGTGCCGTTGGCATTTATACCGATATGCCGCCAGTTGCTACAGTAATTGGTGAGGCTTTGTATACATGAATCACATTTGTGGCAGGGGAAAACTGTCTCAAACACCACATGATCTCCATTCTTGAAGAGACTATCTGGAGCAGCTTGAGCAACGTGCCCACAGCCTTCATGACCAAGGATCCCGTTGAGTTTTAACAAGGTTTTGTTATAGTACTTACCATCAACGATTTTCAGATCAGTCGAGCAAATACCTGCTAACTTAATTTTTATCCTAATAGGGCGCGGATAATATTCAGCTTCGCACAGATCGTCATCTTGGTAAATGATCTGTTCTCCATTATAAATTAGCGCTTTCATTGTTAACCTCCTGTTTTATTTTATCTACAACGACCATATTCCTCAGTGCGTCGTCTATATTGACCAAGGGCGTTTCTTTACCCTCAATTACTCTGATAAAATGATCCATTTCCAGTTTAAGCGGATCCTCGCAGAGCGCTTCGGAATTAACAAGTTTCGCCCAAAACCTAGAGTGCCAATCCCCTGAACCTTCATACGAATATAAAGTTAAACTGGGAAAAGTAATGACGCCTTTGTCACCAAAAATTTTTAGAAAATCCACATTACTCTTAGGGAATGCATGGTTTTCATTCATCGTTTTTT
Organism: Pseudomonas sp.; assembly: GCF_049590575.1. Classification (GTDB taxonomy): domain Bacteria; phylum Pseudomonadota; class Gammaproteobacteria; order Pseudomonadales; family Pseudomonadaceae; genus Aquipseudomonas. Next base: position 17,406 of record NZ_JBAWDE010000137.1, read on the forward strand.
CGTAGCTAAACGGTGATGGAATATTGTCTCCTATTAAGAGAGTTCCGATAATCCCGTTTTTTAGCTTAAAAATCGCAGTAATATTTTCTTCGATGGCTAAATTTCTGTTAGTTTGGCCTAGGATAGCCTTGGTTAGACCTATCTCACCAAAGAGGAACCTAACGGTATCTATCTCGTGTATGCCATTTATTGCTAAAGGACCACCACCTTGATTTGCATGAATTCTCCAATTGCTTTCTACATTCTTGAAATAGTCATCGTTTTTTTTAATGCACCATACTGAATCAAAAGATATGACGTTGCCTATAACGCCTGAAGCGATTATTCGCTTGAGCTCCTGCATCTTTGGCGAGAATCTTCGGTGATGACCTATTAATGCTGTACAGTTATATTCATTAAGAATTTCCTTTATCTTTGTGATTTCTGCCGAGTCGTAAGCCACTGGTTTTTCAATTAAGAAAAATTTTATTTTTTCTGCGCTAAACTCTATGATTTCTTTAGTTAAATTGTGCGGGCCGGCCAGGATCAATGCATCTAAGTCGGCCTCGCGAATCATTTTTTTATAGCTGTCGTATGTCCTAATTCCGCTTTCAATATCTGAAAATCTCGACATATTCTTGTAAGTTAGAGCTTTTACCATGGCTTTATTAGAGTGATAGCGCTGTATGTTATTCAGATGTTTCATTCCGTGATTACGACCAACGATACCGATGTTCAACATGGGTCGATTCCTCCTGGCTAGATTTATCTTCCACCGGCAACTCTGAATAGCTCACCTGTGATGTAATTAGCGTCAGAACTGGATAAAAAGAATTCGACGCCAGCGATATCTTCAGGCAGGGCAATCCTTCCTAAAGGGACTAGATTTACAAGTCGCTCTAAAGTTTCGGCAGGCAGGCCCAAGGCAGCATCTGTGAGGGTAAGGCTAGGCATGATTGCATTAACCCGGACGTTGTACGTCGCAAGCTCCTTCGCCAGGGACTTCGTCAGACCAATCAGAGCACTTTTGGAAGTCGCATATGCGCTAGCCATTGGGTATCCGTCGGTGGCTGCCACGGACGCCATATTGATAATCACGCCTTGGCGCCTGCCTTTCATAGAGGGTATTACTGCTTTGCACAAGTGGAAGACGCCATCGAGATTGGTGGCGAGGACATTTCTCCAATCGTCTTGATCAATATATTCTAAACCCTCAGATGGCGGTTGCTGGATTCCGGCACAATTCACAAGGGCGTCAATCTTTCCTACTTCTAAAAGTATTCGATCTATACAGTCATTAACTACTCTTAAATCACGAACATCGCACTTTATTACGTGGATATTTGCATGCGTCTTGTTTTGTTTTTCAGGGTTTAAGCACAGTGAAAAAACAGTATCGCCGGCTATAGCGTGTCTCTCTGAAATTGCTAAGCCGATCCCCCTCGTTCCGCCGCTGACGACAATAACTCTGCTGGACATATATGAACCTCTTGAGGATCAATAAACTAAGTTATGATCCACCCTCCATTGCAGTCAAGTGTTGCTCCATGCACATAATCAGCATGCTTGGAGATTAAAAATAGGACGGTCCCTGCAATATCTTCTCCCTTACCAAGTCTGCCGAGAGGGACATGGTTTTTAGCCCATTCGTCGCTTAGGTCGGCGTCTGATATCATATCTGTATCTATCCGGCCGGGTGCTACAGCATTAACTGTAATGCCACACCCCCTTAATTCGTAAGCGAGCCCTTTAGTTAAACCAATAAGCCCCGCTTTTGACGAGATGTAGTCAACGGAGGCGAGTACTCCTCCAAATCTGGCAGAGGCTGAGGAGATATTTATGATTCGCCCATAGTGATTCCTTTTCATATGAGGAATCACTTGTTTGCAGGTGTAGAATGCACCGGACAAGTTCGTGTTGATGACTTGATGCCAGATTTCCTCTTGAATATCTTCAATCAGAAATCGCCCATCAGACTTGATGTGAGAAATACCGGCATTGTTGACGAGTATGTCTATTTTGGAGTGTTTATCAACCACCTGCTTAATCATTGCTGTAACTGATTTTAAGCAAGATATATCGCATTGAAAATATTCAACGCGCTCAGGAAGCTGAACTTTAGACTGCGCTTTGGTGCCGCAAGTGACGACTATTAAATTGTCTTCAAGTGCAAGCAGTTTGACGATGGCGAAACCGATACCTCTTGTTCCGCCCGTAATAAGGGCAACTTTCATAGCCGAACATCCCTGTAAGCATGAGAGATACTAGTTGAAGAGATAGCTAGCTATCTATTTGGCTGTATTATTTCTCGTGTGTGTTTATATTCTTGACGGTGCAAGGCTGAATTGTCAACGCCGGAACAGGATCTGATCATTGATTGATTTAATTGGTTTTTTTTGATTTTTATAAGTTCAGAGAATAAAGAGGGCGTGCTTATTGTTATATATTATTAGAAGGTAGTGTACGTTCTAGTCCGCTAGTCCGTCTGGGTAAGCATTGCGAATGCTGCGAACCTATGTCCTCGTCGCTGCCAGACCAGCTGAATGAGAGCCTTAGATGTCACGGATATTTTGTATGGCTCAGCTCTGTTTGATGTGCTTTCTCACATATTCTGACACGCTGAACTGCCAATTTTTTCCTAAGCGATGAGTGAGTAGGCGCACGGTCAGCACATAGTAATAACGCGTCAGTTCAGTGCGGTGCATTAGATGGTGATTCAAAAACCACGCAAGGTGTTTTCTCTTCCAATTCCATAAATTGTCACGCTGCCAGCGCTCAGCGATAGCTGCTTGGATTGCCTTTGCCTGGCGAAGGTGACGCTGCCGAGTAGCGTGCGATCCGGTCAGGACTCCTGCGAGGAACAGTTCCATATCGAATGCCGTACTCATGCGCGGCCACCAATGTAAGCCGACACCACGTCGATACGACCGTGCCCCAGCTCATAGCTGATTTGTGCTCGGGCTTCCTGATCGAGGTGATGATCAAGTTGGTAGCAATTGCCACCGTTGACGGGCGCAGGATGCTGGGTGATTTGCTCATAGCGTTCGCACGCATAGGTCGCCCGCAATTCGTGGAAGCCCTTGAGGTTGTGGGTATTGAGAATTTCCCGTGCGGGCCGAACGATTAGCTGTTGGAAATCGAGGTAGCATTCATTTGCTGCAAGCAGATTGCGGCTACCATTCGGCGAGACGTGAAGGGCGAATGTCAGTGCGTCGCTGATGTGATCATCTACTGTAATCCAACGAGGGGCCGAGGCTCCCGAGCGGCCACCTTTGGTGCCGTCCTGGATGTTGATCTTGCCGTATTGTTTGGCTTCACTTTTTAGGCGTGGTAGGTCAGCCAAAATGGCCTCGCGCAAGCGCATGCCGGTGGCTCGCGCTAACTGAACGATGGCCGCAACGCGTGGCTGCTGATGTTCGCAAAGCACCTCGACCATCCGCTTCACATGTTCGCGGTCTTGGCCTTGAGGTGCCACGGTGCGAACGGATGTGCGCTGCATTCCCAGCGTCTTGCTCGGACTCGACACCTTCACATACTGATCACCGCGAAGGGCGGCCATGGTTCGGTTCACACTAGACAATCGATTTTGCGCGGTGGCGATGCCGATAGCGTCTTGTTCAACCTGCTGACGTAGATGTCCTGCGTAATCCAGTAAGGTCTGCCGATTAATCTGCCGCGCGTCGTTAAAGCCCGGCCCATCATCCGAACGACACCAGCGCACGAAAGCCTGCCAGCGATCACTGTGCGCCTTCACCGTACCGTAGTGTCCGCCGCCGAACATGTTCTTCAATGCCTGCGGCCCGGCATAGCTCAGTTGCCGACCCCATCCAAAATTTCGCCCGTCTCGTCTACCGACCAATGCCATGATCGAACTCCTCTCGAAGCCAACACTTTTGAAAACTTCCCCACGTCATCCCGCCAAGAATGTTGAGTGTTATCAGGGATCAAGGCCCCTGCGACCTGTGAGGGTTGTCCACTAACGCGGGAATGACGGCTCCTTACGACCTGGAGCTTGGGCATCTCATGATCTGGCCTCCTGAGCGCTTCCGAAGAAGTGGGCGGGTGGAAGCTGCACTGGCTGACGAGACCGGTGCCGCGAGATCCTGAGTCGGGTGAAGGCAGTGAGGCGATGACCGGGGCGCGCCTGACTGTCAGTCAGGTGCAGTCCATTCCGTGGGCTGCGGCACCATCATCTGCATCGCTGTTGCTGGTGACTTCGGTATTTGTCATGCCGATTGTCACGAGGGGGAATGCCGCAAAGCCTTGTACTAGGCGGGCTGCAGCAGCGGTAGGAGCGCCCGTCTCTTTCCGGAAGAAAGAGACGGGCGCAGGTTGGCGCAAGGAAATGGCCAAGCGGATAGTTGCTGCAGGGCAGCTATGAAAGGGGATGAGTTGCCGCAGTGGGCACACTGTTAAAAGTAGGCATCCATCACATCGCTGTGACCGTGCGAGCCGCCGGACGCTAATCGCACTTTGGGAGAACCACCACGGTGTGGCGTAGCCTTAAAGGTTCTGGCTACCTGGGTTGCTGTCAACGACAGCGCTTTGCCCGATCTTTTCTACGCCTGTGGATAATTCGGGTCAAGACTCCAATTTTCGGGAGTTCTGCGGCTGTGGATGAAATTATCCACCGGTGGAAATCCGTGGTTTTCCACAGACAGTTGCGTGGGCTTTAGATTTTTTAAGTGAGGTCCATCCAAACAGGGCGGCTTTGCAGCCCTGTTTGGATGGACCCGCGTGGCAGAGCAGATTGCGAGAGTCTTACGGATGTACGCTTACTTTACTGCGGCACTTTAAAAGCCAAAGCAGTGTTAGCACCGTCGGCCAAAACAACGTGTTGAGAACGTCGTGAGCGCTTGCCTGCCAGCGCCAGTATCCGAAGCTTCCAATATCGTCTCGCCGATCTACCCACTCGCCTGCACACGCAATGATGAAAACAACCAGCCAGCCAAGGTATGGCCTGAATCGTCGGGTGCTAACGATCAACGTCAAATAGACCGCCATGCCCAAATAGATATGCAGCGCGTCTTTTGACAGTCCGGTTGCCGACACAATGGCGAGCTTGATGCTTTGTGCGATTGAGATATCCATATCAACTCCTCCTCTCTGCGCCAATGCCAGGCTTCGCCTTTATCCGAGTAACGTTATCTCCAATCTGGTTGGCGAATTCGTGTGGAGTAACATGCTCCTGCCGGTTGGCCTCCAGATACCGACTCCACCAGTTCATGATCAGCCTACGCTCCTCGATGAACTCGGCCTTGTGGATGTAAGCGGCACGGACGTTGTTGCGCTCCTTATGGCTCATCTGCCGTTCAATGGCGGTCTCCGACCACAAGCCTGACTCGACCAGTGCGCTGCAGGCCATCGAACGAAACCCATGTCCGCAGATATCGATTTTGGTGTCGTATCCCATCGTCCGTAAGGCGTTGTTCACGGTATTTTCGGACATGGGCTTCCAGGGCTTGGCATCGCCTGCAAACACCAGGTCGAATTTACCGGTGAGGGCGTGGATCTGTTCAAGCAGGGTCACGGCTTGCGGCGATAAGGGTACTAAATGGATATCCCCTGCCATCTTCGTACCCCTTGTGGAAAAGGGTACTCCCTCCAACGCGGGTCGAGTGTCGGGTATTTCCCAGGTGCCGCGCTTGAGGTCGAACTCGCTCCAGCGGGCGAAACGCAGCTCGCTGGATCGTACAAACACATGCAGTGACAGCATCACCGTCAGACGAGTAAGTGCCCGGCCTTTATAGGTGTCGATTCGTTCCTGCAGTTCCGGCAGTCGCGATAAGGGTAGAGCGGGGCGATGGACCACGCGCGGGGCTTTGATCAAGCCTTCGAGGTCGTAAGCAGGGTTGGCGGTGATAAGTCGGAGGCGTTTTGCCTCGCGCATGATGCTCTGCAGGTAGTTTTGTACCCTTAACGCTACGTCTATCGTTCCGCGCTTTTTGATCGCTTCCAAGGGCTGCATTAGGTCATGAGTGTCGAGGTCAACAATGGCGCGGGCGCCGATCAGCGGGAACACGTGGGTTTTGAGGCGACTCATCACCGTCTTGGAGTGGCCTGGTGCCCACTTGGCCGACATTTCCGTGTGCCAGTCCAGCGCAACGCTTTCAAAGGTTCTGCCTTTGATCACGGCTTCCGCCTTGGCTTGGTACTTGGTCTCTATGGGATCAATGCCATCCGCCAGCATTCGCTTGACCTCCAAGCGCTTGCGGCGCGCGTCGGCGAGGCCAATGACAGGATAGTTGCCGAACGAGGTCAGTCCTTCGCGTCCGTCAGGTTTGACGTAACGGAGCCGCCAGCCTTTGCGGCCATTGGGTTGGACTAGAAGGTAGAGGCCGTCGCCGTCGAAAAGCTTGTAGGCGCGGTCCGTAGGTTTTGCCAAGCGGCAAGCTGCGTCGGAGAGTGGAGCTGTGGTGCGCGACATAAGGGTACTCCCTTTTATCGAAGTGACCTGTATCCCAAACTCTACCCCTAAAACGGTTGGAATCCACCAGTTTCTGACGGAAACCGATGGAATGCCAAAACGAAAAAACCCGCCAGAAGGCGGGTTTTTCGGGGGTTCCAGAGATTTTGAAAGCCTTCTCTGGAACCTTGTATGGTGCCGGCACCAGGAGTCGAACCCGGGACCTACTGATTACAAGCTAGGTGCTCAGAACCTACGAATCAATGACTTACAAGATTTATTGTTACGTGCACATACTCCAAGGCTCGCGTAGTTAGCGGGCCCTGAATCGCTTGTTACGTGGGTACCGGTTAGGCGGCAAGCACCCTTCTGAGCATTTCCTCCGCTTCAATCTCATCCTTGCAATGGTAGATTTCCTTTGCCATCAACCGCATGGATTTCCCTGGAAGAACCTCGGCGTCTCCGTCAGATAGGTCAACGTCTGCAAGATCCGCTGCCGATGGCAGCCCATTGGGAAACTGGACAATTACCCAAACGTCGACAGCACGAAATACCTTTCCACCTCGTGTTTCAACTCTATCCATCAGCTCGCTAATTTTGGCGGCGCCAGCCCCATACATCAGTGCAGCGTTGAGTGTGGGGCTCAATCGGACCCCTATTAAAGGTGGCGCATCCCGAAACGTGATATCGCAATAGCCCTCGCGCCGTGATAGATCCACCAGTTGTTGCATGTTGTGCTGCAACGGAGAAATGGTTTCGCCCGACATTACGTTGTCCCTTTCGTTGGTTGGATTCGGGTATACCCTAGCAGACCGGAAGCCTATGAATGGGCTTCTCAGTTGGCAGAAGGATCAACTACAGGAACACTGTGATCGTAAACGTCCATCATTTTAGAGTCACGGTGGCCGCTGGCTTCTTGCTTGTCCGCTCGGTTACCCACAGTGTCGGTGATGCCGCGTCGTTTTAGGTCGTGCAGGGCAAACCGTTGTTCCGGCGTGATGAAGTCATCTGTTAGCGCCAGGGTGATGAAGCGTTGCCAGGCGGTATCTAGGCTGGTTTTTCGCAGTGGGCCGCCGTGGCTAGCCACAATGATGTTCCTGCGTGATGGATGGATTGGGATCGCGATCTTGCGTTTGGCCCATACCTTGGATCGATAGGCTTTTGCGTTTTCCCAGGCTTTACGCAGCCGTGGCGTCCAGCGAACGATATTGTCACGGCTGCCCTTGCGACGGTTGGTCAGTATCCCGCTCTCCAGCTCGTTTTCGTCGGTGAGGGTCACGACCTCGATGCCGCGCAACCGGCAGAGGTAGGCCAGTTCCATGACATAGCCTAGGTACTCGGGACAGCCGCCTTTTTCGTTGCGTTGCAACAACCCTCTGGCGGTTGCCCGGTCGATAAGGGCGTCCATGACCTGCTGGTTGGGTAGGCGGCGCTGCTTTCGCTCTATGGGCGCCTCAATGCCTAGGGCTGGGTTCACTTCCAGAAAGCCACGATTGCGGCCCCACTGCAGTACACGGCGCAGGTAGCGGAGAGCATGTGCGGCCTTTGATGGCGTGCCTTCGTCCGCGAGTCGATCAACGATTCGTTGCACCAGGGCAGAAGTGAATTTCCGAACAGCCAGATCCCCCAACGGTTTTCCCAGCTTGGTGGGAATAGTCAGTAGAACGTCGCGGGAGTAGCAATAATCGTCATGGGTTTTCGAGCTTAGCTTCTTGTACCGATCGCTGCCGTGGAACTGTGCACAAATATAGCGGAGCGTTCCCCGGTCGACGTTGGAAGCCTCGTCCATGATCTGGTGCAGCTCTGCCAGCGAAACGGTAGCCGGCGCAATATTGCGCCGACGTTGCGTGCCTGTCTCGTCACGATGAAGGGTGTACCAGACCCCTTCGTTTCGCTGGTCGAAGTAAACGGCCGCTGGTAGAGCGGCTTGGTCAATGTGATTGGGAATGTGCGGATTGTGCTTCCGCTTCCTTGCTTTCCTCATAGGATGTCGGAGTCGTATCGCTCTGTAGCGGCAGGCTTCATGCCTGCGGCTTGGTTGATGAGGTCCAGCGTTGTCCAAGGCCCTGTCCGGCCACGGAAGAGGCGAACGCCCTGGTCGATCAGCGACCGTTCAACGTCAGACCGGCGTTGGTAACCGGTGATGCGCTGCAGGTCGGTGAATATCAGGACGTTGTCCGATCGGGAGTTCATTGCTAGTCCTCTGTAAGCTGGAGCACCCCGGGCAGTCTAGCGCTGCAGCCGGGGTATGGTTGTTAGAAGTTTGATCCCAAACTGCTGGGATCTATTGGCGGGAGCCTGTGGAAGTTGATTTAGCTAAAAGTTGCGAGACCAGCACCGCTTCGTGGGCGGTAAGATCGCCTTGCAACTGGGCCATGGTGGTGACGGATTCAAGCCGGATACGTGCATCGGCCGTCTTCCGCACCTGGTAATCGAAAAGCGCGGTACCGACGATTCGGATGGCCATCAGGTGTCGAGCCGCTTGCATGCCATCGGTCGGCGCTGTGGTAGCCTTATCGCCGCTGCTGCTTTGGTGCTGTGCTTGCATGGTGTTGCCCTCAGTGGTGGCTGGTGCCGGGGAGCTGTAACTCCCCGGCACCGCTTTAATACCGGCGCTCGCCGGCAGTTGTTGGTTACACTTGCCTAATCAGGTGAATCACCAGTCTCTCCAATTCGATCACCTCGTCCATGGCTGACTGCCATTCCAATACCGCCTGGATCTGCTGCCTTGTGCACTGCAGAACCAGCAGCTCTTTCTCCGTTGCACCACGGACTTCCAGAATCTCGACCAGGCCAGCAGAGCTATATGCCTCGGCGTACACCATTTGGTTTGCTCCCACGACCCACTCCATCAGTTCCTTCAAGTGCTTGAGCTGTTTCGTGGCACCGTCGAGACCTTCACCGGTGATAACTTGAATCTGCATCGTTGTTGCTCCTGGTGTTGGTCAGTCGCTACGAAACATCCAGCAGCGCACGGTTTTGGCTTTGTCGAATGCGTCTTTCGCCCGTGCCGAGCAAACGGTGCGGTTGGTTTCAATGAACTTGGGGCATTTGCTGGTTTTGAGGTGCCGTTTGAGTTCGGTCAGATCCGGGACTTTCTGGCGCTTGTTCGCGGCCATTTCAGCGAACTCGTTCAGGTTGACTGCAATAAAGCCGTCGGCGCGGGAGTGGTTGAGGTCTCCGTCCGGGCCATTGAGGTAGTCGAACAGCTCCCAAAACTCCACAACGACTGAATGGTCGGCGTTGATGGCCAGCTGGCGATCTTTAGCCATGTTCTGGATCTCGGCATGGGCCGCGTTCACCTGGTGCTTTTTCAGCGGTACTACGTGCACCAGGGCGTCGACCAGGGCGTGCAGTTGAGCGTGATTCTTCGCGATCCGAACCGTGCGGATCTCGGGAAGGGCGAGCAGCTGCTGTTCGTACTGGGGGCCCTTCTCGCGGACGGTTTCCATCACCGCGCTTTCCATCATGGTGGACTTCACCAGGAAGCCACTGACGCGATCGACTGGCATGCGCTCCAGCTTCTCCACCAACAGTTTGGTCTGAGGTGTCTGGCCTTCCTTTGTCATTGCGATGTGCACAAGCCGCTGCAGGATGGGTTCTGACGCGTTGACAGCGTGGTTCTGGCCAATGACCACGGCCGCACGGAAAGGCGGTTCCCGGGTGTCATTGCCGTTGTTTTTCACACCAGTGGAGCGGACGCTACGCCCGTTATAAGCAGTTTTCAGTTCGTCCCAGTCGTACTGTCTGGTCTGGCTGCCGTCGGTCTTTTCCCGCTCGGATTCAATCAGCACCACCGGCAGATTGGCGACCTGGGCGAAGTTACGAGCCCGGGCTACCGGTGTGCCCTTGGTTGGGTCGAAGCCCTCGTAATCGCTACGGCCGCACAGCTTCCACAGGAACTCAATCAAGGTGGATTTGCCGGCACCTGGTTCGCCGATGATCTCCATAAATGGGTAGCTTTTCTGGTGTTGCCGGATTTGCTCGGCAAACAGCGAGCCAAACCAGAAAGCCAGCGCTACCAGGCCCTTGGCGCCGAAGCACTCCCATATGATCTCTAGCCATTCAGTCTCAAACTTCTGCAGGTCGGTGTTCAGGTTGAGGATCACGGACTGGCTCAAGGTCTTGATGCTGAGCCGGTCCATATCGAAGAAGTCCTCCTCGTTGAGCTTGAACACCTTCCCGTCGCGCACCGCCACGTCGCCGTAGACGTATGCACCGTGTTCACGGGTATATCCGGTGAAATCGATGGTCTGAACAGTTTTCAGAGCGTCGGTTTGTTCTTCAATGAATGCATCCAATTGTTGCGTGGTGCCGGTGAACATCCCGCCCGGGGCAATGCCAAGTAAGCGCTTCTTGAACTCTGCAGACGATGCGATCTGAGAGCTGGTGAATGTGTTCTTAATCGGCGCGGCGTCGTGTGCAAAGTTGATGCGGAAGTAATACCAGGACTCGTCGGTGAGCTTGTTTTCCTGGTAGTACAGCGCTTTGGGATTGCATGTAGCGATACGCTGCAGGGCGCCGCACTGCTGCATGGCCTTGGCACGCATCTGCTTATTGTTTAATTGCTGGTCGTCGTGGTGTTCGCTGTCCTCAAGTTCCTGAATCGCCTTGTTGTACTTCTCCAGGTCGAGCTTGAACCAGTAGAGGCGGTTGCCGAACTCCAAGTGGAATTCGCTACGGCGCTTCCAATCGAACATTACCAAGGCCTTCTCCGTGGCGTTGTCGGCAATCAGCAGCGCGCCGTGGTGGCGGGCAGTGGTGATGTCCTTGTCAAACTGGGCATCGCGCTTAACACCCTCGTCCAGGAACTGCCAACGCTGGTGCAGATCGTTCCAGTCGACCTTTCGGTTATCCCGCTGAGGGATTTGTGCTGCTTCGCAGGTGAATCCCAGTTCACGCGCCATACGTACCCAACGCTTCGTGTAGGCGTGTGCACCTGGCTCGTTGTCCAGTGCCCACACCAGCTTCGGCAAGTTGCCTGGACGGGCTGCCACGATCGCCTGCAGCGAATCGGCCGGAAAGGCATTTGAAGACATTGCCGATACGGCGGCGATGTTGTGGTGGACCAGGGCGATTGCATCGAAAATGCCTTCCACAATCCAGATCTCTTTCGCCTCCAGCAAGTCGACGCAAGGTGGGCACCACCAGGTGCCCCGATAGCTTTCACCTGGTGCGAACCGGGCTTTCATCTTTCCGAAGCGGGCAGGTTTGTCGATCAGGCGTTCCCAGTAGCCGCCTTTCTCCAGGGCGAAACGAACCGTGGCGCTGCCGGCTTTGTGCTGACCTGAGTAGTGGGAGTCCTGGGTAAACCAGCCGGCGATCAGCTCGATGTTGAAGCCGCGGCCGAACTCCAGATAGGCGCGTGCCGTTGCCGTTGGGGCGTTGTCTGTAGCCGGCGCGCGTTTGCTCCAGTCTTCAAATAGATCGTCGTAAATTTCTTTGACGTGCAGGGTGTGGCCACACTTCTCAGAACGGCCGCAGATCACCAGCCAGGGTTTGTCATGGCGCGAATACAGCTCGCGCTTGTGGCACTTGGGGCATTCACCGCCGCGCATGTAGTCGGTGCCGCTACGGTGTTTGAGCCCGTAGTCGGACTCGAGGCGCTGCAGCACGTCGTGCCGTAGATCTTCTTTCATGATTGCTTCACTGCTTTAAGGCTTTGGGACAGGGCTGCCATGAGGCGTTTCTGAGCTGCCATTACCGGGACATGGGCGAGGATTGCGCCGTGGCGCAGACGGTCAGCAACAACGCGGTACTGGTCGTCGTACCAAAGTTCGTTGAGGCTCAAGCGATACTGTTCACGCAGGTTGGCCAGCAAGGCTTTAGCCTCGGCTGGGGGCAGTTGAGCAGTGACAATTAAGGCGTTTGCCATCGTTAAACCTCGATTTCGGGCGCAGCTCACCCAAACCCACGGCATGTAGGCTCAGGACATTGAAAAAAATGGGAGGGTTAGACGCGGGTGGCGCGGCCAGCCGATATCAGGTGTTCATAGATGAGGTGGACGGGTACTGACCAGGCCAGTCCTCGCACGGGATCGGTGACTACCACCGCATGAGATTCACTGGCCTTGAGGTCGATCCGCTGCCGGACATTGATTTCGGCAAGTTCGCTCAGGGCTTCACAGGTCAGCCGCAGCGCAAGTGGCTTTTCAGCCTGGAAACTATCCACAAGGTGGTTGACGGTCCGTTCAATGAACTGACCTTGATCGCCCAGGTGTTCGCCTTGATGGCGTTCAAGGAAGGTGAGTGCTGCAGCCCGGATCGTGCTGCGATAGTCCATGTCCGTGGAAACGTTGTTCATTTGGCTTTCCCCGATTTGGCGCGGTAAAGGTCGATAGCGGCATAGACTTCGGCGGTGCGTGCTGCCATGTGCAGTGTGTGCGCGTTCTGGATCAATTCGGCCTCGGCGTCAGTGATCACGCCGTCTTCAAGTGCCTGCGCAATGGCTTGATCGACTGATCCCTGTTTGGCGGAACTCTGCATTGCACGTGCATACATCTCCACGTTGTCGAGGTTGTCGGGATGGGTCACAGGCACAAACATCCCGCCGTACAGCGCGGCGACGTAGTTGGCCAGGTGTTTTGTTCCGGTGACTTGTTCCAGCTGGAAAATCTGCAAATCCGTCAACGGCCTGCAGTTGTTGTTTTCGTATGCGTGGTTATCAAATTTCTTGAGCGGCAGACCGATCCTGGCGGCGGCGCACTCGCGGCCACCCTCAAAGACGCAAATAATTGCACTGACGACTTCACGACGTGTTTTTAGAACCATACTTTTCATCTTCTGCTGTTCCCTCAGTGCGCTGGCCATTACTGTCCGATCACCCCGTCTTTGATCCCCAAGAGGACGGCAGCTCGATGCGCCTCCCCACGCCGACACTGGCTTTGGCCGCTCAGGACCGCATAGACGGTGCTGGGGTTGAGCTGATGCATAGCGGCGAAGTCTTTAGCGGACTGGCCTCTTTTTTCTAATGCTTCCCGCGCTTGCTGTCGGGCTTGCTCGGTAACGCTTGAGTTCGGCATAGTGCAGATCCGTGCAATTTCATGTGGTGTGAGATGCACAATGATGCACTTAGGTGCACTTGTAAATAGTAAGGATGAAAAAAAGTGCATCTTTCTGAAGATATTGGTTCTCGGCTGCAAGAAGAACGGAAGCGATGCGGCATGACGCAGAACCAGATCGCAGAGGCGCTGGGAATCGCGAAACGAACGCAAGCGAACTATGAGGCGGGGTCGAGTGATGCCACTGCTTCGTACCTCAGCAAAGTCGCCGTTAGGTTTGAATTTGATGTCCCCTACATCCTGACTGGACGGCGCAGCACGTTGGCGCTCGACTCTCTGAATGAGGTCGAACACAGTATTGTTCAGCAGTACCGAAGCATCCCTTTGGAGGATCAAAGAGCCATACGGCGTTTTGTGAAAGCTATGGCAGATGACGCGGCGAAGGGGCCAGATTGAATCTTCTGGTTCTGTCTTGCTGTCGGCTTGCCCCCATATAAGTGCATCAGCAATGCATTTTATGGAGTGGTAAGCATGTTGGATCGCACAAACGCCGATGTCGGTTACGTTGAAATGGCGGCATCTGCGCTGCACGAGCTTTCGCATACCGAGCGTCGACTGATCGGTTTCTATCGCCAATTGCCCCGCCGTGACCAGGAGCAATTGCGCAGACTCACGGAGGCTCTGATAAGTAACCCGGATCAGTCCGACGCAGATTAATTTCTTAGCCGACGGCACGTTGTTGTCGGCGTTTCGTTTCATGCGACTGCCTGAGATCCGAGCTTTTCAAACAGCTCCCGCTGTTGCGCCCTGGGCATGTCGCGCAGTCGATCAATCAAGAGCCTGTCGAACGTTTGCGCGGACGGGCTAAGCGTGTGGGAAAACGTGAGATTGGCTACCCAGCTGTGTCCGCACCTTGCGTCGAGGCACTGGCAATAGAGTTTCGCAAAGTCCGCTGAAAGCACCTCACGTGATGCTATTCGACCCTTGTGTCCGCATTTACAAGTAACTCTCATGTTCCCTCCCCAGGGTGCAGCAAATTGCCACTATTTTCGCATGTGATGCAGAATATTTCTCTATTTTCGCGACGTCAGATAGTGCTTTCCACTGCGTTATCGAGTCTTCTCCAGTCGATACGCCTGTCACGTCTTAAGCTGTCATTCAGTTGGCTGAACAGCTGGCAGATCGGCCTGATCTCGTTGCTGGTGTAAACCCGATCAATCTTTTCAATGTCGCCAAATCCCCCGCTGTTTTCCGGGATGATCCCGGCCAGGGCAGGGTTCATCCGCCAGGCGGCGATCACGTCGTTGCGCGTGATGTTTTTCACCTTCTCCAGCTCGTCCTTGGCTTGGAAGTCACCCACGGGGATGATCTGAATCGCGTTCTCCTTGCCGTTGGGAATGTTCACGAACATCGAGCGAAAGTTACCCACACCCTTGCTGGCGCTGATTTGGGCGCGCAAGTTGTCTTCGTCTTCCTCGGTCAGGTCCGGGTCGTTGGTGTAGAAGATGTAACCCGCGTGCGCGCCGTTGCTGTAGTAGCGCCGGCGGAACAGGGTCGCGGCTTCGTTGAGCAACAGTGCTTGCAGGCCGCCCAGGTAGTCAGGCACGCCGTAGATGTTCTGTTCCACGTCGTAGTCCAGGACGTGTTCGATTTCGTTCTGGTCGAAGTCCATGTACTTGCTGTCGGGCAGCAGCATTCTGAAACCGCCGTCGACCTTCACCCGCATATTGATTGCCGGAAGGTGCTGCATTTCCAGTACTTCGCCGAAGGCGTTGGTATCGCGATAGAAATACGCTTCGCCAAACACCATGTAGTCCAGGCTGGCCCGGCCCATGGTCTGTGTGCTGCAGCCCTCGGACGGAATGAATTCACGCAGCAGCAGGTTGCGCTTGAACTTGGGAATGGCGCCGTGGTGAGCGTTGGCGCGCAGCAGCTTGGCCAGGCCCGCCCGCGACACTGGCGGCTTGTAGATTTCGCCGTCGTCGCTGAGAAACACCCCCAGGTACTCGCCGATGTTGCCGGACAGCACCTGTTCGGGTTCCCCGAAGGTGAACGCCCGCATGGGCTGTGGCTGCTGCACCTGTTGGCTGGCTTGGATTTTTTTGTGTCGTGGCTTGGGCATTGGTTCCGCTCGTGACGTAGCGGCTACGGCGCCGCTTGTTGGTGTTGAGGGGTTCATTGAAAAGCGCGTGCATGATCGACCAGGCGATATCGGCGTGGCCTGTGGCGTCAGTTCGCGAAGCGCTGTAGGTGACTTGGCCGCTGTTGGTGGTGCCGCGCTTGATGGTCAAGAATGCCTGGGCGATGTCGGTCCATCCGGCGTCCCACTCGATACGGCTGCCTTGAATCGTGTCCTGGGCCTTGAGTACCAGCAGGTTCTTGGTCTCAAGGCTGTAATGGATCGGCGTGGCTTTAGGGTAGAAGTCGCGCACTAGGTCGAACACGCCATAGCCCACGCCTGTGATATCGATACCGATGTGCTGGACGTTGAAACGCTCGGTGAGCTTCTTGACCTGGGCGGCCTGGTAGTTGAACGAATGCCCCCGCCAGCTGTGCTTCTCCAGGATGCGGAATTTCGCCCCAGGTTCCAGTGGCGGGGCGACCACCACGCACGTGGCGTCGTCGCGGGTACGGCTCGGATCGTAGCCAAGCCACACTGGGCTGTTGCCGAATGGCCGGTCCAGTTCGGGGTTGTAGTCGTCCCACAAAGACAGGTCGGAGTAGCAGCGCTCCAGGTCCTTGAGCCCGAACGCGCTCTGGCTGCTGTCGATGAACTTGCAGTAAAACAGCTGCTGGAATTTGTCCTCGTCGTACTCCAGCTGCAGTTGCTCGAGGTCGAATAGATCGCAGCCGCCGTCGATCGCATCCTGGATGGTGATGGTCTTGCGCCACTGGCCATCGGGGCACAGCGCGCCCTGGGTGTAGGACGCCTCGGTGGGCCAGGTGCCGCCGGCCTTCTTACCGCGTTTGCTGTTTCGGAATTCCTCGCCGGACCAGAAAGGGTACGCCTGGTGCGATACCGCGCTGGGCGTCGAGAAGTAGGTTTTGCGCCACTTCTTGTGGGTGCCCATAGCGCTGGCCACGGTGCTGAGTTTTTCAAAGTCGCGAATCCAGAAATACTCATCCACGTACACATGGCCATGGTAGCCCTGGGCGGTGCTGCTGTTGGTCGACAGGAAGCGCAGTTCGGCGCCGTTGCTGAGCGTGATCGGGTTGCCGGTCAGCTCAATGTCGAACCACTGCTTGGCGAACTGGATGATGTAGCTGCGGAAGATCTCCGATTGCGAGCGGCTGGCTGACAGGAACACCTGGTTGTCGCCAGTCAGCACCGCATCCATGAACGCTTCGCCGGCGAAGTAGTAGGTCAAGCCTACCTGGCGGCTTTTCAGGATGTTGCGGATTCGGCTCGTCAGCGGGTTTTGCTTGGCCGCAAACAACTCCTGCTGATAGCGGTACATCTTGCTGATGAACTTATCCAGGAAGTCGACTTCGGTCAGTCCGCTGATGTCGTTCTTGGCCTTCTTTTCCTTCTTCCTGTCACCGCCTTCGCCACGGCTGGAGCGTTCTCCACGCGAGCGCCTGCGCGGTTCCCGGGGCTCGCCCAGGTCGTCGCCGTCCGATGTGGCAACCGATGCGGGCTTGGCCGCTTGTTTCAGCAGGCGTTCGCGAACAACGGTCAGTCGGTCCAGCTCGTTCAGATCGTCTTTGGACAGGCTGCCAACTTTGTCCAGGAGCAGGGTGATTCGCCGCCCGACAGCAGTCAGCGGTTCTTCGTCCGACAGCATGTCTTCCCACCCGCCCTGGCGTATCCAGTAGTAGACGATCCGGATGTTGGGCAGGTTGAGCTGCGCCTGAATTTCCTTGGCCTTACAGCGGCGCAGAAACAGGCGTTTGGCGGCTTCTTTAACTTCGGTCGAGTAGTACATGGGCCGCAGTCTATGCGGCGAAAACGCTGGAAACGCAGGGTTAAATTCCGTGATTCACCTATATCGCGGATATAGGAGAAACGCGCATTTGAACCGTTTGTTCGGGGTGCGGCGGCTCCCTATCTTGGCGGCTCATTCAACCGATTGAGCGCAGTTAACGTCCATGCCCCGTTCCCTTGTTTCGTACTGGAAACGTGTCGCCACCAGCGGCACCACCGCCGATGGTCGCGAGATCCTTCCCCAGGAACTGCGCGATATCGCTGAAACCTACAAACCGTCCAAATACACGGCAGTCATCTGGTGCGACCACGAACGCTGGAGTGGCTCCCATGGCACCGTGTTTGCGGTGCGCCTGGTGGAAGAGGGAGAAGATCTGGAGCCTGGGCAGATCGCCTTGGAGGCACAGCTCAAGCCGAACGATCGCCTACTGCAGCTAAATGATCAGGGTCAAAAGCTCTTCTCCAGCATCGAGATCACCCCGAACTTCGCCGGCAGCGGAAAAGCCTACCTGACAGGTCTTGGCGTCACCGATGAGCCGGCCAGCCTGGGTACTCAGGAACTCTATTTTTCGAAGCAGACCCACCAAAACTCCTTTTATGCCGCCTCCGTCGAGCTGGGCTCCTTTGAAGCCGAACCGCAGAGCGAGGTCGGCAAGCTGATCGGCTTGCTCACTGGCCTGTTCAAGCGCTTTGCCACGGACGCCGAGCCCGCCGAACCCACCACCCCAACTGAGAGCAAAACCCCAATGGATGAAGCTACCGCAACGGCCCTCAAAGCCCTGCTGGAGCAGCTGCTTGTCGTCGCTGCCGGCATTCAGGCTGTGATTGAACCCGCCGCCGCAGATGCGCCAGAACCCGAACAAGCGCCCATCGACGACGTGAGCGCGGCCGTAGACGAGATCGTCACTGCCGCCGAGGAAGAACGTGAGTTCCGCCGTAGCGGTGGATCGAACAAGGCCGTTCTGGTTCAGCTGGAGAAGCTGCAAAAGCAGTTCTCCGCATTGCAGGACACATCGACCGGTCGCCAGTTGCCGCGTAACGCCGGTCCGGTGACCACCACCAAAAAGCGGGTGCTCTGATATGGCCCAGCCATTAAGCGCCCGTGGCGCCAAACAATATGCCGAACTGCAGGAAGCAATGGCCGAAGCGTACGGCGTCGAGCGATCGAGCCGCATGTTCAGTGTGGACCCGACGATTGCTCAGGAACTGAACGACGCTATCACTGCGAAAGCTGACTTCCTGGAGCGTATCAACGTCGTTCCGGTGAGTGAGATCAAGGGTGAAAAGGTCTTCATTGGCGTGAACGGCCCGGTTACCGGCCGTACCAACACCAAGACCACCGATCGCGAAGCCAAGGACGCGTCGGCGCTCGACAACACCACTTACGAGCTGGCTGATACTCAGTCGGACGTAGGCCTGCCGTACGCCAAAATTGACGCCTGGGCGAAGTTTCCAGACTTCAAAGAGCGCTATTCCGCTGCCGTGCAAAAGCGCATTGCGCAGGATCGGATCGTTATTGGCTTCCACGGCACCCATGCTGCTGTTGATACCGATCTGGAGAAATATCCCAAGCTGCAGGACGTGAACAAGGGCTGGCTGCAGCAACTGCGCGAGCAGGCCCCGCAGCAGGTTCTGAAAGAGGGCGCTACTGCCGGCAAGATCACGCTGGGTGCCGGTGGTGACTACGCCAACCTTGACGCCCTGGTGCACGACACCAAGCAAATGGTGGACGAGATCCTGCGCGAAGACGGCGACCTGGTGGCAATCATCGGCACCGACTTGCTCGCCGCTGACAAAGCCAAGCTCTACACCAAGCAAGGCGACACGCCGACTGAAAAAGAGCGCATCGAAAACGCTCAGGTCATTGCGACCTATGGCGGCCTGCCCGCGTTCAGCGTGCCGAACTTCCCGGTCAACGCAGTGCTTGTCACCAGCTGGGACAACCTGTCGATTTACTATCAGGACACCAGCTGGCGCAAGCAGACGATCGAGAACCCGAAACGCTCTCGCGTCGAGGACTACAACAGCCGCAACGAAGGTTACGTGATCGAGCAATTGGAAAAGATCGCGTTCACTGAAAACGTTGAGTTGGTGGTCGCGTGAGCCTGGCCCTGGCGCATAAACGTCGCATCCAGGCCTTGGGCACTACTGCAGTAGCGGCACTCGCCGCCACTGCAGGCATGGCCTACACACCAGGTGATGCGCTTAGCAGCCCGGCCAATGCACGCAAGCATCTGCTGCTGCAGGAAGCCGCACTGGACCAGGATCTGGCGCGTATCAGCGCGATCAATGGCCTGGCCGGGCGCCAGGCACTCAA
Organism: Pseudomonas sp.; assembly: GCF_049590575.1. GTDB lineage: Bacteria > Pseudomonadota > Gammaproteobacteria > Pseudomonadales > Pseudomonadaceae > Aquipseudomonas. The sequence goes on from NZ_JBAWDE010000137.1 coordinate 37,033, forward strand.
GCGCGATGAGCTGCTGCCCAAGTACCAGGAATACGTCCAGCGCTACTGCGAGTCGGGGCTGGTTTTCCCGAATCGCGTTGCGGTGCAGGTGTTGGTTTGGCTGTTCGACACCGCCCAATTCGAAGACGCCCTGGAGCTGGCAGACGTGCTGATCGAGCAGGGCCAGCAGATGCCGGAGCGCTTCAAGCGCCGTGACATCCAGACCTTTGTCGCCGACGCGGTGTGCGAGTGGGCCTACGCCGAATACAAAGCCAATCGCAGCCCGGAGCCTTACCTCTCCGACTTGCTGCCGCTGGTTGACGGTAAGTGGCAGCTGACGGAGCAGATCCCGAGCAAATACCACAAGTTGATCGGTATGCGCGCCATGGAAGCGGGCCAGTTGGAAACCGCGCTCAAGCACCTGGAGCGTTCGACCGAACTGTACGCCCAGGCGGGCAATGACACCCGTATCGAAAAGGTCCGTAAGGCCCTGGCAAAACAAGCGGCCGCTACCCCGGCCACCGAGTAACCGACTACCCCCCCCAGCGGGGACTTGTGGAAGTGAGCCGCCCGTTTATGGACCGTCCCACTGAAAACAGGCTCCCCGCCCTATTTGAGCGCCCAGCAATGAGCTTTTCCGGTAGACCCACCACCCTGGTGGAACAGCAGATCGAGAACGACGGCTTTTGGCCGAACCTCTCCGTGTCTGAATTCCAGAAGGGGTATCGCCTGCCGGCGGAGTATGTGCTGGACATGCTGGGCGCTGACCTGACCACGGCGATGACCGAGGTAAATGCCGACCTGGCCGAGTTAAAAGCGCGCTGGCAGGGCCGTGGAGTGTCAAACGTTGAGTCTGCAGACACCACGGTTCTGCCGGAGCGCACCTTTCAAGCGGCGACGTACAAGCGTGCCGTGTACTGCCGAGCCAAGGCCAGTTTGTTGACCCAGTTCGCAACCATCATCCGCCGTGACAGCGCGGAGAACCTGGGCAAGGAGTTGCCCGATCGCCCGGAAACCTTCCTGGCGTTCAGCCAACAGGCCGTGCGCTCGCTGCAGGGCCGTGGCCGCATTACGGCGGCGTTGCTATGAACAAGCTGCGCGCCCTGACCGCCTACCTGATCAGCCTCAACCTGGTACTGCCTGAGCAGATCGACAGCTGGGCCGAGCAGGTCAACCTGGATCTGATCTGGAAGGACACCACACAGGGCCTGCACATGGGCGATATGCGCTATCGCGCCGTGTTCGTGATCGAGCGTTTCGCCGGCAACCCGGCGTTGTTGATGGCGCTCCTGGGCGGCTGGCTGGAATCCAACGACCCCGACCGGGACGACGACCTGCCAGCGCCCACTTTCGCCGTCGACCAGGTCACCCCAGACGAGGCGGACTTGGAACTGACCTTGGAGTTTATCGAGGCCCAGCATCTGGCCGAAGACCCCAACGGCCTGGTCGACGCGTTCGGAAAAAAGTGGGGCTTGGTCGCATTCGATCTGTGGACCGCTGAACACGGCGAGGTGCAAAACCGTGGCGCGTAGCACTTTCGAGCTGGACGTCCGTGGCCACCTCGGCGTTCGCGAACAACTGGCCCTATTGAGCCT
>NZ_JBAWDE010000138.1:0-7601 GCF_049590575.1 Pseudomonas sp.
GTGTTGGACCTCGACACCTGCCAGCTGAGCCTGTGCACCTCCGGCTCCAGCGGCGAGCCCAAGCGCATCGACAAGAGCCTGCGCCAGTTGGCCAACGAAGTTGAAGCGCTGGAAACCCTGTGGGGCACAGACCTCAAAGACGCCTGCATCATCGGCAGCGTCGCCACCCAACACATCTACGGGTTGCTGTTCCGGGTGTTGTGGCCGCTGTGTGCCGGTCGCACCTTTGTGCGCAGGCAATTGGCATTCCCCGAAGACTTGCAGCGCGCCAGCCGCGAGCACTCACAATTCGCCTGGGTCGCCAGCCCGGCGCTGCTCAAGCGCATGGGCGACAACCTCGACTGGCCGGCGCTGAGCCAGGTGTCGCGGGTGTTTTCTTCGGGTGGCGCGCTGCCCATCGAAGCAGCCAGCGAGCTTTACGACCGTTTGCAGCAATGGCCGACAGAAATTCTCGGCAGCTCGGAAACCGGCGGCATTGCCTGGCGCCAGGGCGCACAGCCGTGGCAGCCGTTCGCCGATGTAGCGCTGAGCCAGGACGCCGACGGTGCGCTGCGTATCGCCTCACCGTACTTGCCCGCCGGGCATATCGAACAGACCGCCGACGCAGCGCGCATCCATGCCGATGGCCGCTTCGAGCTGCTGGGGCGCCTGGATCGCATCGTCAAACTGGAAGAAAAACGTATCTCGTTGCCCATGCTGGAACAGGCACTGCTGGCCCACGCCTGGGTCGCCGAAACCCGCCTGGGCGTGGTCCAGGAAAACCGCGCGTCCCTTGGCGCATTGGTGGTGCTCAGCGCGGAAGGCCTGCATGCCCTGCGCAACCAGGGCCGCCGCACCGTGACCCAAACCCTGCGCCAGCACTTGAGCCAACATTGCGAAGCCCTGGCCCTGCCGCGTCGCTGGCGGCTGCTGCGCCAATTGCCGTTGAATGCCCAGGGCAAACTGCCCCAGGCCGATGTGGCCGCGCTGCTGACGGCGCCACGGCCGAAAGCGCCGGAAGTGCTGGAGCGAGTGGAGGCCGACGGTGAATGGACCGTGCAACTGTGCGTGCCACCGGACCTGGCGTATTTCAGCGGCCACTTCCCGGTGACGCCGGTGCTGCCGGGCGTGGTGCAGGTCGAGTGGGCGTTCAACCTCGGCCAGCAACTGCTCGACTTGCCCGCGACCTTTGCCGGTATGGAAGTGCTCAAGTTCCAGCAACTGGTGCGCCCCGGCGACCGCGTCGAACTGCACCTGCGTTTCGACGCCGAACGCGGCAAATTGTATTTCGCCTACCGCAACGGCGTCGCCGCCTGCTCCAGCGGCCGGATTCAATTGGTGACGGCGCATGCATAAGCTTCTGCAGCAAATGAATCTGATGTGGCTTGTTTGCTTGCCCTGCGTTGGGCTGCGTAGCAGCCCCAGTCAGATAGACGCGGTGTGCCAGACGAACCGAGTTGGCAGGTTTTGGGGCCGCTTCGCAGCCCAACGCAGGGCAAGCCTGCTCGCCACAACAACCCTGCTGCCCATTGGAAGCCTGGTCACCACAGACTGTTCAGTCGCCGGTTGGGTGTTCCATGCATAACCCCTGCGCCCTGATTCCGGTCTACAACCACGAAGCCGCCGTGCCCGCCGTGGTGCGTAGCCTGTTGAACAGCGGCCTGCCGTGCCTGCTGGTCGACGACGGCAGCAGCCCGGCGTGTGCCGCAGTGCTGGCGGAGTTGGCAGCCCTCGATAACGTCACCCTGCTGACCCTGCCGACCAACCAAGGCAAAGGCGGCGCAGTGATGGCCGGTTTCCGCGAAGCCGCGCGCCTGGGCTTCAGCCATGCCCTGCAAGTCGACGCCGACGGCCAGCACGACTTGCGCGAAGTCGAGACGTTTATCGACACCTCACGCAGGCACCCCGACGCGGTGATCTGCGGCTACCCCGAATACGACGACAGCGTGCCCAAAGGCCGCCTCTATGCGCGTTACCTGACCCACGTGTGGGTGTGGATCAACACCCTGTCGCTGCAGATTCGCGACTCGATGTGCGGCTTTCGCGTGTACCCGCTGGCGCCCACGCTGGCGTTAATGAACTCGGCCTATATCGGCACGCGCATGGATTTCGACTCCGACATCCTGGTGCGCCTGGCCTGGCGCAACCAGCCGATGCGCTGGCTGCCGACCCAAGTGCATTATCCCGCCGACGGCCTGTCGCACTTCCGCTTGTTCCGCGACAACGTGCGTATTTCGGCCATGCATACCCGGCTGTTTTTCGGCATGTTGGTGCGCGCGCCGATGATCCTGTGGCGACGGTGGCAAGCATGAGCGACCGCAACAAGCACTGGGCCGACCGCGAGGAACGCGGCAGCTTCTGGCTGATGAAACTCACCGCCGTCGCCGCCAAGGTGCTCGGCCGCCGCCTGCTGAGCCCGCTGTTGTACGGCATCGTGCTGTACTTTTTCCTGTTCGGCCGCACCGCGCGCCAGAGCGCCTGGCAATACCAGCAGCGCTTGGCCGACTGGGTCGGGCGCGATGAATTGCGCCCGACCCAGCGCAGAGTCTTCGGCCAGTTCATGGCCTTCGCCGACGCGCTGCTCGACAAGCTCGACGTGTGGAACGGCAAGCTGCGCCTGGAACAGATCGACATCAACGACCCGGCGCAATTGCGCGGGCAACTGCGTGGCGAGCGCGGGCAGATGCTGGTGGGCGCGCACCTGGGCAACCTCGAAGTGTGCCGCGCGCTCGCCGAGATCGGCGAACAAGTCACCATGAACGTGCTGGTGCACACCAAGCACGCCGAGCGCTTCAACCGCCTGCTCGGCGAAGCCGGGGCCACGCATTTGCGCCTGATCCAGGTCAGCGAGCTGGACCCGGCGACCATGCTGCTGCTCAGCCAGCGCCTGGACGACGGCGAGTGGCTGGCCATCGCCGGCGACCGCGTGCCGCTGCACGGCGGGCGCACGGTGCGGGTGGACTTTCTCGGGCATGACGCCGCCTTCCCCCAAGGCCCGTGGCTGTTGGCCGGGCTGCTGAAATGCCCGGTCAACCTGCTGATGTGTCTCAAGCATCAAAACCGCTACCGCCTGACCATCGAGCCGTTCGCCGAATTGATCGAATGGAAGCGCAGCACCCGCGAGCAGGTCATCGCCCTGTGGACCGCGCGCTACGCCGCACGCCTGGGCGAGTTTTGCCTGGAGGCGCCCCAACAATGGTTCAACTTTTACCCTTTCTGGAAGACCGATGACGACGCATCTTGAGCCGGTAACCTTCGGCGAGCGCGCTTTGCGCATTGAAGACGTGCTGGCCCTGGCCAACCGTCAGGCGCCCACGCAGTTGCAGGATGACGCTGCCTACCGCCAGCGCATCGCCAAGGGCGCGCAGTTTCTCGACTCGCTGCTGGACAAGGAAGGCGTGATCTACGGCGTGACCACCGGCTACGGCGACTCCTGCGTGGTAGCGGTGCCGTTGCAGCACGTCGAGGCGTTGCCGCGTCACCTCTACACTTTTCACGGCTGCGGCCTGGGCAAGCTGCTCGACGCCCAGGCGACTCGCGCGGTGCTGGCGGCGCGCTTGCAGTCGCTGTGCCATGGCGTGTCCGGCGTGCGTGTGGAACTGCTGGAGCGCCTGCACGCGTTCCTCGAACACGACGTGCTGCCGCTGATCCCGGAAGAAGGCTCGGTGGGCGCCAGCGGTGACCTGACGCCGCTGTCCTACGTGGCCGCGACCCTGTCCGGCGAGCGCGAAGTGCTGTTCCGTGGCGAGCGTCGCCAAGCCATTGACGTGCACCGCGAGTTGGGCTGGGAGCCGCTGGTATTGCGTCCGAAAGAAGCCCTGGCCCTGATGAACGGCACCGCCGTGATGACCGGCCTCGCCTGCCTCGCCTTCGCCCGCGCCGACTACCTGCTGCAACTGGCCACGCGCATCACCGCGATGAACGTGGTGGCGCTGCAAGGCAACCCGGAGCACTTCGACGAGCGCCTGTTCGCCGCCAAGCCGCACCCGGGGCAGATGCAAGTCGCCGCCTGGCTGCGCAAGGATTTGGCGATCGATGCGCCGACCGCGCCGCTGCATCGCCTGCAGGATCGCTACTCGCTGCGCTGCGCGCCCCACGTGCTGGGGGTGTTGGCCGACAGCCTGAACTGGCTGCGCGCGTTTATCGAAATCGAATTGAACAGCGCCAATGACAACCCGATCATCGACGCCGAAGAAGAGCGTGTGCTGCACGGCGGGCATTTTTACGGCGGGCATATCGCCTTTGCCATGGACAGCCTCAAGACCCTGGTGGCCAACGTCGCCGACCTGCTCGACCGCCAGCTCGCACTGCTGGTGGACGTGCGTTACAACCACGGCCTGCCGAGCAACCTGTCCGGCGCCCCGGCTGACCGCGCGATGATCAACCACGGCTTCAAGGCCGTGCAGATCGGCACCAGCGCCTGGACCGCCGAGGCACTGAAAAATACCATGCCGGCCAGCGTGTTCTCGCGCTCCACCGAGTGCCACAACCAGGACAAGGTGAGCATGGGCACCATCGCCGCCCGCGACGCGATCCGTGTGCTGGAGCTGACCGAACAGGTCGCCGCCGCCACCCTGCTCGCCGCCAATCAGGGCGTGTGGCTGCGTGCCCAGGTCGCGGATGCACGCCCGCTGCCACCGGCACTCGCGGCGATGCACGCCGAGCTGGCCAAAGACTTCCCACCGGTGATCGAAGACCGTGCGCTGGAAGGCGAACTGCGCCTGTGCCTGAAACGCATCGCCGAGCAACACTGGAGGCTGCATGCGTAGTCAGGGTGTGCTGCACAGCGACACCGAAATCCTGGTGCCGTTTTTCGACGTCGACACCATGAACGTGGTGTGGCACGGGCACTACGTGAAGTACCTCGAAGTTGCCCGCTGCGCCTTGCTCGACAAGATCGGCCACAACTACACGGCGATGCTCGAGTCCGGCTACGCGTGGCCGGTGATCGACATGCAGCTGCGCTACGTGCGCGGCGCAGTGTTTGGCCAGACCATCAACGTGCGCGCCAGCCTGGTGGAATGGGAGAACCGTTTGAAGGTGAATTACCTGATCACCGACCTTGCCAGCGGCGAACGCCTGACCCGCGCCAGCACCGTGCAGGTAGCCGTCGAAATTGCCAGCCGCGAGATGCAGCTGGCCTCCCCCACCGTCTTCACCGACGCCGTAGAAAGGGCCCTGAAATGAGATCCAATGTGGGAGGGGGCTTGCCCCCGATGGTCGTCAACGATAACGCGATCCGCCTGATCCTGCGCAGTGCTCTCAGGTTCTTTGCGGGCAAGCCCGCTCCCACATGGATCGCATTAATTCTGTTGTTGAGCGTTTCAAGCATGGCCCACGCTTTTGATTTGCAACAACTCAGCGACCAGCTCGCAAAGCCCTCGGTGATCCACGGCAACTTCATCCAGGAAAAACACCTGCGCGCCCTGCCGCAGCCGCTGGTCAGCAAAGGCACCTTCGTGCTCGCCAAGGACCACGGCCTGTTGTGGTTGCTCAAGACACCGTTGCAACAGGACTACCGCATCAGCGCCCAGGGCATCGCCCGGCGTGACGCCAACGGCTGGCAACTGCTGCCGAACAAGAGTGCCGGGGCCGAGCAGAATCGCCTGTTCCTCGCGGTATTGCAGGGCGACAGCAGCGGCTTGCAGCGCGACTTCGAACTGAAGCTGCAAGGCGAAGCCACGCAATGGAAATTGACCCTGGTTCCACGCTCGCTGCTGCTCAAGCAGGTCTTCACCCAGATCAACATCGACGGCGGTGAGCTGGTGCAAAAAATCCAACTGCTGGAAACTCAGGGCGACAGCACCGTGCTGCGCATGCAGGACAGCACCGCCAGCCAGCCGTTGAGCGATGCGGAGCAACACGACTTTGCCCAGTGAACGCCTGCTGCCTCGCCTGTTCCTGATCCTGCTGGTGGCCGTGCTGGCCCTGGCCGGCTGGCAATGGCGTCATGGCGCGCCGCTGTCGGCCAACCTGATGGAACTGGTGCCGGGCAGCACGCCGGATGCCCTGGAGCTGAAAGCCGAACAACGCATGCAGGAGCCGCTGAACCGCGAAATGCTGGTGCTGGTGGGGCATGCCGATCGGCAAAAAGCCGTCGCGGTGGCCGAGCAATTGGGCGAGCGCTGGCAGGCCAGCGGCCTGTTCGAAAAGGTCCAGTGGAACCTGCAAGCCGACTTGCCTGCATTGCGTGAGCAACTGCTGCGCGGGCGGCTGGCGATGCTCTCGGCCAAGGACCGCGCGCAACTGATCGAACAGCCCGACGCGTTTATCCAGCAGCGCGTGCAAGCGCTGTTCGACCCCTTCACCGGGTTCAGCCTGGTGCCGAGCCAGGACGACTGGCTGGGCCTGACCGGGCGCATTCAGAACAGCCAGCCGCAACACGGCAGTGTGCAACTGGATATCGGCAGCGGCGCATTGATCGCCGATGCCGACGGCAAAAGCTGGGTGCTGCTGCGTGCGCGCACCACCGGCAATGCCTTCGACATGAAACTGCCGCTGCAAGTGGCGGATTTGCTCCAGGCCAGCCGCGCACAAGCGGGCGAACAGGGCGCGCAATTGCTCGCCGCCAGCGGGTTGCTCTATGCAGCCAATGGGCAGCAGCAGGCCACGCGGGAAATCACCTGGGTCGGCGGCGGCGCCACCCTGGGCATCCTGTTATTGCTGTTGCTGGCGTTCCGCCGTTGGCGGGTGTTGCTGGCCTTTGTGCCGGTGCTGGTGGGTATGCTGTTTGGCGCGGTGGCCTGTGTGGCGTTCTTCGGCCACATGCATGTGATGACCCTGGTGCTCGGCTCCAGCCTGATCGGCGTGGCGGTGGATTACCCGCTGCACTACCTGTCCAAAAGCTGGAGCCTGAGGCCCTGGCGCAGCTGGCCGGCGTTGCGCCTGACCCTGCCGGGGCTGAGCCTGAGCCTGGCCACCAGTTGCATCGGCTACCTGGCACTGGCCTGGACGCCGTTCCCGGCCTTGACCCAGATCGCGGTGTTCTCCGCCGCAGGCCTGGTGGGCGCCTACCTGTCCGCGGTGTGCCTGCTGCCCGCGCTGCTCAAGGGCGTGGAACTGCGCCCGGCGCAATGGCCGCTGCGCATCGCCGAAGGCCTGTGGCTGTTGCGCGTCTCATTGCTCAAGCGCGTACCGAGCGCAGTATTGCTGGTGTGGCTGCTGCTGTTTTGTGCCGGTGGCCTGTGGCAGCTGAACAGCAAAAACGACATCCGCCAATGGATCGGTGCGCCGCCGCAATTGCTCCAAGAGGCCCAGGCCGTGGCGCGCATCACCGGCTTCCAGCCCACCAGCCAGTTCTTCCTGGTGCGCGCGGATAACCAGCAGCAGTTGCTGGAGCGTCAGGCCGCCCTGAGCCAGCGCCTCGACCAACTGGTGAACATGGACAAGCTGCAGGGCTACCTGGCGCTCAACCAACTGGTCAGCCTGCCTGCCGAACAGCAACAGCTGCGTGACGCGCTGAACACGCTGCCCCAGCACTGGCAGCCGCTGCTGGACCTCGGCGTGCCCGCCAGCGCCCTGCAGGCTGAAGTCGCGCAGCTGCAAGCCTTGCCCACCGAAGACATCGACGCCGCGCTGGTCGGCCCACTGGCCGAGCCCTGGCGCATGCTGTGGCTCGGCCC
>NZ_JBAWDE010000139.1:0-15994 GCF_049590575.1 Pseudomonas sp.
GGCTTCGATGGCGGCAGCAGCGCCGGCACCGTCGAGGCGGTCCATGTTGGCTTCGGTGGCGTGGCCGGCGTTGGCGCCTTTGGTGGCTACTTCGCCTTCTTCTTCTTTGTCGAATTCGTCCCAGCTCAGCATGACGTGTCGTCTCCTGCGTGAGGGCTCAAGGGGGCCCGTGTGAAACCGGATGGTGGGGTGTTCACACGGCCTCGGGCCGCGGTGGATCTTAAGGAATCGTTTGTTGCAGCTAGCGCACGCATTAAACGGAATCAGGGTTACGGGTGTTCTGCTTGAGGCTTGAGGGGCGGAGCAATGCTTGCTGGCTCCAGCGGGGGCCTCAGGTCTGGCTCTTCATCCCAGTGTAAAGGGATATTGCAGGCCCGATTTACCCGCGCATTATAGGGAAAAATTCGACTTTGTGTTGCGGCGGATGGTCACGATGGAGGGCCAAAATGCTGTGGTTTTCGGCCAAGGCGCGTGTTTGCAAGGCTTTGCAGGGATTGGAAATTTTTGACGGGCGGCGGGATAGTTTTTGTAGGGCGTGCGGAGGAGGGGATGTGGAGGGCTTGGGGCGGTGTGTAAGGCCGAAATGGCCATCGCAGGCAAGCCAGCTCCCACATTTGTTGCGCGGTGGATTCTGGATCGGCGCTTTGCCGCAAGAACGATTTCTTGCGGCGAATAATAATCCAGCGTGGGAAGTTAATTACCCGTTAGAGCAACCATTGCCCATCACGTGATAATTAAGAATATGGCGCTGACCTTGCGAGTCTTCATATTCCATCTTCACCGGTACAACTTCGCATACTTCTGGAACATTACTCATGGACAAGACTTTGGCAACGTCCAAGTGGGTGCTGTAAGTGTAGTCCTCGACAATCGGGGCGTTCTGGCCGGCCAGCTCGGTCGGGGCCTCGTCGGCCAGGGCGGCGGTTGCGCACAAGCTGCTGAGGGCCATAACTACGAGAGCTTTCATTTGTTCAATTACCTTCTTTTAGGCGAAAGGGGTCACGGGGCCCTTGTGGGGCCGCGTGTGTAACTTAAGAGTTGGAAAGTTCGGATTAACGTTGCCTTCGTGGGGGCTGTTGCGCTGTTAATCACATTGCCTTGTTGGCGGAGTTGATTTTAGGCGCGTGAGTTATATTCATATACCCGTGCTTTTGATAAACACTATTGGCGGTTTTTGTAACAATCGCGCGGAGAAGGTTTTTTCACGCAGCCGCAAAGCGCCGCAGGCCGCGGGCCAGAGCGGCAAATGGGCATAGCATGGCGATTTGTAGGGGCTTGTTACTACCATCGTCGAATGGTTCTATGGGGCGGCCCCGGCTACAACAGGGGCCATACAACAACAACTATGTCACCGAGGTAAGAAAGATGAGTGCGGCTTCCCTGTACCCCGTTCGCCCCGAAGTAGCAGCCAACACGCTGACCGACGAGGCAACCTACAAGGCCATGTACCAGCAGTCGGTGGTCAACCCCGATGGCTTCTGGCGCGAGCAAGCCAAGCGCCTTGACTGGGTCAAGCCTTTCACCGCGGTCAAGCAGACCTCTTTCGACGACCACCATGTCGACATCAAATGGTTCGCCGATGGCACCCTGAACGTTTCCTACAACTGCCTGGACCGTCACCTCGCCGAGCGTGGCGACCAGGCGGCGATCATCTGGGAGGGCGATGACCCTGCCGAAAGCCGCACCATCACCTACCGCGAGCTGCATGAAGAAGTCTGCAAGTTCGCCAACGCCCTGCGCGGCCAGGATGTGCACCGCGGTGACGTGGTGACTATCTATATGCCGATGATCCCCGAGGCGGTGGTCGCCATGCTGGCGTGTACCCGCATCGGTGCGATTCACTCCGTGGTGTTCGGCGGTTTTTCGCCGGAAGCCCTGGCTGGTCGCATCATCGACTGTAAGTCGAAGGTGGTGATCACTGCCGACGAAGGCATCCGCGCCGGTAAGAAAATTCCACTGAAGGCCAACGTCGACGACGCCCTGACCAACCCGGAAACCAGCAGCATCCAGAAGGTCATTGTGTGCAAGCGCACCAATGGCAACATCAAGTGGAACCAGCATCGCGACATCTGGTACGAAGACTTGATGAAAGTGGCGGGCACCGTGTGTGCGCCAAAAGAGATGGGCGCCGAAGAAGCGCTGTTCATCCTTTATACCTCCGGTTCTACCGGCAAGCCTAAAGGCGTGCAGCACACCACCGGCGGTTACTTGCTGTACGCCGCTCTGACCCACGAGCGCGTGTTCGACTACCGCCCGGGCGAAATCTACTGGTGCACCGCCGACGTCGGCTGGGTCACCGGCCACACCTATATCGTCTACGGCCCTCTGGCGAACGGCGCGACCACGCTGCTGTTCGAAGGCGTGCCGAACTACCCGGACATCACCCGTGTCGGCAAGATTGTCGACAAGCACAAGGTCAATATCCTTTACACCGCGCCAACCGCGATCCGCGCAATGATGGCTTCCGGCACGGCCGCCTGCGAAGGCGTCGACGGCAGCAGTTTGCGCTTGCTCGGTTCGGTGGGTGAGCCGATCAACCCAGAAGCGTGGGATTGGTACTACAAGAATGTCGGCAAATCCCGTTGCCCGATCGTCGACACCTGGTGGCAGACCGAGACCGGCGGCAACATGATGAGCCCGCTGCCAGGCGCCCATGCGCTCAAGCCGGGTTCGGCGGCACGCCCGTTCTTTGGCGTGGTGCCGGCCCTGGTGGACAACCTGGGCAACCTGATCGAAGGCGCCGCCGAAGGCAACCTGGTGATCCTCGATTCGTGGCCAGGCCAGGCGCGTACCCTGTACGGCGACCATGATCGCTTTGTCGACACCTACTTCAAGACCTTCCGTGGCATGTACTTCACCGGTGACGGTGCGCGGCGTGACGAGGACGGTTACTACTGGATCACCGGGCGTGTGGATGACGTGCTGAACGTGTCCGGCCACCGCATGGGCACCGCCGAGATTGAAAGCGCGATGGTTGCCCACCCGAAAGTCGCCGAGGCGGCGGTGGTGGGTGTGCCGCATGACATCAAGGGGCAGGGCATCTATGTGTATGTCACCTTGAAGAATGGCGAAGAGCCGAATGAAGCGCTGCGCCTTGAGCTGAAAAACTGGGTGCGCAAGGAAATCGGGCCGATTGCCTCGCCGGACGTAATCCAGTGGGCACCGGGCTTGCCGAAGACGCGCTCGGGGAAAATCATGCGGCGGATCTTGCGCAAGATTGCCACGGCTGAGTATGACGGGCTGGGGGATATCTCCACCCTGGCGGACCCGGGTGTGGTGGCGCATTTGATTGAAACGCACAAGACCATGAACGTCGCGTAAGGCGGGGTTGGTCACATAAAGCCCCATTCGGCGCAGGTCGGGTGGGGCTTTTTTGTGAAGTTTTGCAAACGATGGACACCCCCTGTGGGAGCGGGCTTGCTCGCGAAGGCGGTGGGGCAGCCAGTACAACTATCAACTGGCAGAGTGTATTCGCGAGCAAGCCCGCTCCCACATTTTGTAATGCATTTCATAACGGGGGTCAGCGGCGTCCGACAGTTCCGCAAAACCCCAAGCCAATAAATATCGGTTTTTGTTGTAGGGCATTTCTGAATGTTACCGCAGGGCGCAAATGTGTAACCCGCCGCCCAAACATGAGGCAAAGTGCTACGGTCCTGCCCCGAAAAACCGCATTTTAGACACCCCTACCGAATAGATTAAACGCCAGACTTGCCGTGCCAGAAGGGTTTGCGAATAATAGGCCCGCAATTTGCAGCATCAACAGGTTTAATATCTTTTGTCTCTGCATAAAAATCAGAGGCTGTCAATGTGCTGGAACAGCTTTCTCGGTGCTTCTGTAAATAGTTGTCGCATTGAGGAAATATCGGCTTCTGGCCTGTCGTTAGAATGCCGATCACTCGCTCGTCGTCGTAGGATTACCCCTGCGCAGGACGCAGTACCGCATTTCGGTTTCCCTTAAGTCGCATCGTGGGCCCTGGCTCATTCTGCTTTTTGCCTTATACCGATGGAGTCCCAAGATGAAGAAACTTGTGCTGTTGGGCGCCCTGGCGCTGTCCGTGCTGTCGATGCAGGCCTTCGCTGATGAGAAGCCCCTGAAAATTGGTATCGAAGCGGCTTACCCTCCGTTTGCCTCCAAGGCGCCGGATGGCAGCATCGTCGGTTTCGACTACGACATCGGCAATGCCCTGTGCGCGGAGATGAAGGTCAAGTGTGTATGGGTCGAACAAGAGTTCGACGGCCTGATCCCGGCGCTGAAGGTACGCAAGATCGACGCGATCCTGTCGTCCATGTCCATCACTGAAGACCGCAAGAAGTCCGTGGACTTCACCAACCGCTACTACCTGAGCCCAGCGCAGCTGGTGATGAAGGAAGGCACCACCGTCAGCGCCAGCCTGGATGAACTCAAAGGCAAGAAGATCGGTGTGCAGCGCGGTTCGATCCACGACCGTTTCGCCAAGGAAGTCCTGGCCCCTAAAGGCGCCACGGTGGTGCCTTACAGCTCGCAGAACGAAATCTACCTGGACGTGGAAGCCGGTCGCCTCGACGGTACCGTGGCTGACGCCACCCTGCTGCAAGACGGCTTCCTGAAAACCCCGGCCGGTAAAGGCTACGCGTTTGTGGGCCCACAGTTCACCGACGCCAAGTACTTCGGTGACGGCATCGGTATCGCTGTGCGTAAAGGCGACCAAGCCAACCTGGACAAGATCAACGCTGCCATTGCCGCGATCCGTGCCAACGGTGAGTACAAGAAAATCCAGGACAAGTACTTCGACTTCGATATTTACGGCGCAGACCCTAAGTAACTCGTCGCAACTGACTGTCCAGAATGGCGCAAGCAACAGAATTCCTGAGGTTTGCGCCATTTTTTCATTCCCCTTTTCGAGGACCTGAATCATGTTGAAAGGCTACGGGGCCGTCATCCTCGATGGCGCATGGTTGACGCTTCAGCTCGCCTTGTCGTCCATGGCCTTGGCCATTGTTCTGGGTCTGATCGGGGTCGCGTTACGCCTGTCGCCGGTGCGCTGGTTAGCCTGGCTGGGTGACTTGTACTCTACGGTGATCCGCGGGATCCCCGACCTGGTGCTGATTCTGCTGATTTTCTACGGCGGCCAGGACCTGCTTAACCGCGTCGCGCCGATGCTCGGCTATGACGACTATATCGACTTGAACCCCTTGGCCGCCGGTATCGGCACCCTGGGCTTCATCTTTGGCGCCTACTTGTCGGAAACCTTCCGTGGCGCCTTCATGGCCATTCCCAAGGGCCAGGCCGAGGCCGGCCTTGCGTATGGCATGAGCCCTTTCCAGGTGTTTTTCCGGGTGATGGTGCCGCAGATGATTCGGCTGGCGATCCCTGGGTTTACCAACAACTGGCTGGTATTGACCAAGGCCACCGCGCTGATTTCGGTGGTGGGCCTGCAAGACATGATGTTCAAGGCCAAGCAGGCGGCAGACGCCACCCGCGAGCCTTTTACCTTCTTCCTCGCAGTGGCGGCGATGTACCTGGTGATCACCAGCGTGTCGTTGCTGGCCCTGCGCTATCTTGAGAAGCGCTACTCGGTAGGCGTAAGGGCGGCTGATCTATGATCTTCGACTACAACGTCATCTGGGACGCCATGCCGCTGTACCTCGGCGGCTTGGTAACGACCCTGAAATTGCTCGCCATCTCGCTGTTCTTCGGCCTGCTCGCCGCCTTGCCCCTGGGCTTGATGCGTGTGTCCAAGCAGCCGCTCGTCAATGGCGCTGCCTGGCTTTACACCTACGTGATTCGCGGCACGCCGATGCTGGTGCAGCTGTTCCTGATCTACTACGGCCTGGCCCAGTTCGAAGCGGTACGCGAAAGTTTCATGTGGCCGCTGCTGTCCAGCGCCACGTTCTGCGCGTGCCTGGCGTTTGCGATCAACACCAGTGCTTACACCGCCGAGATCATTGCCGGCAGCCTCAAGGCCACGCCGAATGGCGAGATCGAAGCGGCCAAGGCCATGGGCATGTCGCGCTACAAGCTGTACCGCCGCATCCTGCTGCCGTCGGCCCTGCGCCGCGCGCTGCCGCAGTACAGCAACGAAGTGATCATGATGTTGCAGACCACCAGTCTGGCCTCCATCGTCACCCTGATCGACATCACCGGTGCCGCGCGCACGGTGAACGCCCAGTTCTACTTGCCGTTCGAAGCCTACATCACCGCCGGCGTGTTCTACCTGTGCCTGACCTTCATCCTGGTGCGCCTGTTCAAGTTGGCCGAGCGCCGCTGGCTGAGCTACCTGGCTCCACGGAAGCACTGATATGGAACGTATCGACCACCTGTTGCCCTGGGGCCACCTGGGTTGCGAGCGCCAGCTGAGCGTGTTTCGTTTCGGCAGCGGCGAGCGCAAGGCTTACATCCAGGCCAGCCTGCACGCCGACGAGTTGCCCGGCATGCGCGCCGCCTGGGAGCTGAAAAAACGCCTCACCGAGCTGGAACAGCAAGGCGCCCTCAACGGCGTGATCGAGCTGGTGCCGGTGGCCAACCCGATGGGCCTGGGCCAACTGCTGCAAGGCAGCCACCAGGGCCGTTTCGAGGTTGGTAGCGGCAAGAATTTCAACCGCGATTTCGTCGAGTTGAGCGAGCCGGTGGCCGAGTTGCTCAACGGCAAGCTGGGCGACGACCCGCACGCCAACGTGCGCCTGATCCGCCAGGCGATGGGCGACGTGCTCAACGCGCTGCCTGAGCCGAGCAGCCAGCTGCAAGGCATGCAGCGTGTACTGCTGAGCCACGCCTGCAGCGCCGATGTAGTCCTAGACCTGCATTGCGACGCCGAAGCCGCGCTGCACATGTATGCGCTGCCGCAGCACTGGCCGCAGTGGCGTTCGTTGGCGGCGCACTTGAATATGAAAGTCGGCCTGCTGGCGGAAGATTCCGGCGGCAGTTCGTTTGATGAAGCCTGTTCGCTGCCGTGGCTACGGCTGTCCCGGGCCTTCCCCGAGGCACAGATTCCGCTGGCGTGCCTGGCGACCACCCTGGAATTGGGCGGCCAGGCCGACACTGGCCGCGACGAGGCGATCTTCCACGCCGAAGGTATCCTCGCGTTCCTCGCCGAGCAGGGCCTGATCACCGGCGAATGGCCGGCGCCGCAGCACGAACCGTGCGAAGGCGTGCCGTTCGAAGGCACCGAATTGCTGTTTGCGCCCCACGCCGGGGTGATCAGTTACCTGCGTAAGGCCGGTGAATGGATCGAAAAAGGCGAGCCGATTTTTGAAGTGATTGACCCCTTGACCGACCGCGTGAGCATCATCTGTGCGGGCACCTCGGGGGTGTTGTTTGCCGTTGAACGGCTACGTTATGCCCAAGCGGGTTTCTGGCTGGCCAAGGTGGCGGGGCGCGAAGCGCTGCGTCACGGGCGCTTGCTCAACGACTGACCACCTGTTTTTGTGAGAACCGACCGCATGTACAAACTTGAAGTCCAAGACCTGCATAAACGCTATGGCAGTCATGAAGTGCTCAAAGGCGTGTCCCTGGCCGCCGCGGCCGGTGATGTGATCAGCATCATCGGTTCCAGTGGTTCGGGCAAAAGTACCTTTTTGCGCTGCATCAACCTGCTCGAGCAACCCCACGCCGGCAAGATTCTGCTCAACAACGAAGAGCTGAAACTGGTCGCCAACAAGGACGGCGCCCTGAAGGCCGCTGACCCTAAACAGCTGCAACGCATGCGTTCGCGTCTGTCCATGGTGTTCCAGCATTTCAATCTGTGGTCGCACATGACCGCGCTGGAAAACGTGATGGAAGCCCCGGTGCACGTGCTGGGCATGCCGAAGAAAGAAGCCCGTGAGAAGGCCGAGCACTACCTGGCCAAAGTCGGCGTGGGCCATCGTAAGGATGCATTCCCCGGCCACATGTCCGGTGGCGAGCAGCAGCGCGTGGCGATTGCCCGTGCGCTGGCGATGGAGCCGGAAGTGATGCTGTTCGACGAACCCACCTCGGCGCTCGACCCTGAACTGGTCGGCGAAGTGCTCAAGGTCATGCAGGACCTGGCCCAGGAAGGCCGCACCATGGTGGTGGTGACCCACGAAATGGGCTTTGCCCGTGAAGTGTCGAACCAACTGGTGTTCCTGCACAAAGGCATCGTCGAAGAGCGCGGCAACCCGCGTGAAGTGCTGGTGAACCCGCAGTCCGAGCGTTTGCAGCAGTTCCTGTCGGGCAGCTTGAAGTAATCAAGACTGCTTTTGTGCACTGAGTTAGTGCATGCTTCACCGTCTTGAGATCGGCTCAATCCTCTGTGGGAGCGGGCTTGCTCGCGAAAGCGGTGGATCAGTCGGCAGATGTGTAGCTGGCCCACCGCATTAGCGAGCAAGCCCGCTCCCACATTGGATCTCCATATGTTTTGAGATTTGTGTTCGTTTCCGGGCTAGCATTGGCCCTTGTCTCCATTACCGTTCTTCGCTTCGGATAGCACTCCATGACCGCCCACAAAATTGGTTTCCTGATTTGGCCCAGCACAAAAGCCCTGACGCTTGCGCTGGCTGAGGAGGCCTTGCGCGTTGCCCAGCGGGTGCATCCGGATGTGGTCTACGAGCTGTCGTTTCTGCAGGCCGAACCGCAAACCGAAGGCGCTTGGCAACTGCCGGGCGAGCCATGGGCCGGCAAGCTCGAAGGCTTCCAGAAACTGTTCCTGCTGGCGGATGAGCCGCCGACCGTGATCGCCTCCCAGCTCAGCACCGCGCTCAAGCAGCTGGTGCGCGCCGGGTGTGTGATCGGCGGTTTGTCGGCGGGCGTGTACCCCTTGGCCCAGCTCGGTCTGCTCGACGGCTACCGTGCCGCCGTGCATTGGCGTTGGCAGGATGATTTTGCCGAGCGTTTCCCCAAGGTTATCGCCACCAGCCATTTGTTCGACTGGGACCGCGACCGCCTTACCGCCTGCGGCGGCATGTCGGTGCTCGACCTGCTGCTGGCGGTGCTGGCCCGTGACCACGGCGCCGAACTGGCCGGCGCGGTGTCCGAAGAGTTGGTGGTGGAGCGCATCCGCGAAGGCGGCGAGCGCCAGCGTATCCCCCTGCAAAACCGCCTGGGTTCCAGCCATCCGAAGCTGACCCAGGCCGTTCTGTTGATGGAAGCGAATATCGAAGAGCCGCTGACCACCGACGAAATCGCCCAGCACGTGTGCGTGTCGCGACGACAACTTGAGCGGATCTTCAAGCAATACCTCAATCGCGTTCCCAGCCAGTATTACCTGGAACTGCGCCTGAACAAGGCGCGCCAGATGCTGATGCAAACCAGCAAGTCGATCATCCAGATCGGCCTGTCGTGCGGCTTCTCCTCGGGCCCGCACTTCTCCAGCGCCTACCGTAACTTCTTCGGCGCCACCCCCCGTGAAGACCGCAACCAGCGGCGCAGCAGCAGCCCGTTCGAGTTGTCGTCGGTGCCGTCCGAGCGCGGTTAACTTTCTACCTGCACACCCATGCGTTGCCCGTAGCGCCTGAGGATGTACCGGCTCTGGAGCGACAGCGGGTTGCCGCCCCAATCCAGGGCGTGGAAGACATTTGCAGGCACGTCGAAAATGCCGGCGCCGATATGGCGGATGGCGTTGTTGCTCAAGTCTGCGATGACCAGTTCGCGCAAGCTGAACAGCCCGTGAGGGACGTGGCGAATGCCGGTGCTTTGCAGGTCGAGAACCTGCAGGTGCGGCATGTTGGTAACCCGCGGTGTGATGTCCAGCAGGTTGTCGCCCAGGTCCAGCTGGGTCAGCCCTTCAAGGCCGGCGAGCTGCTCCGTTGTCCTGGGCGTCAGCCGGATATTGCATTGGGGCAGGCTCAGTTCCTTGAGCCGCGGCATCTGGAAGATCGGCTCTGGAAGGCTGCCCAACTGGTAGCCCTGGATCGATAGGCTTCGCAGTCGACTCAAGCGCTCCAGGAAGGCTTCGACTTTTGATGTGGCGTTTTGAGCGTGAAGCGAGAGCATCGACACGTGGTCGAAATTGGCCGTGAGCACAGGCAGATCGCCCAGCAGGGTTACGTCATAACTCAGTTCATGGGTTGCGGTAGGTCCGGCGTCAAGGGTGTCGATCGGGGTTTCCCGGCGCCAGCAGCGCTCCAGCAGGTTTTTGAAGCCAAAGCGCCTGGCCTGTTCTTCAGCGCGTTGCTGCTCGCTCAAAAGGGTGTAGTGGGTTGGGTGCCGGTTAGGGACATTCAGCCGCCATTCCTCAAGGTCTGCCTGGAGTTTTTCGTACTCGGCTTCCATGCGCGTCAATTCCACCCGGCTCGCTTGCAGGCTGCCCGGCATGCCATAGAGGAAGCGGTTGCATTCCGGGGTGGTGAAGGTCGGGTACAGCGCCTTGAGCCGTTCGATATCGACGTCCGGGGCTGAGGCATCCCAGCGTTCGCCGGTGCGCTGGAAGTGGCTTTTGATACGGCTGATCACGGCTTCCGGGAAAGGGTTGTTCCCCAGGTCGAAGGCTTCGCTGGCCAGGTCCGGCAGTGCAAACAGCGCGTCGGGCAACGCGCTGATGCGATTACTGTTGAGCACCGCGGTTTGCAGGTGCGGGCGGGTCAGTATGCCTTCCGGCAAGTGCTCGATGCCGGTGGCGGCCAGGTCGAGGTAGCGCAGCTCCGCCATGCCTTCGACGTTGGGCACCAGGCCCAGGGGGTTGGCGTACAGGTCCAGGGATTCCAGGCGCGACAGCGATGCCAGGGTCGCCAGGCTCTCGGCGGTCAGGCGTATGTGCGTGTTGCTCAGCACTAGCTCGGTCAGGCGCGGCATGCTTGCCAGGCCTTCGGGCAGGGTGCCGAGGGGGATGTTGCGCAGCCCCAGGCGACGCACGTTGCGAAAGCTGTCACAGAACGCCTGGGCCCCCAGTGTGCTCGCATCGCCTATCAGTGACAGGGCCGAAACATGCGAGAAATCGGCCTCCAGGCGGGGCAGGTGGCCCATGATCGGATCGCCATGGGCCAGGATGTAGCCGTCACGCTCATCGCCATAGTGTGTTTCCCGAGGGCTTTCCCGGCGCCAGCAACGTTTGATTTCGTTGCTCAGATTGAGGCGGTTCTGCAGTTGCTCGCTGAATGCCTGCGCCGTCAACTGGACGCCCGTTTGCGGGTGCAGGTAAGGGGTGTGGATGTGCCACTGCAACAGTTGCGCATGGAGCTGCGCGTACTCTTGCTCCAGCCTTGCCAAGCCCGGCAAGGCGCCGCCGGGCAGTTGGTTGAGCTGGCGCAGCAGCGCCACGTTCTGCTCCTGGGTGAAGCTTGGGTACAGCGCCTGGGTTCGTTGCAGCAGTGTCGGCGGTGCGCCTGGCACCGGTGCGGGGTGGCCTGGCAGCGGGTAGCCGTCCATCCCACCGAGCAGGCGCGGATGTTTGCCATTGGCGGGACGCCGGCGTGGCAAGGGGTCCAGGGCCGCCTGTAAACGGTCGCGGGGCAGTGCCACCTGGCTGAGGGCCTGGCGCAACTGCGGGCCTTGGCGGATGTGCAGGTTGAGCCGGTCGCGCTCGGTATCCGGCAAGGCTTGCAGGATCGCGCTGTAGAGGTCGGTTTCGCCGTGCAGGTGCCGGCCCAGGTCGTCATAGGCCTGGTAGAGGCCGTCCTCGTGCACCAGTACCTTGAGGTGAGTGCCGTTGCCGGTGCCGATGCGCTGGCTGACGGTGCCGTTGAGTACATGCTCATGCACTTCCAGGCGGACACTGCCGGACCAGCCAGGCAGCCGGGGCAGGGAATGCAGGGCCAGGGTGCGGGTGTCGGGGTTGTCACTCGATTCCAGGTACAGGCCTTCGTAGGCGCGGTTCAGGCGTACTTCCTGGGCGGTCCAGCGGGCCAGGTCCTCCAGGCTCCGGGGCAATTTACCGGCGTTCAGTTCGCGGCGCTCCTCGGCCGTGGCTTGGCGGGTCAGCTCATCGGCAACGCACCCCGGCAATACCTTGTGTTCGTCCATCAGGCGTTGGCCATCGGCGGTCTGCGGGTGGTTGAGCGATTGATAGCGCGTGTCGAACAAGTGCGTGCGCCGCGCCTCTGCCGCGGCCGCGAGCTTTTTGCGCAGGGTGCGCAGCCGCGCCGACAAGGCCTTGGGCGGTTGGCCGAAATCCTCCCCCAGCAGCGCCTTGATGTCGTCTTCCGCCAATGCGCGCAGGGCGGTCTCCAGCAGCTCGCCATTGTTCAGTTGGGCCTGGCTGATGCGCACCGCCGGCAGCGAGTCCTGGCTGGCGTATTGCCAAATGACCCGGCCCTGGCTATCGACCACTTGCAAGGCCCGGGTGTCGGGCCACGCATCGGGACGGCCGAGCAACTGCAATTGGGTGGGCGCGTCGGCCTTGCCGTACTGGCCAGGGTCGTCACTGTTCATCTGGCGGATAAAGCTCGCCAGGTCATGATCGATCTGAAAGCGCTGCACGGTATCGCCCAGCACCGCCGGAGTGGGCTGGCGCTGTACATGCAGCTGGCGCAGGGTGTTTTCGGGGATATGGCTGACGCTACGGATCTGGTCCAATTGTGTCGGGCTGAAGCCTTCCACGCTGTGGCCGAGGCGACGCATCAGGGTGCTGGCGTCCCAGTACAGCGGCTGGTCCAGCTCGGTCTGCCAGGCGCCCGTGCCGTTATGCCAGGCCCGTGGCTGATAGGCCTCGGGGCGGGTGGGGTGAAGTAGGCTGTAGTGCTCGCTGCCTGGCGTCTTGTTCAGGATGAAGGGCTGCCGGTCGATTGTGATCACGGCTTGGTCCTGGTGATAGTAGATGCCTTGCGCATCCGCTTTTGCCTGTGCCGGCAGGGCTGACTGGCGTTGGTAGGCGCGCAGGTCGGGCTGCCAATAGCGGGTTTTGCCGTCAGCCATGGGCACTGGCTTGAAGCCGTCGATAAAGGTTTTCGCGGCGGGCGCCATCACCGCCCGAAATTGGCTGGCGGCAATGGTGCCGCCAAGCCCGAACGTGCCCAGTTGAATCAGCGCCTGTACCGTGCCCATCAGGTGTTCGAACGCTTCGTGCGTGCGGCCCTGTGCCCAGTCGACAATCCCTTCGAAGGTTTCATCCACTAACTGATAGGCCATGTAAGCCAGCATTGCTTCGCCCAGTACCGGCACGAATGGCGCCGCGACCAGCGCGGCGATGTTGAGCAGGGTTGAGGCGACCTGCTGCAATGAATCCCATAGCGCCCAGCGGGCTTTCTGGTCGACGCGGGCGGTGGACACGGCGATCACCTTGGCGTCATTGAGGATTTTGTCGAGCGCCCGTTGGTAGCGATGGCTGGCCAGGCTGCCGTGGATCGCCACGGCGCTGAGTTGCAGGTTGGGACGCTCCCTGGGGGTGTCGCGCCAACTGGGCAGCGGGTCGCCGGGGGTATGCGGGTGCCAGGTAATGCGGCTCAGACGGCTGTTCAGGTTGGCAAAAAAGTGCCCGCGATCTTCGTGGTTTACAAAGCGGCTGAAAAATTGCTGATAGTCGGTGTTCTGCAGTTGCCGGGTCAGTTCTGCCCTGAACGCGGCGCTGGAGGGGTATTGCTTGATCGGGTGCTCGGGGTCGTCCGGCACGTAAGCGATCACCGGGACGACGGCGTGCAGGCGCTCCAGGTCGGCGGCGAACAGTACGATGCCGGTCAGTTGGGCGTTCATCATCCGCAGTTCATGGCTGCGCAGCGGCTGGCCGCCGAGGCTCGCGTCGGGTTGACCCTCGAGCAAACGTTGCAGCGCCTGGTGGGCGTCCGGGTTGATATCGTTTTTCATCACCGCCAGTTGCAGCGCCGCGTCCAGGGCTGCGCGCTGGCTGGTGCTGACTTGTGTCTGCAGCACGGCGGCCACGGCGGCATCGGTCAGGCCCAGGTTCTCCTCAAGGTAGCGCTGGTAGCGGGCGCCGATATCCAGCGTGCGGCATAACTGGGTAAAACGCTGGATCGACAGTGTGTCCCGGATGTCGGGCAATGGCTGGGACTCCCCCTGGGCGTCGGGTTGGCTGATGTACGCCGAGGAGGCTTCGAAGCGCTCGTCGGCTTCGAAGTTATGCAGCGCCGCCTCCAGCAACGACACGGTCCAGGTGCGTGCGGCACCGCTCTTGATCGGAAACCAGGGAATGGTGGCCGGGATGTACAGGCGCAGGTACGTGGTCTTCACGTTCAGCTCCAGCCCGAACTGATCTTTCAGGGCTGCGCTCAGTAACGGCTCGGCGAACGCCTGTACATCCTGCAGCGCAGCCAGGCGCTGATCGACCTGGTTTTGCGCGCTCCAGTGGGCGGTACTGAACGCGCGCCATTGCTGGCGTTGCTCGGCCGTGGTGCTGCGGTACCAGGGTTTGATCAGGGGCGAGCTGGCTTTCAAAGCCTCGGCGCGGGCCGCCGTGGCGCCCAGCAGCCAGGGCGCGATAGCCTGTTGCAGCGGCTGGTAATGATTGTCGGAATGCTGGGCATCGGCAGGGTTCAAGGTGTCGGGCATGGCGCTCTTCCTGTTGCGCGGGGTAAGTCGTTAGCACAACAGAGCTGCGGGCACGTCAGGCAGTAGATAGTTGCCTGCAAATCAATTGCGCGCGCCCCTGCCGCTCAAGGGGCGGCGCGGTTTAAACTGCGCCATTGCGACGGTATTTGTCGCATTGGCGTAAACCCGCGAAAATCGCGGGTTGGCGCTATAAGAAGTTGTCGCTTGGCGGCAAGGCCGCGCTGAAAACTGTCCTTACAATCCCTGCATCGCCCGCCAGTTCCAGGCAGGCGTTCCTCTTCAGGAGACTCCGATGTCCGTTGAGCAAGCCCCGGTGCAACGTGCCGATTTCGACCAGGTCATGGTTCCCAACTATGCACCTGCCGCCTTTATCCCCGTGCGTGGCGCAGGTTCGCGCGTATGGGACCAGGCCGGTCGCGAGCTGATCGACTTTGCCGGCGGCATCGCGGTTAACGTTTTGGGCCACGCCCACCCGGCGCTGGTCGGTGCGCTGACCGAACAGGCCAACAAGCTGTGGCACGTGTCCAACGTGTTCACCAATGAGCCGGCCCTGCGCCTGGCCCATAAGCTGATCGACGCCACGTTTGCCGAGCGCGTGTTCTTCTGCAACTCCGGCGCCGAAGCCAACGAGGCGGCCTTCAAGCTGGCCCGTCGTGTGGCGTTCGATCGTTTCGGCACCGAGAAATACGAAATCATCGCCGCGCTGAACAGCTTCCACGGCCGTACCCTGTTCACCGTCAACGTCGGTGGCCAGTCGAAGTATTCCGACGGTTTCGGGCCTAAAATCACCGGCATCACCCACGTTCCTTATAACGACCTGGACGCGTTGAAGGCCGCCGTGTCGGACAAGACCTGCGCCGTCGTGCTGGAACCGATCCAGGGCGAAGGCGGCGTGCTGCCGGCCGAACTGGCTTACCTGCAAGGTGCCCGCGAACTGTGCGACGCGAACAACGCGCTGCTGGTGTTCGACGAAGTGCAGACCGGCATGGGCCGCAGTGGCCACCTGTTCGCCTACCAGCATTACGGCGTGGTGCCGGACATCCTCACCAGCGCCAAGAGCCTGGGCGGCGGTTTTCCGATTGCCGCGATGCTCACCCGCGAAGACCTGGCCAAGCACTTGGTGGTCGGCACTCACGGCACCACCTACGGCGGCAACCCGCTGGCGTGCGCAGTGGCAGAAGCGGTGATCGACGTGATCAACACCCCGCAGGTGCTGGCCGGTGTGAATGCCAAGCACGACCTGTTCAAGGCGCGCCTGGAGCAGATCGGCAAGCAATACGGGATCTTCACCGAAGTGCGTGGCATGGGCCTGCTGATCGGTTGCGTACTGAGCGACGCGTTCAAAGGCAAAGCCAAGGACGTGTTCAACGCGGCCGAAAAAGAAAACCTGATGATCCTGCAAGCCGGCCCGGACGTGGTGCGCTTTGCGCCAAGCCTGGTGGTGGAAGACGCGGACATCACCGAAGGCCTGGATCGTTTCGAGCGTGCGGTAAAAACGCTGACCCAAGCCTGATACATATCTGTCTATCGGACCGGATCAAATGTGGGAGGGGGCTTGCCCCCGATAGCAATCTGTCAGTTGATACATCTGGTGACTGATACACCGCTATCGGGGGCAAGCCC
>NZ_JBAWDE010000140.1:0-9225 GCF_049590575.1 Pseudomonas sp.
CGCCACTTCACGCTCGCCCGTCAGTTCGGGCGAGACATCAGCGCCAGGCGCACGGCCAGCACCGTCAGCAGCGTCGCCAAAAGTGCCCAACAGCGCGTGAATACCGCAGCGATCAATGTGAGGACGCCGCCGAGCAGCATCAATCAGCCACGCCGATACCCAGGGCCGACGCCATGCCCACGCGCCAGCCATGGGTCACGCCATGGCTGATGACAAATGCCATGTTCGGCCCCGGCCACAGCAGCAACAGCAAAACAGCACCGGAAAATACCGCCAGGGTTGCGAGATCGATCATGCGCGCGCCCTCCATGGGAAAAACCGGCAGATTAAGCCGCCCTCCCCGGCCAGACAAAAATTGTGCTGGATACATTGTTGCGCACCAACTTTTATGCAGAACCGCACAATTTTATAGTGCGTTTGAAAAGCAACTTCCGATCCCGCCAAAACCCCGCCCGCACGGCACTTAGCCCGCCCCGTCACACCCTCTTTGTCCCCCTTTCCTACTGCGAATAGAAAAAGGTTTTACCTTTAAGCAGGAAAAATCCTGCATTTGTTCCTACACTCAAAAACACACCCCAATACCGAATTCCCGGACAAGGAATGTCAATAAAATGTCGAAAAAAACACCAGTAAAGCTGTCTAGTACGGCACCTCCGCACCATCGTCAATTCATTGACTAAATTCATAAAGGAACACTCCTTTAGCCACTACCCCCGCAAAATCCCTTCAAATGGATCGCTGCACAGATATACACATTTGAATTGGTAGTTGCGTATTACCCAGCGTAGTCGCAGTTCGAATTGCCCTCTAAAGCAGCCCGCTGTTTTATTGAACAAACAACCGAACAGCAGAGTCTGGAGTGCAATGAGGGATGTTTTTATGCGAGAAAAGTCGTCCGTCGACAGCCTGTTTTTAACGCGCGCCGGGTTCGTCGAGTTCTTTGTTGTTTTCGTCAAGTTGATCCATGGTCTTACGGCCATTTTGCCCCCGCTGGTCCTGGTGTTATTCCTCGACCCGATGGACCCGGAGTTGCGCCCTCATTTTCTGGGGTTGCTGGTGTTTTTTGCGGTCCTGACCATCATTCTGTTCCAGGCCTTGGGCATCTATTCCGAGGAGCTGTTCAGCAATCGGCTGCGCTTGAAAACCAAGATCAAGGCCTGGTCGGCGGCGTTTTGCATCCTGCTGTTCATGTACCAGATCCTGCAATTTTTCCCGCAGTTGACCCCTCGAAACCTCACCGCGTGGTACTTCGCCAGCCTGGGTTTGTTCTGCCTGGAACGCCTGTTGATGCTGCGCCTGTACCGCAAGCTGATGCGCGCCGGCAAATACCTGCAGCGCACGGTCATCCTGGGCTTTACCGACACCGCCGTGCACGTGGCCGATCACTTGCAGCGCAACGGCGATATCCGTTCCGGCCTGGTCGGGTTTATCGACGACCGCACCGAGCGTATTCCCAAGGAGCTGAGCAGGCTGCCCTTGCTGGGCAACACCCGCGACCTGGAAAAACTGATCCGCGCCGAGCAAGTCAACCAAGTGATGATCTGCCTGCCCTGGGCCGCCGAGCAGCGCATCCACGGCTTGGTCAACCGCCTGCGGCAGATGTCGGTGAACGTGATGCTGGTACCCGACATGGCCGCCTTGCGTTACGGCCACAGCCGCATTACCGACGTGGGCGGGATCTTGATGTTCAACACCTCGCAATTACCGCTGCGCGGCTGGTCGCCGGTGATCAAGCGCCTCGAGGATGTGTTGCTGGCCAGCCTGGCGCTGGTGTGTCTGTCGCCGGTGATGGTGGCGACGGCGATTGCGATCAAGCTGGATTCCAAAGGCCCCATACTGTTTCGCCAGAACCGCTTTGGCTACAACGACAATGAAATCCGCGTGTTCAAGTTCCGCTCGATGTACACCGACCAGAGCGACTTCACCGCCGAGCGCCAGACCACCCGCCAGGACCCACGCATCACCCGCGTGGGCCGCATTATCCGCAAGACCAGCATCGACGAGTTGCCGCAGCTGTTCAACGTGCTACTGGGCAACATGTCCATGGTCGGCCCACGCCCACATGCCACGGCAACCAAGGCCGCCGGTGTTCCCTTTGAAGTGGCGGTGAGCGAGTACAGCTCGCGGCACCGGGTAAAACCCGGCATCACCGGCTGGGCGCAAATCAACGGTTACCGGGGTGAAACCGACACCCTGTTCAAGATCCAGAAACGTGTCGAGTACGACCTGGAGTACATCTCCAAGTGGTCGGTGTGGTTTGACTTGTACATCGTCTTCATGACGGTCCCGGCCGTCCTTTCCACCAAGGAAGTCTATTGATGAATACACTCAACGGATTAATTCCCTGCATCATTTCCGGTGGTTCGGGCACGCGGCTGTGGCCGGTGTCGCGGCAGAACATGCCTAAGCCCTTCATGCGCATGCGCGATGGCCAGAGCCTGCTGCAGAAAACCTTCCAGCGTGCGGCCAAATTGCCCGGCGTGGAAAGCGTGTTGACGGTGACCAACCGCGACCTGCTGTTTCGCACCCTGGACGACTACCGCCTGGTCAACAAAGCCCACCTGCCCCTCGACCTGCTGCTGGAGCCGTTCGGCCGCAATACCGCGGCGGCGATTGCCGTGGCGGCGTTGCATGTGCAGGAGCATTTCGGCGGCGACGCGCAGTTGCTGGTGATGCCTGCTGATCATTTGATCCTGAATGAAGTGGCGTTTGCCGAGGCCGTGACCCAGGCCCGTGATCTGGCTGAAGCCGGTTATCTGGTGACCTTCGGCATCCAGCCCGACCACCCCGAAACCGGCTTTGGCTACATCGAACAAGGCGAGCCGCTGAGCACCGGCAACCGGGTCAAACGGTTTGTCGAAAAGCCCGACCTGGCCACCGCCCAGGCCTACCTCGACGGCGGCAAGCACCTGTGGAACGCCGGCATGTTCTGCTTCAAGGCCAGCACCCTGGTCGACGAACTGGCCGCCCACGCTCCCGACGTGCTCGAAGCTGCGCGCGCCGCGCTGGAGCACAGCCAGGCCCTGCAGAACAAAACCTCGCGCCAGCGTGAACTCGATGCGCAGGCGTTCGGCAGCGCGCCGGACATTTCCATCGACGTGGCGCTGATGGAAAAATCCACCCAAGTGGCCGTGGTGCCTTGCGACATCGGCTGGAGCGACATCGGTTCCTGGGAAGCCCTGCGCGCCCTCACCCCGAGCGACGCGCATGGAAACCAGATCAATGGCGAAGCGATCCTGCATGACGTACACAACTGCTACATCGACTCGCCCAAGCGCGTCTTGGGCGCCGTCGGCGTGCGCGACCTGATCATCGTCGACACCCCCGACGCGCTGCTGATCGCCGACGCCAACCGCAGCCAGGATGTGCGCTACATCGTCGCCGAGCTCAAGCGTCAGAACCATCCGGCGTACAGCCTGCACCGCACCGTCACCCGGCCGTGGGGCACCTACACCGTGCTCGAGGAAAGCAGCCGGTTCAAGATCAAGCGCATCGTGGTCAAGCCACAGGCCTCGCTGTCGCTGCAGATGCACCACCACCGCAGCGAGCACTGGGTAGTGGTCAGCGGCGCGGCGCAGATCACCAACGGCGAGCGCGAATTCCTGATCAACGCCAACGAGTCCACCTACATCCCGGCCGGGCACAAACACCGCCTGACCAACCCCGGCATCATTGACCTGGTGATGATCGAAGTGCAGAGCGGCGAGTACCTGGGCGAAGACGACATCGTGCGCTTCGACGACATCTACGGGCGTGCGCCTGCGTTGGACGTAAAAAAATAATATGCGCACGTCTCTGATCATCCCGACCCGTAACGCATCCAGCCACCTGGCGCGCCTGCTGCCGGCGCTGAAGATGCAAACCCTGCAACCTGACGAGATGCTGGTGGTGGACAGCGCCTCCAGCGACGACACGGTGGCGCGCTTTCGCGCGTTCGGTGCGCGGGTCGAGGTGATCGATGCCCGCGACTTCAACCACGGCGGCACCCGGCGCTGGGCCAGCGAACAGGTGAGCGGCGATGCACTGATCGTGATGACCCAGGACGCGATCCCCGCCACCCCCGAGACGTTCGCCAACCTGCTCGCCGAACTGCAGCAGGACCCGCTCAACGGCGTCGCCTACGGGCGCCAACTGCCGCACCCGGAGGCCGGTGTGCTGGGCGCGCAGTCGCGGCACTTCAACTACCCCGAGCAGAGCCGCAGCAAAAGCCTGGCCGACGCGCCGGAGCTGGGGATCAAGACCTGCTTCAGCTCCGACTCGTTCTCGGTCTATCGGCGCAGTGTGCTGCAGGCAGTGGGCGGCTTCCCGGCGGATGTGATCGGCAGCGAGGACGCCTATGTGGCGGCGCGCATGCTGCTCGAAGGCTACAAGGTGCGCTATGCCGCCACGGCGCTGGTGCATCACTCCCACGATTACAAACTCATGGATGAGTTTCACCGTTACTTCGACATTGGTGTGTTCTACGGCCGCGAACCGTGGATCAAGCAGGCCTTTGGCGATGCGGGTGGCGAAGGCAAGCGCTATGTGCTGGCCGAACTCGCTGCCCTGCGCAAAGCCGGTGCCTTGCACCGCGTACCGGAAGTGCTGGTGCGCAGTGCATTCAAATTGCTCGGCTACCGGCTGGGCCATCTTGAGCGCCGCCTCCCCCTCGCCCTCAAGCGACGAATCAGCATGTTTCCCGGTTATTGGAGGTGAGCAGCATGACCTACAGGAAGTTTCCCTTGATCAAACCTACCGTGCTCGCCCTGGCCATGCTGGCCCTGGCCGCCTGCAACACCCCCGCGCGCATTGTCCCGCCGGACGACCGGACCGTCGAAGACGGCAAGCGCGCCCTCGACCAGCTCGCGCAACTGCCGCCGGCGGTGGAACGCATCCGCATCGGCGACCAGTTGCGCATCGTCCGTGATGCCGGCGAGATGCCGACGCTGTCGGCGTTCAACGTCAGCACTATCTACGAGCTGACGCTGTACACGGTGCAGAACGACGGCAAGATCAACTACCCGTTCCTGGGGCCGATCCAGGTGGCGCGGCGCACGCCCGCCGAGGTCGCTGCGGACCTGACCAAAAGCCTGACGCCGATTTATCGCGAGCCACGCGTCACGGTCAACATCAACCAGGCGCCGGGCAACTCGGTGATTGTCGGCGGCGCGGTGAACAACCCGACCGCGGTGCAGATCGCCACGGCCAATACCCTGGAGCAAGCGATTGTCGGCGCCGGCGGGGTCAACCCATCGGGCAATGCAAGCATGGTCGCGCTGCTGCGCGAAGATGCCCAGGGCGCTTACCACGCCTACTTCCTGGACTTCAGCCAATACCTCAAGACCGGCCCCAACGGGCGCCGACAAGTGCCGTTGCAACGCGGCGACGTGGTGTTCGTACCCAAATCCAACGTGGGCGAGCGCATCCAGGGCGTGGATACCTACTTGAACCAACTGATCCCGTTCACCAAATCCATCGGGGTTGGCTACAACTACTCGCGAACCAGCGGCGGCAATAACTAAAGGAGCGACATCCCATGATCGAGATCCGTTCTTTTCGTGATCTTCTGCGCCTGTTCTTCATCTTCCGCCACGAGTTCAAACTGGCCGCCATCGCGGCGCTGGTGATCATTTTGCTGGGGGCATTTCTGCTGCCGGCCAAATACGAATCCACCGCGCGCCTGTTGGTGAAACCGGGGCGCGATTCGACCCTGCCGATCGAGATCAGCAACCGCCAGGCGCTGGTCATGCCCAGCACCCAGCGCGACCCGATTGTCGATGAAGAACGCTTGCTGACCGGGCGCCCGATCGTGCGGGCGGTGGCCGAGCACTACCTGGAGGTGATCGACAACGCACCGCCGCCAGAGGGCTTCGTCAAGAAGGTCAAGCACTACGTCAAGAGCGGTATCGGTGCGGTATTCGACGGCCTGCGCGTGGTGCTGGAAACCGTCGGTGTGGTGGAAAAAACCACCCCGGTGGAACGCCTGGCCGCCAGCCTCGAGAAGAGCTTTGAAGTGAGCCACGCCGCCGGTTCCACGGTGATGGACATCAGCTTCACCTGGGGCGACCCGGAAATTGCCCAGGCCGTGGTCAAGGATTGGGTCGAGACCTACATCAACGAACGCACCCAGGCCTTGGGGCGCAAGAGCCTGTACGCGTTTTATGAAGGCCAGGCGGCCACCAGCGCCACCCAGATCAAGAGCCTCAAGGAGCAGATCCTCACGCACTTGAACGAGATCGGTGCGGCAAGTATCACTGACCGCCTGGAAGATTTGTCCGAGCGCATCAATGTGCTGCGTGGCGAAACCTTCAACACCACGCGCCTGATCGCCTCGTCCGACAGCGCCATTGGCAGCACGCGCACTCAGCTCAAGGGCCAGCCCAAGGAAGTGACCACGGTGCGCCAGATCGCACTGAACCCGCAGCAGCAGGATTTGCGTCGCCTGCTTAACCAGAAGTTTCTCGAACGCGCTGACATGATGCGCACCTACACTGACAACGCGCCGCCGATCAAAGCCCTGGATGCGTCGATTCGTGAGATGCAGCGCCATGTCGAGAGTGAGAGCAACACGGTGCAGGCCTCGGAAAACCGCGCGCCGAATACCCTGGAAATCCACCTGCAGCGGGTGCTGCTGGATGAGACGAGCAACAACCTGGCGTTGCGCACCCAGCTGGTTCAACAGCAGAAGCAACTGGTGAACCTTGAAGACCAACGCAAGCAAGCCCTGGAGATCGAACCGGAGCTGGCGCGGCTGTCCCGCGAGCTGAATGCCACCGAGCGCAACTACGCGCTGTACGTGGACAACCTGGAAAAATCGCGCATCGACCGCGAGCTGGATAACAGCCAGATCAGCAACATCGCGGTGATCGAAGAAGCCACCCTGAACCCGGGCCGGATCTTCCCGAAAACCCTGGTGATGCTGGTGTTGGCGATCCCGTTTGCAATCGTCGTCGGGCTGCTGGTGATCTACCTCTGCTACCTGCTGGACCAGCGCATTCACGACGGTGGCCTGGTGGGGCGCAAGTTCGGCCTGCCGCTGTGGACCACCCTGCCGGAGCTGGACACTACCACCGCGCAAAGCACCAACGCCTTCAACGCAAGCATTTACCGACTGTACAGCCTGTTGCAACCTGCGCGCATTGCCGAGCACGGCGTGACGCTGGGGCTGACCTCGGCGCGTCATGGCGAAGGCGTGACCTTTGTGGTGGAGCAACTGCGCCAGTTATTGGGCGAGAACGGCATCAATGTGCGGGTCGGCGGGCTTGAACCGGCGGCGCCGGGCGAAGTGGTGCTGCTGGACGCCTCGGCCTTGCTCGACAACCGCGACGCGTTTATCACCCTGCGCCGCGCCGACCTGATCGGCCTGGTGGTCGAAGCCCGCAAAAGTACCGTGCCGGTGGTGGAGCATGCGCTGTCGATCCTCAACACTGCGTTTGGCAAGGTGGACGGCATCATCATCAATCGTCGCAAGTTTGAAGTGCCAAGCAAAGTGCTGCGCACCATCGCCAAATACCGGGGGGCGTTCTGATGCGGATCGCCCTGCTCGCCCCGTTGCCGCCGGAAAAAAACGGGATCGCCGACTACGCGAACCATTTCCGCACGGCGCTGGAACACCTTGGTGTCACGGTGGTCACGCCGTTGGCCGGGGTGGCGGGCAATTCCGAGGCGATCAAACAGGCCGTCAGTGCCTTCGACTGGCACACTGTGGACCTGGTCCACGCCGAGCTGGGCGGTGGCCGCCTGGGCGAGTTCCTGGCCCTGCGCGAACTGCGCAAGGCCTACCCACAGCTGCCGCTGACCGCCACCGTGCACGACCCGGAGCGCATCGTCTGGCGCCGCGAGCACTTGCCGTTTCCGTTGAACCTGCTGGAACGCTTGCCCAACCCGTTGCCCCAGGCGGCGGTGGTGCTCGCCGACCCGCTGACCCTGCGCGAGGAACGCCAGGTAGCCAAGGGCCTGACCCGGCTGGTCACCCTCACCCGCCTGGGCGCCGACTGCCTGAGCCAACGCATGCAACTGCCACCCGGCAAAGTGGCGGTGATCAACCACGCCAACCTGGCTGTGCCAGCGGTGCCGCTGCCCTCGATTGAGACCCTGCGCCTGCTGTACTTCGGCTTTATCTACCGTGGCAAAGGCATCGAAGACCTGGTGCAGGCCCTGGCCAATGTCTTCGAACAAGCGCCCCAATTGCGTGGCCGTGTGCGCCTGACCCTGGCCGGCGGTACGGCGGCGGAAATGGCCTTTGGCGCCGGCGGCAATTACCTGGAGCAGCTCAATAGCCAGATCGCCGCCCTCGGCCTGACCGACGCCATCGACTGGCGGCTGAACCTGCCGGCCGATGAAATTGCCCAGACCATCCAGGCGCACCATGTGATGGTGCTGCCCTATCGCGAATCGAAAAAACTCGGCCTGCTGGGACGCCAGCGCGGCACCAGTGGTGCACTGTCCTGGGCCACCGCCTGCGGGCGCGGCGCGATCACCTCGGACGCGCGGGCGTTTGCCGAGGAAGTCGCCAGCGGCAACGGTGCGATTTACGCCGAAGGCGACGTGGCGGCACTCGGCGAGCAACTGCTGCGCCTGGCGCGAACCCCGCTGCTGGCCCGGGACTGGGCCGAGCGCGCCGGCGAAATCGGTCGCGAACGTCTGTGGCCGCTGACCGCGCAGAAATTCAAAGCGCTGTTCGAACAGGCCATCGCGGGAGACAACCATGGCGCGTAAACGCACCTACCTGGCCACCCTCGCAGTGGTCGTCGCCTTAAGCCTTACCGCGTTTTTGTGGGGGCGCCAGGCGGATGCCGAGAGCCACGTGCTCAAGGGCAGCAAGGTCGTGGTATGGAAGGACTTTTTGGGGGTGAACGCGCAGTTCCTGTGGTTCAGCCCCGCGCGTTACCAGATGCAGATCGACCGCCTCAAGGCCCTGGGCCTGGAATGGGTGCGCCTGGACCTGCACTGGGACCAGTTGGAGCCGGTGGAGAACCAGTACCAGGTCGCCACCCTCGACCAACTGGTGGGAAACCTGCAAACCAACCAGCTCAAGTCGGTGTTCTACCTGGTCGGCTCGGCGCCCTTCGCCACCACCGCGCCCGCCGGTGCACCCTATCAGGACCAGTACCCGCCCAAGGACCCGAATGTGTTCGCCAACCGCATGGCGCTGTTGGCCCAGCGCTACCCCAGCGTCAACGCCTGGCAGGTGTGGAACGAGCCCAACCTGCTGGGCTTCTGGCGCCCGGTGGCCGACCCGGCCGG
>NZ_JBAWDE010000141.1:0-22042 GCF_049590575.1 Pseudomonas sp.
GCCTGGCGCGGGAAAGCCTGGTGCGCGCCTTGGGCAACGGCGAAATCCAGGCCTGGTTCCAGCCCAAGAAATCCCTGCACGACGGGCGCATCGTCGGCGCCGAAGCGCTGGCCCGCTGGGTGCACCCGGTGGAAGGGCTGTTGCTGCCAGGCGAGTTCCTCGGTGAGATCGAGCGCCTCGGCCTGGAAACCCGGCTGCTGAGCTGCATCCTCGCCCAGACCCTGACCGCCCAGGCCCAGTGGGCGCAGCTCGGTTATCGGCTGCCGGTGTCGATCAACCTGCCGACCCATCTGCTCGACCAAAGCGACCTGGTCGACCGCCTGCTGGCCCAAGTCCAGCAGGGCGATGCCGAGCCGCGACAAATTACCTTCGAGCTGATGGAAAGCTCCACCACACAGTTGCCCAGCAACTACTACGCTGGAGCATGCCGCCTGCGCATGATGGGCTTTGGCCTGGCACAGGACGATTTCGGCAAAGGTTTCAGCTCCTACTTCAACCTGGTCTCCACGCCGTTCAACGAAGTGAAGATCGACCGTTCCCTGGTGCATGGCTGCGCCGAGAACGAGAGCCTGGCCTCGGCGTTGCAGAGCATCGTCGAGCTGGGCCGCAAACTGGGGCTGACCACCATTGCCGAAGGCGCCGAGACCCAGGCGGAGTTGGCGGTGTTGCGGCGTATTCGCTGCGACCAGGTGCAAGGCTTCCTGATCTCGCAAGGCGTGACGGCGGATAAATTCAGTGCGTTGCTGATCGAAGATGGCCCTGCGCCAGCACTTCTCTGAGCTGCCGGGGTCACACAGTCAAGAAGCCCGAAGGAAGGGTCGCCCGGTACGCCGGGCGTTATTGGCCAATGCCGGGATCATTGCATAGGCCCCACGTCCTGATTCAGGCTTTCCCGGTACCGACGATGAAACATGCAAGTCTGCGCCTGGACAAACTGGCGCAAAGCTCCCAGCGCCTGAACAAAGCCCTGCTGCTGCTCACCGGGCTGGCCTTGTTGCTGTCCAGCAGTTGCTATTGGGCGGTGTCGCGGTTGCTGGATGCCGAGCAGGAAAAGGTCGCGTTCCACTTCGCCCGCGTGGTGGAAATCATCCATGAGCACGAGGCGTTCCTGCGCAATGTGGCCACCGGCTACAACCGCAACCATGCGCCACCGCTGCCTTCCGTGCAATCCACCGAAGTGGTGGAGTTGCAGCGCGACGCCGGGCAAGTAGTGTTGCAGGCCAAGGGTTTTGCCTTGTCGTTGCCGTTCACCTTGTCCCACGCGGCCGGATTTACGGCGGATGACACGCGCCGAGCGCTGGCGTTTGGCGTGCAGTTGAGCGACTACTACGGCGGTTATTGGGCCAGCTCTTTTTATGCCTCGCCGCAGCTGTTCGTGTTTACCCCCAATGACGAGGCCAGCCTGGCCGTGCCCGGCATTGGCGGCCTGCGCCAGCACCAGCCCTTGTTGCGTGAGCAGTACCGTGGCGTGGTGAGCCGCTTGCACCAGTTGCAGCAAAGCCAAAGCCTGCTGCTCACTGACAGCCGCGTGCGTTGGGTGCGTGCGCCGTTGCAGCTGTATAAGAACAGCCGCAGCGTGGTGGCGATGATTGGCCTCGATGCGCCCGCCGCCCTCCTGCCGGCCAATCAAGCGCAGGGAATGCTCACCTTGGCGGCGGTGGTGGATACCTCGCAGGTCGATGAGTTCGAGCGGGTGCTGCAATTGTCGGTGTACAACCAGTTCACCCTGATCTCGCCCCAGGGCGATGTGCTGCTCGGCAGCCTCGGCGATGAACAGATGGCGCCCCTGGGCCTGAGCTTCAACAGCCAGGGCTTGCGCTTCAAGATGCTCAGCGGAGGTGGCGAGCACTGGACCGGCTTGTATGCGATCAGCTATCAGGATTTCCTGCGCTACGCCAAGTGGCCGCTGCTGGGCCTGGGCCTGACGTTCCTCGCCGCCGTGTTGTTGGGCTGGTGGATCAACCATTGGTACAAGACCCGTATTGTCAGCCCGGCCCAGCGCGCTCAGGAGCGTTTGTTCGAGAGTGAAGCGTTCAACCGCATCATGCTGCACAACGCCCCGGCAGGCCTGTGCGTGGTGCGGCGCAGCGACTGCCAGTTGCTGCTGGAAAACCAGCGCGCCCTGCAACTGGGCGGCACCGCGCAACTGGTCGAGGCCCTCAGGGCCAACGACGGCGCGGACACCCCCGGCGAGATGTGCCTGGCCGTGCAGGGCCGCTACCTGCAAGTCGTGGTGGTGGCCGCGCGTTACGAGGGCGAGGACGTGTTCCTCTGCGGCTGCAATGACATCACCCGGCACGTGGATGAAACCTTGCAGCTGGACCTGGCCCGCCAGGAGGCCACTGCCGCCAATGAGGCCAAGACCGTGTTCCTGGCGACCATGAGCCACGAGATCCGCACGCCGCTGTACGGCGTGCTGGGCAACCTCGAGCTGATGGCCCTGACCGACATGAGCGAGCGCCAGCGCCAGTACCTGGAAATTATCCAGGGCTCGTCCACCGTGCTGTTCCAACTGATCAGCAACGTACTCGACGTGTCGAAAATCGAGTCCGGGCAAATGGCCGTGGAAGCTGCGCCGTTCGGCCCGCGTCAATTGGTCGAGGAATCGGTGCTGGGCTTTACCGCCACCGCGCGTAACAAAGGTTTGCAGATCGATGCGGAAATCGACCCGCAAGTGCCGCAGCAATTGCTCGGCGATGCAGGGCGCATCCGCCAGATCCTGCATAACCTGCTGGGCAATGCGATCAAGTTCACCGAGTCCGGGCGCGTGCGTTTGCGCCTTACCGTGCAGGAATTGCTCGACGACCAAGTGGCGCTGCAGTGGCAGGTCACCGACACCGGCGTGGGCATACCGGAGAAGGCCCTGGACCAATTGTTCAAACCCTTCTATCAAGTGGCCGGCGGCCAGGACGGTAATGGCGCGGGCCTGGGCTTGTCGATCTGTTCGCGCCTGAGCGAATTGATGGGCGGCACCATGCGCGTGGTCAGTGAGCCAGGCCTGGGCAGCAGTTTCTCGTTGTTTATCACCTTGCCGATCCTCAGCGGCGCCGAGTCGGTCGCCGGCCCGATGCTGGCAGAACCTTGCCTGGATGCGCCGTGCCTGAACGTGCGAGTGCTGGTGGCCGAAGACAACCCGGTCAGCCAGGCCGTGTTGCAGGAACAGCTCGAAGCCCTCGGCGCCCAGGCCACCGTGGCGCGGGACGGCGAGCATGCGTTGCAGATCTGGGGTTCGCAGCCGTTCGACCTGGTGATCACCGACATCAACATGCCGCGCCTCAACGGCTACGACCTGGCCCGCGCCCTGCGCGAGCAAGGCGTGCAGGTGCCGATCATCGGCGTGACCGCCAACGCCCTGCGTGAAGAGGGCGAGCGCTGCCTGGCGGTGGGCATGAATGCCTGGGTGGTCAAGCCACTGAGCATGAGCATGCTGCGCCAGGCCTTGATGTCGCACTGTCGCCGCGCGACGACGCTGGCTGTGCCGACGCCGGACCGCGACCGCGAAGGCTGGATCGAGCTGTCGCCGGCCATGCGCCAACTGATGGGCGACACCTTGCTGGCTGACGTGCAGCAGATCGAACAGGGCCTGGTCGCCGGCGATTCGACCCTGGTTCGCCAGCGCCTGCACAGCCTCAACGGCGCGCTCGCCAGCGTGCGTGCCGGGGCTTTATCCAATGCCTGCCAGAAATGGGAAAACACACTGTACGACGGCCCCCTCGACAGCCACGCCACTGCGCAGATCCGCGTGTTGTGCGCACGCCTGACGGCGGTGGCGCAGTGCCTGGTGGCAGAGTCAACCGCTCACAAGGAAGACAAATAATGCGAGAAATGAACGTCGTCATCGCCGATGACCACCCGATCGTGCTGGTGGGCGTGCGCGAGATCGTGCAGCGCGATGCGCGCTATACCCTGGTGGGCGAGGCGGTCAGTTCCAGCCAATTGATCGAACAACTGCGCAGCCATCGCCCGCAAGTGTTGATTACCGATTTCAACATGCCCGGCGACGACACCTACGGCGATGGCCTGAAGCTGATCGAGTACATCCTGCGCCACTTCCCCGAGACCCAGGTGCTGGTGCTGACCATGATTTCCAACAGCCTGATCCTCACCCGCTTGCAGGAGCTGGGCGTGGCGGGCGTGATCCAGAAAAACCACCTGCACGGCGAGATCGAAAAAGCCCTCGGCGCCATCAGTGCCCAGCGCAGTTACCGCGCGCCGGAGCCCGCCGCGACCTCGGTGGTGGCCAACGCTACCCAGGTGCAGGAGCGCTTCCAGAGCCTGTCGCCGCGGGAGATGGAAGTGCTGCGGTTATTTGTGACGGGCATGAGCGTCAGCGACATTGCGCGGCAGTTGAGCCGCAGCAACAAGACCGTCAGTGCGCAGAAGGTCTCGGCCATGCGCAAGCTGGATGTGGACAGTGACCAGGCGCTGCTGACCTATTGCATCGAGGCCCGGCAGTTTCAGTAGGGCGTTAGCGGTAGGTCATCTGCATCAACAGGGTGGCGGTGTAGCTGCCCGCGTCGGGCAGCTCGCCCAGGGACACCGGCTTGACGCGCAGGGTCAGCGCCAGCGGTTCGTCTGCTACTGGCCAGGTGCCGGTTTCACCCAGGTTTACATCGGCCTTGGCGTTTTTATGCCACAGTCCCACCTGTAACCCCAGGCCGGTGCGGCTGGTGAGCAGGGTCTGGTTATCCGCGCTGCCCAACCCCGCCGAGAGCATGAGGCTGACTTGGGTGTCGCCCTTGCAATCAAAAACCAGCGGCACGTCAGTGGCGACAGCGCTGTCGTCGACCAACTGGTTGAGGTTGACCTTGCCCAGGTCCACCTGTTGCGTACTCGCAAAGCGCGCCGTGCAGGGCGGCGCGATCAGCTTGCCGCTGACGTCGATTTGCGCTTCATCCGCCGCTTGCGCAAGGGCGGAGCCGGCCACGGCCAGCAGCATCCAGGCGAGCGCTTTCATAGGTAATTGAGGGTCATGACCATCGACGAGGTGAACGCGCCGGGCGCCAGCGTGCCGCGTTCGACCAGTTGCGCCTTGAGGCTGATATCCACGTCGCCGCTAAGGTTGGTGTATTTCTTGACGGTGCCGTTGAGGTCTGCCGCCGTGTTGTCCGCCCACAGCAACGACACGCCGAGGTTATCCGCCGTGGTCTTGGCCACGGTGGAGGTGTAGGTGCCGTTATTGGACGTGAAGCTGACGTTCAGCGAAGAACCTGACGAGCACTTCAAGCGCACCGGCACTTGCACAGTGCCGGTGCTCGCCACCTGGTCAGTACGCACGTCGCCAAATGCGGCGGTCAGGGTGGTGCCGGTACTCAGCACGCACGGTGGGCGGGTGAGGGTGCCGCTGACGGTGATATTCACCACGTCGGCAGCGTGAGCGGTGGTGCCGAGCAGCACCAGGGCGAGCAGTGGAGTTTTCATGGCAAGGCCCTCATTGATAGTCGATGTTCAGCGTGTACTGGCTCTGAAACGCCCCCGTCGGCGATTGCCCGGCTGCCAGTTGTGGCTTGAAGCTTAGGTTTACGTCATTGCTGCCCACGCGTAACTGCATATAGCGCGGACTAGTGAAGTTCACCGGGTTCAGGGTGTCGGTCCACAGCGCCTGCATGTTCAAACCTGCCAGCGAGGTGCGTGTCACACCGGTAGTAGGGCTGACTACCGCCTGGTTTGGAAGCAGGTAGACGTTGGCGCGCATCGCGGACTTGCAGTTGATCGACACGGTGGTCGACTGCATCTGGTTATTGAGGTCGCTGTTGCTGATAGAGCCAAAGCGCAGGTTGACGCTGCCGGGTGAACTCAGGCTGCACGCCGGCGGCACGACGGTGTATTGAAACAGCGTTTGCACGAACCACTCGCCATACGCCAGGTAGTTCTGCGAAGTCACGCCCAACAGCACTGCTACATAGCGTACGCCAGG
The DNA here is from genome assembly GCF_049590575.1 of Pseudomonas sp. GTDB lineage: Bacteria > Pseudomonadota > Gammaproteobacteria > Pseudomonadales > Pseudomonadaceae > Aquipseudomonas. Next base: position 5,918 of record NZ_JBAWDE010000141.1, read on the forward strand.
GGTGCGGGGTGCGTTGCCCACGAGGATGAAGTGGTAGGGCACCACGGTATTTACGGGCAGGCGCTGGCAGGTGCCGCCGAGGCAATTGCCACTGTAGATGCCGAGTGGCAGATCGGAAAAGTAGGTGTTGTGGTACGGGTCGAGCAATTTCAACGTAGCTTGATCCGAGCCGCTCATGTAGTTGATTTGCGTATTCAAGCCGGCGGAATAGGGAAATGCCCGGCGAACCGTGCAAACTCCCTGATAGGTGACCCTGATCGCCTGGCCCGGCTCAAACGTGTAGCCGTCGGGGGGGATGTTTTGCTGTGTGCAGTTGAGATTGCCTTCGACCAACGCCTGCGCTGGCTGGGAAATGCAGGCCAACACGCCGCACAGCAGCGCAAGGCTCAGCCGTACGCGTATTTCATTGATGATGTTCATGCTCAGGAATCCTTGGCACCCGACCCACCGGCCGCGCGCTCACATTGAATGTTCAGTTGAGTAATCCCACCCTCGGCAGGACCGTCGTCTTGCAGTTTCAATTCGCGGCTGCACCACGCCTGGCCGTCCACGCTGATCAACAACCGCGCCTTGGGCGGCACACCGGTCAGGAACGCGCGGCCCTTGTCGGCCACCAGGGTGTTGCCGAGGGCGCGGCCGTCCGGGGCGAACAGTTCGGCGCGGGCGGCAAAGGGCGCGGCTTCGCCCTGCGTGTCGCTGATGCGAAACAGGATGCGTTGGCCGCGCCGGGTGTCGAAGTCGGCCAGTACAAACGCGCCGCGGTTTGGCGTGACGTCCTGCACCGGCTCGGCGATGTCGACGTCAGCCGGCATCGATTGGGTGTCCAGCGACACGCGGTTTTTGCGATAGGGCAGGGCCTGTGGCACCACGGTGTAGCCATTGCTGTTAGTGCGCACGCCGCGCTTGTTGCTGATGCCCACGTCGGCGGCGCCCGGTGTGGCGACGATCACATTGGTTTCGCCCAATGGCTGGCTGAACATCAGGTTGCTGTCATACGCCACCACCGAGCCTTCGATGCCCATGTCCAATTGGCGGCTGCCGCTGGTCTCGTTGTAGGCGCCGCGCACAATCGCGTTGGGGGCGTCGTATTGCGCGGCGAAGGTGCCGCCGGTCTGGCGTTGTACGCCGTTGACTTGCTGCGATACGCCCGCGCTGTAGGCCAGGGTGTCATCCTCGAACGCGTTGCCGCTCAGGGTCGCGGTGCGGGATGCCGAGCCGCGCGCGCTCTGGTTCAGGTTGGCCGTGACACGCTGATTACGCGTGCCGCCCAGGGGCATGCTGATGCTCAAAGACAGGCTGCGATCGTCGCTGTTGGCGCCTTTGCTCATGGCCAGCCCAAGGGAGTAGGAAATCTCGCCGACGCTGGCGCTGTAACCCAGCTGGATCGAGGTGTCGGCCTTGCTCTTGTCCCAATAGGCGGTTTTCGACACGTTGGCGTACACCCCGCCGTAGCCGCCCAATTGCTGCGACACGTTGGCGGTGAAGTTGCTTTTCATGTGGCCGCTGCGGTACGTGTCCAGGCTTTGCTCGGTGCTGCGGCTGTTCAGCGCTTCGTTGAACGAGTAGTAGCCGCCGGTGGAGTAGCGGTAGCCGATCAGGCTGAAATTGGTGTCGGTCGCGGCCAGGGATTTGGAGTAGCGAAAGCGAAACGACTGGCCGCTGGAAGTGGTTTTCTCTCGGCCCATGCCATCGCTGCGGGCGTGGGTCACGTCCACCGAAATCGCGCCAAAGCCGGCGAAGTCGTGGGCAAAGCCCAGCAGGCCGGCGTTGTATTGATCGCTGATCAGGCTGCCGCCAAACAGCGTGGTGCCGCCGCTCAAGCCACGCCGCAGGGAGGCCTGGATAAAGGTGGGCGTGTCCTGCGCAAAAGACGATTGCGCCGGGCGGTACTGGCCGGCGAACACCGAGTAACTTTGCTGGCCTTCGCGCAGCATGTAGGGCACCGCCGAGAACGACTGGGTGTAGACCTGGCGCTGGCCGTCCGGGCCTTCCACCGTGACTTCGATGTCGCCGTTGCTGGCGGTGGGGTACAGGTCGGTCAAGGCGAAGGGCCCCGACGGCACCCATTGTTCATGGATCACATAACCGCGCTGGCGGATGATCACCCGCGAGCGGCCATTGGCAATGCCGCGAATCACCGGGGCGAATTCGCGGGCCTGGTCGGGCAGCATGTCCAGGTCCGAGGCGATGCCCAGCCCGCGATAGGGGATGGCGTCGAACAGGTCGCCTTCGGTGGTGGAGTCACCCAGGGTGGCGATCGCCATCATGTTGCCCATGTCGCGCTGGGCGTAGGTTTCCAGCGACTCCCAGCGCCCGGGCGTGGTGCTGCCTTTTTGCCAGGTGGAAAAATTGCGCAGGCGCCAGGCCCCGGCATTGATGCCGCTGCGCAGGCTGCCGAACTGGTCCTGGCGGCGGCCGGCGTCGGACTCCACGCTGCTGCCGGTAAAGCTGTAGTTGGTGAACGCCACCTGTTCGCCGTTGCTCCATTGCCGACGGCGCACTTCAAACGGGATGCTGCCCAGGTAGGCCTGGGGGATTTCAATCGACAGGATCTGGCGGTTGAAGTCGTAGTCATAGCTCACGCCGGCCAGGCCCTGGTCGAACGCAATGCAGGTGGGGTCGGCGTCGCTGCGGTTTTGCAGGGCGGTGTCGGCCACGCCCTGGGCGCGGAAAAACTCGACATCCAGGCACGGGAACAGGCCGGTGCTGGAGCGTTCCTGACTGCCGATGGCGCGGATAAAGCGCACATCACGCTGCTCCACCGAGCGCTCGTTGAGCACCACATCCACCCGATAGATCCCTGGCAACTGGCCGTCGCTCATGGCGCTGACCTGTTGTTTCACGGCTGCCGAACTCTGCCCGCCGCCGATCTCGAGGAACGACGCATCGAACTCGTAGCCGGCGTGTGCGGGGGCCAGGTGCAAGGCTGCGGCGACCACGAGCGGGCAGCCGAAAGCCTTCATGGCGCGGCAGCGCATGAATGGGAATGAACGGGGCATGGGCGTTCCTGCAAAGGTGTTGCCGGGTTGGCGCGGGGTCTTAGTGGATGCGGATTACCGGTGCGTCCACGGTGCTGCCGTAGTCGTCGATGTAGCTGAGCGACACTTCATCGCCAGCCTTGGCCTGGATCGGCAGCTCACGCGCTTCACCTGGGCGCAACACATCCGGCGCCTGGGTGATCGGCAGGCCGTTGAGCTTCAGTTCGCTGACCACCACGTGCAGCTTGGAGGCGTTATTGAAGGCCAATGCACCCGCTTGGGCCTTCCAGTTCACTTGCGCCACTGCGTCCTTGAGCGAGCCTTTGACGCCGGCCGGGCGGTAGAACAGTTTGATGGTGGTCTTGAGCGCGATCTGCAGCACGTTCTTGCCTTTTTGATCGTCGCTCATGGCCGGGATCGCCTTGACGTTCATCAGGAACAGGCTTTCGCGGTCCTGGGGCACGTCGGGGCCACCGGTAAAAATCACGCGCAGGATGTTTTCCTTGTCGGCATCCAGGCGGAACAGCGGCGGCGTGACGATAAAGTTATCGACGCTTTCCTCGTTGCCGCTGCCGAAGCGGCTGACCCAGGACTGAACGAGGTAAGGCGAGGTGTCGTCGCGGTTGCTGACGGTCAGGTTGGCTTCGTTGGCAGCGCCGTTGTAGATCAGCCGCGTGGCGCCGACGGTGACGGCGGCGTTGGCGGCGCTATGCCAGAGCGGCAGCAGGGCGAGCAGGAAACAGACTTTCAAACGCATGACAGGGAACTCCGGAAGCCCGCGGGCCGGCGCGCAAACGCCTGGCCCACGGTGTTGACGAGCAATTACTTGTAGGTAACGTCGAAGCTGGCCAGCGCGTGCACCTGACCGGTACCGATGCCGGAGGTGGTCACCGCGTCGTCGCCTTCACCGGTGGTGGTGTCGGCGACGGTGCGCACGTAAGCAGCGGTGAAGTCAAAGGTGTTGGACTGGGCACGCAGGTCGTAATCGGCGGTTGGCGTGTTCAGTGGCAGCTTTTTGCCGTCCCGCGCGTCGGCGATCTGGATCGCGATACCCTTGACCTGGTTTTCGCCGGTCAGGCCGAGCAGGGTGGAGTCGTTGGCGTCTTGCTGGCCGCTGAAGGTGATCGCGACGTTTTTCTTGGTCGCGAAGCTGCAGTTGTCCAGGCTGATGGTGAATTTTTTCGCCTTGGCGGTGGAACCGACGGTCGGCGCGAAGTCAGCGATGCGCACTGCGTCCAGGGTCACGGACTTGTTCACGTCGCCGGTGGTGATGGTGCAGGCGTTGTCGGTGACCGAACCGGTGAATTCGATCTGTCCGTCCGCCGCCTGTGCGGTGCCGGCCAGCAACCAGCAAGCGCCGCAGGCGAGGGTGAGTTGGCTCAGTTTGTTCAGCATTGCAGTGCCTCTTTCAAGAGATGGAAGGTTGTCTGCCTACCCGTCAGGTAAGCCAATCCATAGTGCAATGCTGGGTTTTGCGGGCACATGAGACAGATCTTAAAAACTGGCGAAGTGATGGCCGCGCGACCGGTGAGTCCATATCCGCCGCAGGGCGTGATATTCTGCGCGCCATCTTGGACTAGTCTCTCTCTGGTACGTACATCCGTATACGTCCCCGCGGGTCGCTGGCACCCAGGTAGCTGAAGCCAATAATGATAAAAAGTCAGCGCAGAAGGGACATAAAAGTGAGGTCGATACGTCGGCCTTGTGTGCCCACCCTGCGGCCCTCAAGTGAATGTGCACACCTCGCGGTGCGTTGCCTGGCGCAGCGTGGTTCAAGGGTGCCCATGCTCAGGGGTAGTGGGGCGGATGGCGTTTTATCATAGGTGCTACTGATGTTTAAAAAAGTAAACACTGCCCTGCTGGGGCTGGCTTTGTCGATGGGGATCACGTCCGTTCACGCGGAAGAGGCAAAGAAAGTCGATGTGCTGCTGATCGGCGGCGGCATCATGAGTGCGACCCTGGGTGTATGGCTCAATGAGCTGCAGCCGGACTGGTCGATGGAAATGGTCGAGCGCCTCGATGGCGTGGCCGAAGAAAGCTCCAACGGCTGGAACAACGCCGGTACCGGTCACTCGGCCCTGGCTGAGCTGAATTACACCCCGGAAGACAAGAACGGCAACGTCGAGATCCCGAAAGCGGTCGAAATCAACGAAGCGTTCCAGATCTCCCGTCAGTTCTGGTCCTGGCAGGTCCAGCAGGGCGTGCTGAAGAACCCGCGTTCGTTCATCAACTCCACACCGCACATGAGCTTCGTGTGGGGCGATGACAACATCAAGTTCCTGAAAAAACGCTACGAAGCCCTGCAGGCGAGCCCGCTGTTTGCCGGCATGCAGTACTCCGAAGACCCGGCGCAGATCGCCAAGTGGGTTCCGCTGATGATGGAAGGGCGTGACCCGAACCAGAAAATCGCGGCCACTTGGACCCCGATCGGCACCGACGTGAACTTCGGCGAGATCACCCGCCAGTTCGTCGCTCACCTGCAGACCACCCCTAAGTTCGACCTGAAGCTGTCGAGCGAAGTGCAGGACATCACCAAGAACGCCGACGGTTCGTGGCGGGTGAGCTACAAAAACCTGAAAGACGGCACCAAGACTGAAACCGACGCCAAGTTCGTGTTCATCGGCGCCGGCGGCGGTGCACTGCACCTGCTGCAGAAGTCGGGCATTCCTGAAGCCAAGGAATACGCTGGCTTCCCGGTTGGCGGCTCGTTCCTGGTGACCGATAACCCAACCATCGCCGAGCAGCACCTGGCCAAGGCCTACGGTAAAGCCTCGGTTGGCGCACCACCGATGTCGGTTCCGCACCTGGACACCCGCGTGCTGGATGGCAAGCGCGTGATCCTGTTTGGCCCATTCGCCACCTTCTCGACCAAGTTCCTGAAAGAAGGCTCGTACCTGGACCTGCTGACCAGCACCACCACCCACAACATCTGGCCAATGACCAAAGTCGGTATTCGTGAATACCCACTGGTCGAGTACCTCGCCGGCCAACTGATGCTGTCGGATGACGACCGCTTCAAGGCACTGCAAGAGTATTTCCCGAACGCCAAGCAATCCGACTGGCGCCTGTGGCAAGCCGGTCAGCGCGTGCAGATCATCAAGCGTGACGAAGAGCAGGGCGGCGTCCTGAAACTCGGTACCGAAGTGGTCAGCTCCGCCGACAACACCATTGCCGGCCTGCTGGGTGCATCGCCAGGCGCGTCCACCGCGGCTCCGATCATGCTGACCGTGCTGCAGAAAGTCTTCAAGGACAAGGTAGCGACCCCTGAGTGGCAGTCCAAGCTGCACCAGATCGTACCGAGCTACGGCACCAAGCTGAACGACAGCCCTGAGGCTGTTGCCAAGGAATGGGCCTACACCGCCGGCATCCTGCAACTGACCCCACCGCCTGCGATTCCGCAGATGGCCGCTCCAAAGGCGACCGAGGCTGCCAAGCCTGCGGCACAGCCAAGCAAGCCAGCGTCTGATCTGGCGCTGTAAGCAACGCCCAATAAAAAGCCCGCTGAACCGGTAACGGTCAGCGGGCTTTTTTGTGGCGGCGCGGTTAGGTTCGCCGATGGTTTCGCGAGACGGGAGGCAGCTCAACCGTGCGTTCGGCGGCGGCCAGCGCAGCCTTCAGGCCGGCCTGGTCCAGCGCGACGCAATAGGCCGGCTTGCCGCGCTCAAACCGCCAGCTGTCATCCAGCCCGCCTGCGTCCACCGCGTCGAAACCCAACTCGTCGAGCAGCGTGATCACCTGCGCCCTGGCCGTGGCGTCGTCCGCCGCAACCGGCAGTGCCCGACGATCCACTGCGCCTTGGGGGCGGGCGTCCTGGGTCAGGTCGGGGGCGAAGATCGCATTGAACACTTTCACCACATGCGCCTGCGGCAAATGCTCGGCGAGCAACCGGCTGGTGGTGGTTTCAAAGTGGTCGAGTACCGGGATGTGGCCGTCGCGCTCGGGGTAGTAATTGTTGGCGTCCATCACCGTCTTGCCCTCCAGCCACTGCGCGGGCACGCTGCGGTAATGTTCCAGGGGGATGGCCACCAGCACTGCGTCGCCGAAGCGGGCTGCATCGTCTGCGCTGCCCACTTGCACGCCGAGAATGCCGCTGACCACGCTGCTCATTGTCTGCGGGCCTCGGGAGTTGCTCAACATCACTTCGTGCCCGGCCGCCAGCGCCAGTTGCGCCACGGCGCGTCCGATAAAGCCTGCGCCTATCACACCAATCTTCATGGCCTTGCTCCTTTGGAAAGGGGGGAACGGCTATGATGATTGGCAACCAATCAGCGATAAATGGGCTTTCAGGCATGGGTGTTGTTACTGGGAGTGGTGAATGATGGACCGCCTATCGAGCATGAGCGCCTTCGTGATGGCCGCTGAACTGGGGTCTTATGCCCGCGCCGCCGAGCGCTTGAATATGTCGCCGCAGATGGTCGCCAAGCATGTCACCGCGTTGGAGCAGCGCCTGGGTGCGCGCTTGCTCAACCGCACCACGCGCCGGCAAAGCCTGACCGAGTTGGGTAACGCGTACTACGAGCGTTGCAAGCACATCCTGACGGAAGCCGAGGCCGCCGATTCCCTCGCACAGATCATGAACGACACCCCGCGTGGCACGCTGAAAATCACCGCCCCGGTGACCTTCGGCTCGTACAGCCTGATGCCGTTGATTACCGGATTTTTGCGTGATAACCCGGATGTGGAGATCGACTTGCACCTCACCGATCGTTTCGTGGATTTGGTCGAGGAGGGCTATGAGGTCGCCTTCCGCATCGGCCCGCTGGCGACGACCGGACTCACCGCCCGGCCGCTCGCGCCTTATCGCCTGGTGGTCTGCGCTGCGCCGGCCTACCTGGCGGCACGCGGTACACCGCAGACGCCGGCTGACCTTGAGCATCACGAATGCCTGGGCTATGCGTTCTGGTCGCGGCCGGCGGACCGCGAATGGGTGTTTTTCGACGCTGCGCTCGCGCATAAGGTCCAGGTGGCCAGCCGGTTGCAGATCAACGAGAGCCGCGCGTTGATGTCGGCCGCGCTGGATGGTTTTGGCATTGTCCTTGGCCCGGAAGACTTTCTACGCTCGGCGCTGGATAAGGGAGAGCTGGTGCGGGTGCTGCCCGGGTTCGAGGCGCCGAGTCGGCAGATGCACCTCGTCTACACGGCCAATCGCCAGCGCACCGCCAAGCTGCGGCGGTTTGTCGAGGCGGTGCTGGGGCGTTTCGGCCCGGCGTAACAGATCAAATAGGGAAGCCGTGTTTAACCTGCTCGTACAGGTGCAAGGCCAACGCATTGCTGGTATCGCACAACAGGTACAGATGGTGAACCGGCAGCGGCGGCAATTCGAAGCCTGCGATCACCTGCGTCAGCCCCTGACCCATGCGGCTTTCCTCGATCAGGCCGACCGCCACGCCGCTGCGGATACAACTTTCGACGGCGGATGAGTTGGGGCTTTCCAGCAGCACCCGGTGGTAAATCCCGTGATCCTTCAAGACTTGCAACGCGGCTGCGCGATACGGGCAGCCGGAGACAGGCACGGTAATCGGCAGCGGCGCATTCGGCGCACAGCTGAAGTGCTCGGCGGCCACCCACAGCGGCTGAACCGGCCCTAGCCGTTCGCCTTGCGCCAGAGGGTGGGCGCTGACGGTCAGGGTCAGGTCCAGCCGGTTCGCCATGAATAAGTTCAGCAACTCACCGCTGGTGCGCGCTTCGACTTCCAGCTCCAGCAGCGGGTTTTCGGCAATCAACTGGGGCAGAAATGCCTCGATGAAGGCAGGCGCATAGGTGTCGGGAACGCCCAGGCGGATCTTGCCTTGCATGCGCTGGGGCATCAGCGAGATCAGCAGGCGGTCGTGGCTCTTGAGAAATTCGGTGGTTTCGCCCAGCAGTTTCTTGCCATACAACGTCAGCTCCACGCCCTGGTTGCTGCGGCTGAACAGGCGTTGGCCGACCTGGTCCTCGAGCTTCTGGATTTGCGTGGTCACGGTGGACGCGCTGCGGTGCACGTGCTCGGCCGCTTCGTTGAAGCGGCGAAAACGCGCCACGGCGTGGAACGTACGCAACAGGTCGATATTCAGCTGTTTAGTCATGATTCCACTTGTTGGAATTAGTGGTGCAGGTAATTCAAATATACACAAGCATGCGCGGCCTTTAGCCTTTCAGTCAAATCACACCGACTGGAGGCTCCGTGACGCGATCGACCTTGGGACGGTTATTGCTGCAAACCGCGTTTGTACTGTCGTGGAGCTCAGGCTACATCGGCGCCAAGCTCGGCACGCAAGGCGGTGGTGCGTTCAACCTGTTGTTCTGGCGTTTCCTGCTGGTCTCGGTCTGCCTGGGGCTGTTTTTGAACGTCAGGCTGTTGAAGATTTCATGGGCACAGATTCGCCACTACGCGGTGATCGGGTTTCTATCGCAGTTCCTCTACCTGAGCTGCCTTTACGTTGCGATCCAGAATGGCTTGCCGCCCGGAATCGCCGCCATCATCGCGGCGCTGCAGCCGTTGATGACAGCTGCGCTTTCAACGGGCAGTGCGGCCGAACGCAGTGGTGGTTGGCAGTGGGCAGGGCTGACCATCAGCTTTGTCGGGGTGTCGATCGTGATCGCCGGGCAGTACGGCAGCGGCGGGCAGGGTGTTGGCCTGGTGATGTACCTGCTGCCGCTGGCGGCGGCATTGGGGCTGACGCTGGCCACCTTGTATGAACGGCGCAGCGCAAAACATCAGGATGTGGGCCTGGTCTTGCCGCTGTTTATCCAGTCGATACTGACCTTGATCGGGTTTACCGCAACGGTGCTCTACACCGACACGCTGAGCATTCCCCATGACCCCGACGTGTTGATCTCGATTGTATGGCTGACGGTGTTCTCTACGTTCATCGCCTACCTGAGCCTGTGGATGTTGTTGCGGATCATGACGGCGACCCACGTTGCCGCGCTGGTGTACCTGGAACCGCCGGTCACGTTGGTCTGGGCAGCGCTGATGTTTGGCGATGCGATCCACGCATCCACCTACGCTGGTATCGCCGTGGTCGTCGCGGGGCTGCTGCTGGTGCGCCTGAAACGACCGACTGTCGCGTGTGCCTCTTGAGGCCTGCGGGTTCAGCAAGCTGACAGATTCCACCTGTTAAAAAGTAGGCAGGCCACGCAGGAGTGCGGCTGCGACAAAGGGGGATTTTTAGCGCAACAGGCAGTGGGCGTCAGCGCCCGAGGGTTTTGTATGTTGTTACGTTATGCAGCATTGGCGGCCATGGTCGTCGCGGCATCCGGGTGTGTGCAAGAGCGCGTGGTGCATGAACGCAGGCCGGTGCAACGTGAATATGTGGAAGTGGTTGCACCGCAACCGCCGCCGGTGCAGGTGATCGAAGTCGAGCCGCCTGTGCGCTATGGCTACCTATGGTCGCGGGGTTACTGGCGCTGGGAGGGCGGGCGTTACGTCGCTGTACACGGCCATTGGGAACCGGTACGCGAGGGTTATCGTTACGTGCATCCGCACTGGGTGCAGCGCAGCGACGGCTACCATTGGCAGGGCGGTGGCTGGGTACGTTGAGCCCTGGCTAGATCGGCTTTTGGGTGCCCAGCAGCTTGACCTCGCGTAGCAGCGCGGCACCCAGTTGATCGGTGCCCAGCTCCCGGTAGCCCACGGCCTTGATCTCGCCGTTTTCTTCGGCCTGGATGATGATCACCGGCGTCTCTTTGCCGCTGGCTTCGTCCACGTGCATCGCGTATTGGGGAATATCCAGCTTGATTGGCGTGCCCGCCGGCTGGCCCTTTACATTGATTAGAAACGCCGCGCAGCCGGTATCGACATCCGTACTGGTGGCGGGGCGACCGCTCACGTAGCAGGTTTGCGGCAGGTCGGGCCAGGCGATGGCGTCGGCCAGGGCAAGGGTTGGCGCGATGGCCAAAGCGGCGAGAAGAAGCGTGCGCACGTGGGTCTTTCTCTCGATCAAGGGTAGATGCGGTTTTACCAAAGCCTGCCCATTGCTGCAACGCGGCGGATCACGCCAACCGTTTCATACCGCTGGCCTTGACGGCATTGAGGTCGAAGGTGGCGGTGTACTCGCACCCGGCGGCGTGGGCGCAGCGCTCGATCAAACAGTCGGCGAAGTCGGCTTTGTTGGCCGAGAATCGTCGCAGTGCCTGCCAGACAATCTCAGCATGCTCGACGGTCAATTCACGGGTACGCAGCAGCGTTTCCAGTACGCTCACCAGGTCGCTTTTGGCCGACTGGTAGCAGCTTTGTAAAACCCACACCAATTCCACCACGGACACCAGGCTGACAAACCCTGGCGCAAACGCGGTGAGCGATTCGATCAGCTCGTTGGCCTTGGGGGATTGCACGGGATCATCCTGGGTGACGTAGCGCACCAGCACATTGGTATCCAGCCCGATCATCCAGCCTTCGCTCCCTGGGCTGCAATGGCATCGTTCATGTCTTCGATGGAAACGGCCTTCGCAGGCTTGCGGATCAAACCCTTGAGGTCGTGCACGGTTTTGCTCGCGGCGATCATGGAAAACTGGCCGTCTTCCATTTCGACAAACTCTACCCGGTCTCCGGTTTCCAGGCCCAGTGCAGTCCTGACCTGGATGGGAATGGTGATTTGCCCTTTTGAGGTGAGTGTGGCGGTTGCCATATCGACTATCTCCATCATGATGTTCCTTACCTTAGGGTAAGGAATGTTGGAGGACAAGATCCGTTGGTCCATAGGTCGCTCATCTGGTGTGGATTGGAAGGAACAGGTAAAACGATAGCCCGATTCTTCCGACCGTCACGTCTGGACACGGCCCTAAAGAGATACTGCATATGACCGATCGCCAGCTGATCATTCCTGCCGCCATGCAGCCCATCGTCGAGCGCGCGGGCTACGTGCCCGCCGTCATAGTCGGCACCACCCTGTATTGCGCCGGGCAGGTTGGCCGTACGGCGGCGTTGGCCGTGATCGAAGACCCCGAGGCGCAATTCATCGCAGCCTGGGACAACCTGCGGCAGGTACTGGAAGAAGGCGGTTGCAGCTTTGAGGACGTGGTAGACATGACCACTTACCACGTCAACATGAGCCAGCACATGGCGGTTTTTCGCGAGGTGAAAAACCGCCTGTTTCCACGTGGGCGTTGCGCCTGGACCACGATCGGAGTGTCCGAACTGGCACACCCCGGTCTGCTGGTGGAAATCAAATGTGTGGCGGTGCAACGTTAGTTATTGAACCACTCTGTAACACGGCACATACGCCGCGCCGCCGGGCAACTTCATACGGTGCTGTGCGACAAATGCCTGCAGCAGTTCGTCCAGTGGTTTCATGATGGCCGGGTCGCCGTGGATTTCGTACGGGCCGTGCTGCTCGATCAGGCGGATGCCCTTGTCCTTGACGTTGCCGGCCACGATCCCGGAGAACGCGCGGCGCAGGTTGGCGGCGAGTTCGTGGGGCGGCAGTGCGTGGCTCAGTTGCAGGCTGGCCATGTTTTCGTGGGTCGGGTCGAACGGGCGCTGGAAGCCTTCGTCGATCTTCAGCAGCCAGTTGAAGTGGAACGCGTCGTTGCGCTCACGCCGGAACTGCTTCACCGCCTTGAGCCCTGCGGTCATCTGGCGCGCCACTTCGGCTGGGTCGTCGATGATGATCTGGTAGTGCGCCTGGGCCGCTTCGCCCAGGGTCGCGCCGACGAACGCATGCAGCTGTTGCAGGTACGGCGCTGCGTGTTTCGGCCCGGTGAGGATGACCGGGAACGGCAGGTCGCGGTTGTCCGGGTGCATCAGGATGCCCAGCAGGTACAGGAACTCTTCCGCCGTGCCGGCGCCGCCCGGGAAGATGATGATGCCGTGGCCGACGCGCACGAAGGCTTCCAGGCGTTTTTCGATGTCCGGCAGGATCACCAGCTCGTTGACGATCGGGTTCGGCGCTTCGGCAGCGATGATGCCCGGCTCGGTCAGGCCCAGGTAGCGGCCGCCGGTAATCCGTTGTTTGGCGTGGGAAATGGTTGCGCCTTTCATCGGACCTTTCATCACGCCAGGGCCGCAACCGGTGCACACGTCGAGGCTGCGCAGGCCCAGTTCGTGGCCGACTTTCTTGGTGTATTTGTATTCTTCGGTATTGATCGAGTGGCCGCCCCAGCACACCACGATTTTCGGCTCCACGCCCGGGCGCAACGTGCGCGCGTTGCGCAGCAGGTGGAACACGTAGTCGGTGATGCCCTGGGAGTTGCTCAGGTCGATGCGCTGGCTGTCCAGCTCGTTCTCGGTGTAGACGATGTCGCGCAAGGCACTGAACAGCATTTCGCGGGTGCTGGCGATCATTTCGCCGTCCACGAACGCGTCGGCCGGCGCATTCAGCAACTCCAGGCGCACGCCGCGATCCTGTTGGTGGATGCGCACTTCAAAGTCTTTGTAGGCGTCGAGGATGGTCTTGGCGTTGTCGATGTGCGCGCCGGTGTTGAGGATCGCCAGGGCGCACTGGCGGAACAGGGTGTAGATACTGCCGGAACCGGCTTCACTCAGTTGCTGGACTTCACGTTGGGACAGGGTTTCGAGGCTGCCCTTGGGGCTGACGGAGGCATTGATGACTTGACGTTGGGGCATTCTGATTCCTTGAAAGCACAGCCACTGCGCTCCTTTGAAACGCAATGGCTTGAGAATGGTGGGCGCACAATAAGGCGCACGAGACAGTTATTTACCTCAGGCGAGAGGCCGAGTGCAAACACCGTCCAGCACCATCATGCCGCAGAAGTCACTGAATCAGCTTCCAGTTTTTGTAGAAAACCCGACGCAGGGTAAAGACCATCCCGGCCACCCCCCCGCGATCACAGCGTTGAGCGCCGTGGACAGTGGGGGGCGGCCGCGTGCCGAAGTTGTGACGGTATTATAGGGTTTTGAACCCCGTGCACGTTGTGTGGGATTGGATTTTGTAAATGGAAGATTTACGTCTATCGTGACGCTTCGGTTTTTCAGGCGTCATAGACCGGTACGATTAAGTTGAATGGCCACCATTGGCCTTCGGCACCTTGGAAGAGGCAGAAATTTTTATGATCATCAAACCGCGGGTTCGTGGCTTTATCTGTGTGACCGCTCACCCTGTTGGCTGTGAAGCGAACGTCAAGGAGCAGATCGACTACGTCTCCAAAAACGGCGTCATCGAAGGCGGCCCGAAGAAGGTGCTGGTACTCGGCGCCTCCACCGGCTACGGCCTGGCCGCGCGCATCAGTGCTGCGTTTGGCTGCGGCGCCGACACCCTGGGCGTGTTTTTTGAGAAAGAAGGCGAAGAAGGCAAGCTCAGCTCCGCCGGCTGGTACAACAGCGCTGCGTTCGAGAAGTTTGCCGTCGAAAAGGGCCTGTACGCCAAAAGCATCAATGGCGACGCGTTCTCCGACGAGATCAAGCGCCTGACCATCGAAACCATCAAGAAAGACCTGGGCAAGATCGACCTGGTCGTCTACAGCCTGGCCGCGCCACGCCGCACCGACCCGCAAGGCGTGGTGCACACCTCGACCCTCAAGCCGATCGGCAAGGCCGTGACCCTGCGCGGTATCAATACCGACAAGGGCGTTGTGGTCGACACCACCCTTGAGCCTGCGACCCAGGAAGAAATCGACGGTACCGTGAAGGTCATGGGTGGCGAAGACTGGCAGCTGTGGATCGACGCCCTGCGTGACGCCGATGTGTTGGCCGAAGGCGCCAAGACCACCGCGTTCACTTACCTCGGCGAGAAGCTGACCCAGGATATCTACTGGAACGGCTCCATCGGCGAAGCCAAGAAAGACCTCGACAAGAAAGTCCTGACCCTGCGCGACAACCTCGCTGCGCTGAAGGGCGACGCCCGTGTGTCGGTGCTCAAGGCGGTGGTCACCCAGGCCAGCTCGGCGATCCCGATCATGCCGCTGTACCTGTCGCTGCTGTTCAAAGTGATGAAAGAGCAGGGCACTCACGAAGGCTGCATCGAGCAGGTCTACGGCCTGTTCAAGGACAGCCTGTATGGCAAAGAGCCGAAGCTCGACGCCGACGGCCGCCTGCGCGCCGACCTGGCCGAGTTGGAGCCGAAGGTCCAGGACGCCGTGGCGGCCCTGTGGAACCAGGTCACCGACGACAACGTCAATGAGATCAGCGATTTCGCCGGCTACAAGGCTGAGTTCCTGCGCTTGTTCGGCTTTGAAGTCGACGGCGTGGACTATGACGCTGACGTGAACCCGACCGTGAAGATCAAGGGCCTGGTTCAGGCTTAAGCGACTCGGTTAAATAAAAACGGCCTTTCGGGGCCGTTTTTTATTGGCCGTGAAACGGTTTTTGGAGCGCCCATTTCTCCATCACAAAATCCACAAATGCCCGCAGCTTCGGCAGGCGATAGCGGTCCTGACGGTAAAGCAGGTGCATGGGCCGGCTGGGCAGTTGATAGGTGGTCAGCAAGGCCACCAGCTTGCCGCTCTCCAGGTCCTGCTGCACCAGGGCATCGGCCAGCATGCTGATGCCCATGCCGTTGACGGCCGCCTGGCGCAAGCCTTGCGAGCTGTTGATGGTCAATGAGCCGGAGACCGGAACCTCGACCTCGCCGTACTGGTCGGTCATGCGCCAGAGTTTGTCGGTGTCGCGCCAGTTGTCGTTCGCCGGATAGGCAAATGCCAGGCAGTCGTGGTGTCGCAAGTCATCGGGCGTCGACGGCGTGCCGCGTCGCGCCAAGTACGCCGGTGACGCGCAGAGGGTCAGGGTATAGGCCTGCAACGGCCGGGCGATCAGGCTGGAGGGTTCCAGATCGCCAAGACGGATCGCCACGTCAAAGCCGCTGTCGACCAAGTCCATCCGTTCATTGCTGAGTACCACGTACAGGTCGATCTGCGGGTAGCGCTGGGAAAATTCGCTCAGGGCCGGCACCAGGCGTTCGCTGCCGAAGACCGGCGGCACGGTGATGCGCAGCATGCCTTTGGGGGTTTCGCTGTGGACCTGCTCCGCGAGCAGCTCGGAGTCGGCCACCAGCCCGAGTACCTCAAGGCAGCGCTGGTAATACTCGCCGCCGAATTCCGTGAGGCTCTGCTTGCGGGTGGTGCGCTTGAGCAGGCTGACACCCAGGCGTTGCTCCAGGGCGCGCAGGTGATTGCCGACCATGGTGGTCGACATCCCGCATTCCTGCGCGGCGGCGGTCATGCTGCCGGTTTCCACCACCTTCACGTACACCGACATTGCCTGGAACAGATC
>NZ_JBAWDE010000142.1:0-3110 GCF_049590575.1 Pseudomonas sp.
TTTGATGACCGGCGGCAAGCCGATGTCCAGCGAGCCCAAGCCCGCGACCACACCACCGGAACCGCAGCGCATCAGTTCCTCGCTGGCAGCGACCTTGGCGAACAGGTCACCTTCGTGGCTGCCGCCCAGCACTTCGGGGTAGCCGATGCCGAGGATGCCCGCAGCGCCGGCCTTGAAGTACAGCTCGCGGGGAAAACTCTCCGCCTCCTCCCACTGCTCGATACCCGGCAACATCTCGCGCTCGACGAAACGGCGCACGCTGTCGCGGACCAATTGGTGGCTGGGGTCGAAGTAGTCCTGGTAGGCAGACATCGGCGAGCTCCACGCTGGGGTGGAGAGAAATTACCAAGCGCTTGCTTGGTTTTCAAGCTATCACTGACCACGCAAACCGATATAGGAGCGGGCTTGCTCGCGAATGCAGGGTGTCAGTCACCAAATGTATTGACTGATACACCGCATTCGCGAGCAAGCCCGCTCCCACAGTTTGAACTTGGGGAATGACTTACAGGGCGATCGGCTTACGCCCGGCAAAAGAATGCGCCAGGGTGCCGCCATCGACCAATTCCAGCTCGCCCCCCAACGGCACGCCATGGGCGATGCGCGAGGTGATCAGGCCTTTGTTGGTCAGCAACTGGGCAATGTAATGCGCAGTCGCCTCGCCTTCCACCGTGGGGTTGGTGGCCAGGATCACCTCGGTAAAGGTGCCCTGCTCTTCTATCCGCGCCACCAGTTGCGGAATACCGATGGCCTCCGGGCCCAGACCGTCGAGCGGCGACAGGTGACCCTTGAGCACAAAGTAGCGCCCGCGATAACCGGTCTGCTCCACCGCGTATACGTCCATCGGCCCTTCCACCACGCACAGCAGCGTGTCGTCGCGGCGCGGGTCGGCGCATTGCGGGCAGAGTTCTTCTTCGGTGAGGGTGCGGCACTGACGGCAGTGGCCTACGCCGGTCATGGCCTGGCTCAGGGCCTGGGCCAACCGCGTGCCGCCACTGCGATCACGCTCCAGCAATTGCAGCGCCATACGCTGGGCGGTTTTCTGGCCCACGCCCGGCAAAGTACGCAGGGCGTCGATCAGTTGGCGAATCAGGGGGCTGAAGCTCATGGGCGATGGGTCCGACAAAACAACGAGACGCGGTTTATACCCGCGCCCCGGATTAGCGTCAAATCTTCAGTCCTGCGCGACGCGCACCACCAACTTGCCGAAGTTGCGCCCTTCGAGCAAACCGATAAAGGCTTCGGGCGCCTGTTCCAGGCCGTCGACCACGTCTTCGCGGAACTTGATCTTGCCGTCGCGCACCCACGGCGCCATGGCGCTGAGGAACTCGGGCTGGCGATCGCCGTAATCGTCGAACACGATAAAGCCCTGGATGCGCACACGCTTGGTCAGCAAGGTGCGCTGCAGCGTCGGCAAGCGGTCGGGACCGCTGGGCGCCTCATGCGCGTTATAGCCGGCGATCAAACCACACAACGGGATGCGCGCCTTTGGATTGAGCAGTGGCACCACCGCGTCGAATACCTTGCCACCCACGTTCTCAAAATAGATGTCCACGCCCTTGAAGCAGGCCTGGGCCAGCTCATCGGCAAAGTGCTCGCTCTTGTGGTCGATGCAGGCATCAAAACCCAGTTCATCCACCACGTAGCGGCACTTGTCGGCGCCGCCTGCAATGCCGACCACGCGCAGGCCCTTGAGCTTGGCCACCTGCCCCACCACCGAGCCGACGGCGCCGGACGCGGCCGCCACCACCAGGGTTTCCCCCTCTTTGGGCTGGCCGATGTCCATCAAGCCCATGTAGGCAGTCATGCCCGGCATGCCCAGCACGCCGACCGCCATGGACGGGCTGGCCAGGCCCTTGGGCACCGGCATCAGGTTGCGGCCATCGGAAATGCTGTGGCTCTGCCAGCCGGTGGAACCGACCACCAGGTCGCCCACTTCGAATTTCGGATTACGCGATTGCTCGACTCGGCTCACAGCACCACCGGTCATCACTTCGTCGATCTCTACCGGCGCGGCGTAGGACGGTGCGTCGCTCATCCGCCCGCGCATGTAGGGGTCGAGGGACAGGTACAAGGTTTTCAGCAGGACCTGACCGTCTGCCAACTCCGGCAGGTTCACCCGCTCCAGGCGAAAGTTCTCCGGTGTCGGCGCGCCTTGCGGGCGTGAGACCAGGACAATGCGCTGGTTGAGAATGGGTTCTTGAGGCATGAGGGGGCTCCTTTATCGATTCCGTCGGTATAGGGTGCAGACCCTGTTTACAACGCCAGGGTTCGATTGGATCAGCACAAACAAAAATGCCAGGCGCTGGGCCTGGCATTCGAGTCTAGCTAAAGCAGACGTATCAGAACGGCAGCTTCATACCCGGTGGCAGTTGCATGCCGGCGGTCACGCCGCCCATTTTTTCCTGGCTGTTGGCTTCGATCTTGCGCACGGCGTCGTTGACGGCGGCGGCGAACAGCGCCTCGAGCATTTCCAGGTCGTCTTCGCTGGCGCCCGGCAATACGCTTGGGTCGATGCTCACGCGCTTGATGTCGTGACGACCGGTCATCACCACGCTGACCATATCGCCACCGGCCTTACCGGTGACTTCGGCGTTGGCCAGTTCTTCCTGCATCTTGGCCATTTTTTCCTGCATCTGCTGTGCCTGCTTCATCAGGCCGGCCATGCCACCTTTCATCATGGGAATCACCTCAAAAGTACGTGGATCAATGAATAGCCCGGTGTCATGACGCCTGGGGCACCGGGGCTTCGACAGGTTCAATAGTATCGTGGCGGACGACCGCACCGAACTGTTGCATCATTTGCTGGATAAGCGGATCGCCATGGATCGAATCCTCAGCCTCGCGCTGGCGGTTGATACGCCGACGGGTCGCGGCCTGGGCCGGGGTTTCCTGCTCGGGCTTGATCAGCTCGATGGCGATGGTCAGCGTGCGCCCATGGTACTGGTTCAGGGCATCGTTGAGGCGGCGTTGCTGGGTCGCGTTGAACAGGGCGCTGTGGGCCGGGTCCAGGTGCAACAGCCAGTGGTCGCCGTCGATGGAAATCAGCGTGCAGTTGGCGGCGATGCTGCCGGTCATGCCGGAAATCGGCAGTTTCGGGAACAGCTCCAGCC
>NZ_JBAWDE010000143.1:0-3080 GCF_049590575.1 Pseudomonas sp.
GCGAGCAAGCCCGCTCCCACATTGGATCTGAGCCCAGCCACAAAAGCTTTTTGACAGCACAGCAATTCAACAGGTTAGAATCGCTGGCACGCAGACTGCATGGTCAGTTTGCGCCTCGTCTTGTCTACTCCTGGAGTACTGCCTTTGAATGCGACAACCATCAACAGCCTGTTCTTGATCGGCGCGTTGCTGGTGAGTGCGAGCATTCTGGTGAGTTCTCTTTCGTCCCGCCTGGGCATCCCGATCCTGGTGATTATCCTGGCCGTGGGCATGATCGCCGGCGTCGACGGCGGCGGCATCATTTTCGATAACTACCCAACCGCCTACCTGGTGGGCAACCTCGCCCTGGCCGTGATTCTGCTCGACGGCGGCTTGCGCACGCGGGTGGCGAGTTTCCGCGTGGCACTCTGGCCAGCCTTGTCGCTGGCCACGGTGGGGGTGTTGATTACCACCGGCCTCACCGGCATGGCCGCGGCCTGGCTGTTCAACCTCAATATCATCCAGGGCTTGCTGATCGGCGCCATCGTCGGCTCCACCGACGCCGCAGCCGTATTCTCGCTGCTCGGCGGCAAGGGCCTGAACGAGCGGGTGACCGCCAGCCTGGAAATCGAATCCGGCAGCAACGACCCGATGGCGGTGTTCCTTACCGTCACCCTGATCGACATGCTCGCCAGCGGCCAGACCGGCCTGCACTGGAGCCTGTTGACGCACCTGGTCCGCGAATTCGGGATCGGCGGCGTCGTCGGCCTGGGCGGCGGCTGGCTGATGCTGCAAATGGTCAACCGCATCAACCTGGCCAACGGCCTGTACCCGATCCTGGTGATCGCCGGTGGCCTGTTCGTCTTCGCGCTGACCAACGCCCTGCACGGCAGCGGCTTCCTCGCCGTCTACCTGTGCGGCCTGGTGATCGGCAACCGCCCGGTGCGCAGCCGTCATGGCATTTTGCATATGCTCGACGGCATGGCCTGGCTCGCCCAGATCGGCATGTTCCTGGTACTGGGCCTGCTGGTCACGCCCCATGACTTGCTGCCAATCGCGCTGCCGGCCCTGGGCCTGGCACTGTGGATGATCCTGTTCGCGCGGCCGCTGTCGGTGATGGTCGGCCTGCTGCCGTTCAAGGCGTTCCATGGTCGCGAAAAAGCCTTTATCGCCTGGGTCGGCCTGCGTGGCGCGGTGCCGATCATTCTGGCGGTGTTCCCGCTGATGGCTGGCCTGCCGCATGCGCAGCTGTATTTCAACCTGGCGTTCTTTATCGTGCTGGTGTCGCTGCTGGTGCAGGGCACGAGCCTGCCGTGGGTGGCCAAGTTGCTGAAAGTCACCGTGCCGCCGGACCCTGCGCCGATTTCCCGCGCCGCCCTGGAAGTGCACGTTACCAGCGAGTGGGAGCTGTTCGTCTACCGCCTGGGCGCCGAGAAATGGTGCATCGGCGCGGCCCTGCGCGAGCTGAAAATGCCTGAAGGCACGCGGATCGCCGCGCTGTTCCGTGGCCAGCAACTGCTCCATCCGTCGGGTAGTACGGTGCTGGAAGTCGACGATCTGCTCTGCGTGATCGGCCACGAACACAACTTGCCGGCGCTGGGCAAACTGTTCAGCCAGGCACCGCAACGCGGCCTCGACCTGCGCTTCTTCGGCGACTTCGTACTCGAAGGCGACGCCCAGCTAGGCGCGGTTTCCGCCCTGTACGGCCTGAAACTCGAGGGCATCGACCCGGACATGCCGCTGAGCCGCTTCATCACCCAGAAAGTCGGCGGCGCACCGGTGGTCGGCGATCAGGTAGAGTGGAACAACACCCTCTGGACCGTCGCGGTCATGGACGGGAACAAGATCGGAAAAGTCGGCGTCAAATTTCCCGAAGGCAGTCGTCCAGGTCCTGGACTCTTCCTCTAAACTGGGGGGCTACGGCGCCACGCCCCCACTTTCTTTGCCTTGCTCGATCGGTATCCATGACAATCCTGCGCACCTTTTTAGCCACTGCCCTGCTGGGCCTGACCCTTTGT
Organism: Pseudomonas sp.; assembly: GCF_049590575.1. Classification (GTDB taxonomy): domain Bacteria; phylum Pseudomonadota; class Gammaproteobacteria; order Pseudomonadales; family Pseudomonadaceae; genus Aquipseudomonas. Next base: position 1,998 of record NZ_JBAWDE010000143.1, read on the forward strand.
GTCGGCAGCGTTTACGCCGCCGACCCGCCCAGCGCCGACGCCATCCAGCAAACCCTGGACAAGCTGCCCGACCGCAAGCTGCCCGATGCCGACATGAAGGCGCTGCAGTCGATCCTGCAACAGACCCTGACCTATCTGGGCAACAAGCAGGATTACGAGCAACGCCTGGTTGACCTCAAGCGCCAGTTGGAAGATGCCCCGCGCCAGACCACCGAAAATCAGCGCGACCTGACCCGGCTAAAGGCCACCAAGGTGATTCCGGTGTCCCAGCGCTACGCCACCCTGCCGGTGCCGCAGCTTGAGCAACTGCTGGTACAGCGCACCACCCAGCAAGGCGACCTGCAAAAGGAACTGGCCGACGCCAACAGCCTGAGCATCGCCGCGCAGACCCGCCCGGAGCGCGCCCAGACCGAAATCAGCAACAGCCAGACGCGTATCCAGCAGATCAATTCGATCCTCAAGAGCGGCAAGGACAACGGCAAATCCATCAGCGGTGACCAACGCAACCAGCTGAACGCCGAACTCGCCGCGCTGAATGCGCTGATCCCCCTGCGCCGCCAGGAACTGGCCGGCAACAGCCAACTGCAAGACCTGGGCAACAGCCAGCACGACCTGGTGGTGGAAAAAACCGCGCGCCTGGAGCAAGAGATCCAGGACCTGCAAACCCTGATCAACCAGAAACGCCTGGCCCAGTCGCAGCAAACCGTGACCCAACAGTCCATCGAGGCGCAGAAAGCCGGCGGCAGCAGCCTGCTGGCCACTGAGAGCGCGGCCAACCTCAAGCTGTCTGACTACCTGCTCAAAAGCACTGACCGCCTCAACGACTTGACCCAGAAAAACCTGCAGACCAAGCAACAACTGGACACCGTGACCCAGAGCGACTCGGCCCTGGACGAGCAGATCAACGTGCTCAAGGGCAGCCTGCTGCTGTCCAAGATCCTCTATAAGCAGAAGCAGGCGCTGCCGCGCCTGACAGTCGACCGCGACCTGGCCGACGACATCGCCAACATTCGCCTGTACCAGTTCGAGGTCAACCAGCAGCGCGAGCTGATCAGCTCGCCCAGCACCTATGTGGATAACTTG
>NZ_JBAWDE010000144.1:0-2667 GCF_049590575.1 Pseudomonas sp.
ACCCTCGCCAGTGCCTTCGGCGCGCAGCCGTTGCTGCCGGACCTGGCGCTGCAAATGATTGAAGTCGGCGAGCAGGCCGGCGAACTCGACAGCATGCTGCTCAAGGTCGCCGACGTGTTCGACGTCGAGGCCAAGCGCGGCATCGACCGCCTGCTCGCCGCGCTGGTGCCGTCGCTGACCGTGGTCATGGCGGTGCTGGTGGCGGTGATTATGCTCGCGATCATGCTGCCGCTGATGAGCCTGACCAGCAATATATGAACCCTCAAGGACCCTTACCCATGCGCCATACCCGCTTCAAGTCCGCCCGCCGCCAGGGCGGTTTTACCCTGCTGGAAATGCTCGCCGTGATCGTGCTGCTGGGCATCGTCGCGACCATCGTGGTGCGCCAGGTCGGCGGCAATGTCGACAAAGGCAAATACGGCGCGGGCAAGGCGCAACTGGCCAGCCTGAGCATGAAAATCGAAAGCTACGGCCTGGACGTCGGCTCGCCGCCCAAGTCCCTGCAGCAACTGGTCGACAAGCCGGGCAACACCGCCGGCTGGGCCGGGCCTTACGCCAAACCGTCAGACCTCAAGGACCCGTTCGGCCATGCCTTCGGCTACCGCTTCCCCGGCGAGCATGGCGCGTTCGACCTGATCTTCTACGGCCAGGACGGCCAACCCGGCGGCGAAGGCTACAGCGCCGACCTGGGCAACTGGGAATAACCGCTGACCATGGCCAACGCCCAACGTGGCTTTACCTTGCTGGAAATGCTGGTGGTGATCGTCTTGATCAGCATCGCGGCCGGCTTGGTGGGTTTTGGTCTGCAGCAAGGCCTGCGCGCGGCCAAGGAGCGTCAAGTGGTTGGGCAAATGGTCGAGGCGCTGCGCAGCACGCGGGCCAGAGCAATCGTCAACGGCAGCACGGAAGCCACCGTCTTCGACCTGCGCACGCTCAGCTTCCAGGCCCCGGGCCGGCCGAAAAAACACTGGCCGGCCGACCTGCAAGTCACCCTGCACACCGCCGAACACGCAGGCTCGGCGGTGGAGTTCTACGCCGACGGCAGTTCCACCGGCGGTAACCTGTTGTTGGTCAATGGCAGCCGGCGCTGGCGCATCGATATTGGCTGGCTGACCGGCAGCGTGCAGTCCAAGGCGCTGCCATGAAACAGCAAGCCGGTTTTACCCTGCTGGAAATGCTCGCCGCGCTGACGCTTATGGCGATCTGCAGCAGCGTGCTCCTGGTCGCCTTCGGCCAGAGCGCGCGTTCGCTGCTGCAAGTCGCCCACAGCGACCGCCTGAGCCATGCCGCCGTCAGCGTGATGGACCAGGAAGCCGCCGGCCCCCTGGCCAATGGCGTGCGCCAAGGCGATTTGGACGGCATCGCCTGGCAACTGCGCATCGCCCAGCAGCCGACGCGCATCGGCCAGCCGCACTTGTTTCGCCTCGACCTGATGGTACGCGAAGGCCCGCGCCAGGCGCGTTTCAGCACCTTGAAACTGCGTGCGGCAGGGGCCGGTTTGTGAAGCGCCGCCAGCAGGGTTTTACCCTGCTCGAAATCATGATTGTGCTGAGCCTGCTCGGTGTATTGCTGACCCTGGTCGGCGGCGCGCTGCTGGGGGCCAATCGCGCAGTGCTCAAGGCGCAGCGCTACACCGTCAGCCTGGATAAAATGCGTGCGGCGCAGCAGTTTTTGCGTACCGCCATCAGCGAGGCGCTGCCCCTGGACGTGACCGAGGACGACAGCCAGACCGACGGGTTTTTTGCCGGCAGCCCACAGCGCATGCAGTTTGTCGCGACCCTGCCGGGCGTACTCGGTGGCGGGATTCAGCGCTTCACCCTGCAACTGACCGGTGCCGAGGCGCAGCGCGATTTGCAGGTGGCATTTGCACGGTTTGAGTCTGAAGCGCAGGTCAGCGTGCCGGCGTCGCGCAGTGAGCCACAGGTGTTGTTGAAAGGTGTCGAAGACCTGCAGTTCAGCTATCGCGGCGTGTCGCCCAAGGGCCAGGCCACCGGCTGGATCAGCGAGTGGCCGTGGACCAAGCGCTTGCCCTCGGCGGTGCGAATTGCGGCGCGGGTCAACGGGCCGGTGCCGTGGGTCACCCAGGTGGTCGCGTTGCGGTTGAACTTGGCCAGCGGAGGCCCCGAATGATCAAGCATCAGCGCGGTGTCGCGCTGCTGCTGGTGCTGTGGGTGCTGGCGTTGCTCAGCCTGCTGCTCGGCGGCCTGGCCGGCTGGGTGCAACTGGAAACGCGCCAGGCGCTGTGGCACCGCCAGCACACCCAGGCAGTGTTGGCCGCCGAGGCGGGCGTGGCGCTGGCCATGCAAGGCCTGGCCGACCCGTTGCAGCGCAAGCAGTGGATCGCCGATGGGCGTGAAATCCCGTTGGTGTTCGACGATGCGCAGTTGCGCGTCAGCCTGCGCAGTGAGCGCGGCAAGTTGTACTTGAACAGCGCCGAGGTCGGCGATTTCGCGCGGCTGGCCCTGGCCTGCGGTGCGACCCAGGCCCAGGCCAGCCAACTCGCCAAGGACCTGGAGGTACGGCGTAACCAGGGCCTGGCGCCGTTTCGGGTGATAGAAGAAGTGCGGCAGCTGCCGGGCATGACCCAGGCGCTGTACAGCGCGCTGGTGCCCGAGGTCAGCCTGTGGAGCGGCCTGGACCGGCCCGATCCGGCCTTCGCCAGCGCAC
>NZ_JBAWDE010000145.1:0-2790 GCF_049590575.1 Pseudomonas sp.
CTGTTGCTCGGCGCCCTGGCCGCCTGGCTGATCGCCGGCCAGATCGTCATGCCGCTGCGCCAGGCCCTGCACGCCGCCAACCGGATCGCCGAGGGCGACCTCAGCCACGACATCCAGACACCGCGCCGCGATGAACTGGGCCAGTTACAACGCAGCATCGGGCAAATGACCGTCAACCTGCGTGGCCTGATCGGCGGCATAGGCGACAGCGCCACGCAAATCGCCAGCGCCGCCGAGGAGCTGTCCTCGGTCACCGAACAAACCCGCACGGGGGTGAATAATCAGCGCGATGAAACCGAGCAGGTGGCGACGGCCATGAACCAGATGCTCGCCACCGCCCAAGAGGTGGCGCGCCACGCCGAGCAAGCATCGGCTGCCGCAACCCAGGCCAATCAACAGACTGAACTGGGCGACCAGGTGGTGACGGATGCGGTGGCGCAGATCGAGCACCTGGCCCATGAAATGGCGCGCTCAAGCCAAGCCATGCTCGGGCTGCAGCGCGAAAGCCAGAAGATCGGCAGCGTGCTGGAGGTGATCAAGTCGGTGTCGCAGCAAACCAACTTGCTGGCACTCAATGCCGCCATCGAGGCCGCGCGTGCGGGTGAAGCCGGGCGCGGTTTTGCGGTAGTCGCCGATGAAGTGCGCAGCCTGGCGCAACGCACCCAGCAATCGGCGGAGGAAATCGAAGAGCTGATCAGCGGCCTGCATCGCGGTACTCAACAGGTCGCCGACATCATGGACAACAGCCGTAACCTCACTGACAACAGCGTGCAGCTGACGCGCCGCGCGGGCGACGCGCTGGCCAATATCACCCGCACCGTGGCGGTAATCCAGGAGATGAACCCACAAATCGCGGCCGCCGCCGAGGAGCAGACGGCGGTCGCCGAAGAGATCAACCGCAGCGTGATGAAGGTCAAGGACGTGTCGGAGCAGACGTCAGCCGCCAGCCAGGAGACCGCCGCGGCCAGTGTCGAACTGGCGCGGTTGGGGTCGGATTTGCAGGTGTGGGTGGGCAAATTCAAGGTGTAGGCAGTTACAACACCTGACGCAGGAATGCCTGGGCGCGCGGGTCTTTCGGCGCATCGAAGAATTCGGCCGGGGCCGCGTCTTCGAGCAACTTGCCGTGATCGAAAAACAGCACGCGGTCGGCCACTTCGCGGGCAAAGCCCATTTCGTGGGTCACGCAGACCATGGTCATGCCTTCCAGGGCCAGGGTCTTCATGACGTCGAGGACCTCGCCGACCATTTCCGGGTCCAGCGCCGAGGTGGGCTCGTCAAACAGCATCACCTTGGGCTCCATCGCCAGCGCCCGGGCAATCGCCACGCGCTGCTGCTGGCCGCCGGACAGCCGTGACGGAAACTCATTGGCTTTCTGCGCGATACCGACCTTTTCCAGCAGCGCCATGGACTTGGCCTCGCGCTCCTGCTTGCCGCGTTTGCGCACGACTTTCTGCGCCAGGCACAGGTTTTCCAGCACGGTCATGTGCGGGAACAGGTTGAAGTGCTGGAACACCATGCCGACTTCACGGCGGTAGGCGTTCACGTCGGTTTTCGGGTCGGCCAGTTGCAGGCCGTCGATGCTCACCGAGCCCGAATCGAAGGCTTCCAGGCCATTGAGGCAACGCAGGAAGGTCGACTTGCCCGACCCGGACGGGCCGATCACTACCAGCACTTCACCCTTGGCCACCTGGGTGGTGACGTGGTCCACCGCGCGCACCACTTGGCCACGGGTATCGAAGACTTTTACCAGATCGCGGACTTCAATCACTTTGCGCGAGCCTCCGCTCAAGCCGGCTGGCGATTTTCGACAGCGGCAGGTTAATCAGCAGGTACAGGCCTGCAACGCAGAACAGAATTTCAAACGGCGAGAACGAGGTGGTGATCACCTCGCGACCGCTCTTGAGCAGTTCGGTGATCGCGATCACCGACACCAGCGAAGTATCCTTCACCAAGCTGATAAATTGCCCCGCCAGTGGCGGCAGCACGCGCTTGAAGGCCTGTGGCAGCACCACATGGCGCATCGACTGGCTGGCACTCAAGCCCAGGGAGCGCGCAGCTTCGTTCTGGCCACGGGTAATCGACTGCACGCCGGCGCGCACGATTTCCGCCACATAGGCACCGGTGAACAGCGACAGCGCGGCGATCCCGGCAAACTCCCGGGACAGGTTGAGCACTGTGCCGATAAAGAAATAGAAAATGAAGATCTGCACCAACAGCGGTGTGCCGCGCACCAGTTCGACGTAGATCGTCGACAGATCGCGCAGGGTCGGGTTGCTCGACAGCCGGCACAGGCCGGTCGCCAAGCCAATCGCCAGGCCGAGGATGCCGGACACCACCGACAGCCACAACGTGGTCCACAAGCCCCACATCAACGGCCCCAGTGCCCATTGCCGGGTCACGCCGACCACGTCGCCCTCAGCCACGTCGTCACCACGCGCCACTTGCAGGCTGTTGTCGGCCACGGTCAGCTTTTGCAGGGCGCCGGCGTCATTGCGCAGGGTGACTTCGGCCATATCGCCTTTGCGCACCAGCTCGACCACGGTGGAGATGTCGGCCGCACGTTGCGACGTTTCGGCCTGATAGGCGAAGTATTGCGGCACGCGGTTCCAGCGCCACTCGTAGGACATCAGCGAAGTGGCGTAATACAACGCGCCGGCCAGGCCGACCAGCACGACCACGGTCAGCAGGTGCCAGGGCCATTGGGCTTTTTTCTGTTTCATTTCAGGTTCCGGGATTGATGTCGCCTGTCAGGCCGCTTTCGCGAGCAAGCCCGCTCCCACACTTGACCGA
>NZ_JBAWDE010000146.1:0-6856 GCF_049590575.1 Pseudomonas sp.
TACAGGCCGCGCAGGCTGGCAGCCACATCCGGCAGCAACAGGCTGGCCAGCAGGTAACCGCTGGCAACGCCAAGCACGCCGCCGAGCAGCGACAAGGCGCCGAGCTCGACCCCCAGGCCGAGGATCAACAGGCGCGCACTCACCCCACACGCACGCAGGGTGCGCAACAGCCCGCGCCGTTGCTCCAGGGCCAAGCCGATAGCGGCGTGCACGATAAACAGGCCAACCACAAACGACAAAAAGCCCAGCGCGTCGAGGTTCAGGTGAAAGCTCTCAGTGAGGCGCGCGAGGTTATTGTCCTCGCCCTGCTTGAGTTGCAGCTCGGCGGGCGGCGTCGGATGGGTGGCGGCAAAGGCCTTGTCCACCAGCAGGCGCGACAACCGGTCCGGCATCTCCAACAGCGGCTGGGCGAAGCCGATATCGGTCAGCAACAGGCCGGGCGCCATGTCTTGCTGGACCTGTAAGGGCGGCAGGCTCTGCCCGCTCAACGTGAGCGGTTGCTCACCTTCACGCAGCCCCAGCGCTTGCAAGGTTTGCGGGGCGATCCAGGTACGCCCCGGCGGCGCAAAAAATGCCAGCATCTGCGCCTGGCTCAACTGTTGCCCCGCCACTGCGCCACTGCCGGGCAGCGACAGCGGGTCGATGCCCATCAGTTGCAGGCGCACGTCCTCCAGCCCCTTGAGCTGCACCCGCCCCTGCACCACCGGCGACACCGGCCAACCGGTGCGGCGCAGTTGGGCAAATAACGCTTGCGGGAAACTCGCGCCATCCGGCGCACTGAGGCTGGCCTGGGGTTCGCCGCCGATCAGTTGGCTGGCGCGAGCGTAGCTGTCGCGCGCCTGGCTGTTGAGCGCCTGCACCCCGGTCAACAGGGCGGTGGCCAGCCACAACCCGGTCAACACGCTGAAAAACTGCACCGGATGCCGTCGCCAATGGCTGAGCAGCGCGCGCAGCGTCCAATAAAACACCCTCATGTAGACACGACCCGTCCACGCTGCAACACCACTTGCCGGTCCAGGCGTGCGGCGATGCGCGGGCTGTGGGTGACCATCAACAGGCTGGTGGGGCTGTCGCGCAGCAAATCGAGCAACAGCTGCAGCACTTCGTCGCTGGTGGCTTCGTCGAGGTTGCCGGTGGGCTCGTCGGCCAACAGCAAACCGGGGCGCGAGGCCAATGCGCGTCCTACCGCGACCCGTTGCTGCTGGCCGCCCGAGAGTTGTTCCGGATAACGCTTGAGCAAATCCCCAAGGCCCAGGCGCTCCACCAGTTGCGCCTGCCACTGGGCATCGAAGCGCCCTGCCAGGCGCGCCTGGAATGCCAGGTTATCGTCGACGCGCAAACTGCCGATCAGGTTGAATTGCTGGAACACCAGGCCGATTTCGGTGCGCCGCCAATGCGCCAGTTGCGCTTCGCCGAGTCTGTCGAGGCGCTGCTCACCGACCCTGATGCTGCCGCCATCCACCCGGTCCAGCCCGGCCACCAGGTGCAGCAAGGTGCTCTTGCCACTGCCCGACTCACCCATCAAGGCCAGGCTGCTGCGCGCGGCCAGGTGCAGGTCGACACCCGCCAACACCGCCAACGGCCCCTGGGGCGTGGCATAGCTTTTGAAGACACCTTGCACCTGCAACATAAAAACACTCGATTGATGGGCGGCCATCGAGAATAACGGCTGCGGATTGCGGCCACGCAAATTTTTCACATGGATTTCACCGGTTGCCCACCCGCCTCACTCTAAATTACCGGCCAAGCGTCATGTGACGGCAACTTGTTAGTTGCCGCGCCTGGCAACTTCTCACCGCACTATGTTCAGCGAAAAGACAGCCACCCTGTGACAGCCTCTGGCTTTACTGTGGGCATTCGCCGACACATTGCGCCTGATAATGACAACCTTGCCGACGGTGCCCATGGTGAATGAAGTGGTTGACCTTTCCCTGCCCAAACCACGCTCGCGCCGGGGCTTTTTCAGGCGCCCGCAACTGCGCTGGCTGGGGCTCGCGCTGGTGGGCCTGCTGCTCGCCGCCAGCCTGCTGTGGCCCCTGTCGCCACGCGACCTCGGGGTGGGCAACCGCCTGCTGACTTCCGACGTGCTGCCACTGTGGCGCGACGGCGACCTGATCGTGCTGGTGCGCCACGAAGAGCGTTGCGACCGCTCGCAGAACCCCTGCCTGGGCCCCGTGGAAGGCCTGACGATCAACGGCAGCCAGCAAGCCGAAAACCTCGGCAAGGCCTTTAAAACACTGGGCATGGACGGCAGTGACGTACTTGCCAGCCCGGCCATCCGCACCGCCCAGACCTTGCGTTTCATGTTCGGTAAAAATGAGCTGACCTCGGGCGAGAGAGCCGTCTGCGGCGCGGCCATGGGTGAAGAACTGCTCAAGCATAAAACCCCGGGGCGCAACCTGGTATTCGTCACCCACAGCGGCTGCATTGCCGACTTCGAAAGCACCCTGGGCTTTGCGCATGCCGCGTTCCCCGAGTACGGCAGCGCCTTGTTCGTGCAGGTATTGCCCGACGGCAAATTCAAGCCCCTGGGCATCGTCAAGAACGCCGACTGGCCCGCCACGCTCAAGCAACTCTAAGCACTTCGCTGCCTGCCGCCTCGGCGTATGTTCAGCAAAAAGACAGCCCTGTTCTGGCATGTTTAGTTGCGCCTTTTAATTAAGGGCGTCATGACTATTTTTTGTAACTCAGTGATCGCCGTGATGTTTTCTACGCTGACTTCATTACTTGAAAAACCTTATTTAAAACGTCAGGGAGCGACGTTGTGCTGATTCGATTAAAACCCCTGCAGCTTTTATTCCTCGCCTTTGCCGCGTTTTACCTGCTGCCGCTGGGCCTGCACGGTTTGTGGACCCCGGATGAAACCCGTTACGCCCAGGTCAGCCAGGAAATGCTGCTGAGCGGCAACTGGGTGGCACCGCACTACATGGGCATCCGCTATTTCGAAAAACCCGCCGGCGGTTATTGGCTGATCGCCCTGGGCCAGGCGCTGTTCGGCCAGGACCTGTTCGGCGTACGCATCGCCTCGGCCCTGACCTCCGGGTTGAGCGTGGCGCTGGCCTATCTGATCGCCCGCCGCCTGTGGAATGACCCGCGTAAAAGCTTCGCCTGTGCCCTGCTCTACTTGAGCTTCGGCCTGGTGGCCGGGCAGGCGGGCTATTCCAACCTCGATCCGCAATTCACCCTGTGGGTCAACCTGAGCCTGGTCGCCCTGTGGTTTGCCCTCCACAGCCCCTGCACACGTGCCCGCTTGGGAGCCTGGGCCGTGCTGGGCCTGGCCTGCGCCATGGGCTTCATGACCAAGGGGTTCCTGGCCTGGGCGTTGCCGGTGCTGATTGCCGTGCCGTACATGCTCTGGCAACGCCGACTCGGCGAGTTGCTGCGGTATGGCCCGCTGGCCGTGGGGGTAGCGGTGTTGGCGTGCCTGCCTTGGGCAGTGGCGATTCATCTACAGGAGCCGGACTTCTGGCGCTTCTTTTTCTGGAATGAACATATCCGCCGTTTCAGCGCCGGCGACGCGCAACACGTACGGGCCTGGTGGTTCTTTTTGCCGATCATCGCGGTGGCGTGCCTGCCGTGGGCCGGGTTGCTGCCCAACACCCTGCATAAGGCCTGGGTGGAAAAACGCCAGCCGGCAATCCGCTTCCTAGCCCTGTGGCTGTTGCTGCCGCTGGGCTTTTTCAGCCTGAGCAACGGCAAGCTGCCGACCTATATCATGCCGTGCCTGCTGCCCCTGGCGTTGCTGATGGGGCATACCCTGACCGACCTGCTCAGCCAGGGCAAAGCACGCGCCCTGTGCCTCAATGGCTGGCTGAATTTCGCGATTGGCATGGCCGCCATGATCGGCCTGATCTACCTGCAAATCGCCAGGCCGCTGTACGGTCACAGCCACGCCGAAATGTTCAGCCTGTCCCTGGCGTTCATCGTGCTGCTGGTGTGGATCCTCACCAACCTGCTGCAAGCCTTCCGCCCGCTGACGCTGTGGGCGATGCCGGCCCTGGGCATTGGCTTGCTGGTGATCTTGCTGCCGGCGAGCATGCCGGCGCAGATCGCCGATAACGAAATGCCCGACCCATTCGTGCTGGAACACATCGACGAACTGCAGCAAACCCACGCACTGCTGGCCAATGCCCTGGAAAACGCGAGCGCCATGGCCTGGCGCCTGCAACGCCCGGACGTCGCGCTGTACGCCACCGAGGGCGAGCTGCGCTACGGCCTGCAATATGCGGGTTCGGCGCAACGCAAAGTCGAACCGGAAAACGTCCAAGCCTGGCTCACCGAAGCGCGCCGACACGGTTCGGTCGGCGTGCTGATGCGCATCAGCAGCACCAGCGAAATGCGCGAAGCCGGGCAACTTCCGCCTGGAGGCAAGCGCTATTCCAAGGGGTATTTGCAGTTGATTGTGTACCCGCCGTTGCCTTGATTTCAGGGCTGCCTGGACTTGCGGGGTTCAGCACACCCTCCGCTGCGGCGCCGGGTTTTGCCTGCATCAACGGGTGACCGAACCGGCCGAACAGTGAGCGCACCTTCAGATCCGGCGGCGGCGGTTGAGTTGCGGGATAGCCGTCTGCGGGGCCTCCACACGCTGCACCTGGGTGGTGGTACGCGCGGCCAACTGCGCCAGGGTCGGATGGCTGAACAAGGTGCGTGCGTCCACCTCCAACCCCGCCTTGCGCATGCGCGCTACCAGGTTCACCGCCAACAGGGAATGCCCGCCCAGCTCGAAGAAATGGTCATGGCGCCCTACCCGTTGGAGCTTGAGGACCTCGGCCCATATCCCGGCCATCAGGTTTTCCACCACGCCTAGTGGCGCCTCATACGCGCGGCTGACCACCGCCTCCAAGCCTGGCTCCGGCAGCGCCTTGCGCTCGAGCTTGCCGGCAGGGTTGAGCGGCAAGGCGTCGAGTTGCACAAAGGCTGCGGGCACCATGTACTCGGGCAACTGCTCCAGCACGTGCGCGCGCAGGGCCTCCAGGCTCGGCACCGCGGCACGCACGGTGAAGTATGCGACCAAGCGCTCATCGCGAATCAGCACCGCCACTTCGCGCAACGCCGGATGCGCCAACAGGCGGGACTCGATTTCCCCCAGCTCCAAGCGCACCCCGCGCAGCTTGACCTGGAAATCATTACGCCCGAGGAATTCAAGGTTGCCGTCCGCCAGGTAGCGCACCAGGTCGCCGGTGCGGTACAGCCGGTCGCCGGGCACAAACGGGCTGTCGATAAAACGCTCGGCCGTCATCTGCTCCAGGCCCAGATAGCCCCGGGCAACGCCGACCCCACCGATATGCAGTTGCCCGCTGACGCCGATGGGCACCGGCGCATCGTGTTGGTCCAGCACGTACAAACGCGTGTTGTTGATCGCGCGGCCGATCGGCAGTTGCAGCGCCGGCACCGGCGCGCCGGGCTCCAGGGTCCAGGCGCTGCTGTCCACCGTGGCTTCGGTGGGGCCATACACGTTGTGCAGGCGCACCCTGGGCAGACGCGCCTGCACGCCACGCGCCAAGGCTTCGGTGAGTTCGCCGCCGCCGCAGAGCACATCGGTAAGGCTGGTGCACAGCGCGGATTCTTCCAGCTCGAGAAACTGCTGCAACATCGCCGGCACAAACTTGATCACCGTGATCTGCTGCTCGCGAATCACCTGCGCCAGGTACGCCGGCTCGCGATGCCCGTCGGGCCGTGCCAGCACCAGGCGCATGCCGTTAGCCAGCGGCCAGAACAGCTCCCACACCGAGCCATCGAAACTGAACGGCGCGCGCTGCAACAAGGCCCCGCCTTCGGCGTTCGGGCACAGTTGCGAGCCCCAGTGCATCAGGTTGCCCAGGCCACGGTGTTCGATCATCACGCCCTTGGGCGTGCCGGTGGAGCCCGAGGTGTACATCACGTAGGCCAGGTTGCTCACGCTCAGGCCCGGCACCAACGGGTTGCCCACCGGCGCCTGGCGCCAGGCGCAGTGGTCGAAGTCGATTACCGGGATCGACACCTCGCCCGGCACCTCGCGCGTGGCGGCGTGCACCAGCAGCGCCACCGGCTGGCTGTCGTGCAGCATGTAGGCCAGGCGTTCGCGCGGGTAGCCGGGGTCCAGCGGCACATAGGCGCCACCGGCCTTGAGGATCGCCAGCAAGCCCACCACCAGGTCCAGCCCGCGCTCGACGCACAACGCCACCCGCGAATCCGGCTGTACACCGCGCTCGCGCAGGTGATAGGCGAGCTGGTTGGCGCGCTCGTTCAGTGCGCGGTAAGTCAGTTGCTGCGCGCCGGCCTGCACCGCGATGGCCTCTGGGTTCAGCCGCACATGGGCTTCAAACAGCGCGTGCACAGTCAGGGCGTCGGGGTAGTCGGTGGCGGTGGCGTTGAAGTCCACCAACAGGGTGCGCAACTCGCTGGCCGGCAACACCGGCACCTCGCGCAAAGCTGATTGCGGAGCCTGTTCCAACGCGCGCACCAGGCCGTTCAGCGCGGTGTCGAGGTAACCCAGCAGGCGCTCGGCACCGATCTGGCGTGGCGCCTTGGCCTTGAGCTGAAAGCCGCTGGTGGTGTCGTCCACGGTGAGCATCAGCGGGTAGCTGAGAATGTCTTCACTGCTGAGCAAGGCGATGCCGGGGACCAACTGTAATGCGGCGTCGGCATGGGTGTGGCGGTAGTTGAGCAGGCTGTTGAACAGCGGCGCGGCGCTGCTGCAACGCTGGGCCAGCGCGAGCGAGGCTTGTTCATGGGCCAGCAAGGCACTGAGCTGCCGATGGGTGTCCCGCACTGCATCCGCCACACTTTGCCCGGCCAGCCGCAGGCGCAACGGCAGCGTGTTGATGAACATGCCGAGCGCCCGGTCCGCGCCCTCGCCGGCTTGCAAACGGCCCAG
>NZ_JBAWDE010000147.1:0-27983 GCF_049590575.1 Pseudomonas sp.
GCCTTGGCCTGGCGCATCAAGTGCCCCAGGTCGCGGCCGATCGGCTTGCCCGGCCAGGCGGTGCCGGCCAGCAAAATATCCCAGCCATACAGGCCGGCAGCGTTGGAACGCAGCATCTTCCACAGGAACTGCGGACGGATCAGGCGCCACAGGTGGCGCCCCATATTGTCCGGCCCGACACTGAAGAAGAACGTCGCTTTCACCCCCGCTTCATCCAGGGACTCGAGTAACCGCGGCACACCTTCACGGGTGCCACGGTAGGTGTCGACGTCGATGCGAAGACCTGCCTCCATTACTTTTTGTCCGCGATTTCGAGCATGGCTTCACGCAGGAAGAAGTCCAGGGTGTTGCCAATCGTCTCGCTCATCTCAACGGTCGGCGCCCAGTTCAGCAGGCGTTTGGCGTTTTCGATGCTTGGCTTGCGGTGCGCGACGTCCTGGTAACCGGTGCCGTAGAACGCCTTGCTTTCCACATCGCGGAAACCGGCGAACGGCGGGAAGTTGCTGCGCAGCGGATGGGCTTCAAACTGACGCAGCAGCTCTTCGCCCAACTGGCGGATGCTGGCTTCGTTTTCCGGGTTGCCGATGTTGATGATCTGGCCGTTGCACACGTCGTTGTCGTTATCGATGATGCGCGCCAACGCCTCGATGCCGTCGGCGATGTCGGTGAAGCAACGCTTCTGCTCGCCACCGTCGAACAGGCGGATCGGCGTGCCTTCCACCAGGTTGAGGATCAACTGGGTGATCGCGCGCGAGCTGCCGATACGCGCCGAATCCAGGCGGTCGAGGCGTGGGCCCATCCAGTTGAAGGGACGGAACAGGGTGAAGTTCAGGCCCTTGGCGCCGTAGGCCCAGATCACGCGGTCCAGCAGTTGCTTGGAGACCGAGTAGATCCAGCGCTGCTTGTTGACCGGGCCGACCACCAGGTTGGAGGTGTCTTCGTCGAAATACTGGTCCTGGCACATGCCATAGACTTCGGAGGTCGACGGGAAGATCACGCGTTTGTTGTACTTGACGCAGTAGCGCACCAGCTTGAGGTTTTCCTCGAAGTCGAGTTCGAACACACGCAGCGGGTTGCGGGTGTATTCGATGGGCGTGGCGATAGCCACCAGCGGCAGGACCACGTCGCACTTCTTGATGTGGTACTCGATCCACTCGGTGTGGATGCTGATGTCGCCTTCCACGTAGTGGAAATTCGGGTGGCTGCGCAGGCGCTCGATGGCGTCGGAACCGATGTCCAGGCCGTAGACTTCGTAACGGTCGTCACGCAGCAGGCGCTCGGACAGGTGGTTACCGATAAAGCCGTTCACGCCCAGGATCAGCACGCGGGTACGGCGTGGCTTGCGGCCCGACTCGGCGCCGCGCAGTACCGAACCGTCGACCAGGCCCAGTTCATCGGCCAGCGACGGGCCAGCCAGGTACAGGCCGTTGTCGTTGCGTTGGCCGAACTTGACCACCAGCGAGTCTTCGCCGCAGGCGATGCGCAGCGGGTTGACGCTGATCACCCGGCCTGGCGCCAGGCCTTCGTTGCCCTTGGCGACTTCAGCTTGCCACACGATCAGCTTGTGCTCGCCCACCGCGCAGAAAGCGCCCGGGTACGGCTGGGTCACGGCGCGCACCAGGTTGAACAGTGCTTCAGCCGGCTGTTTCCAGTCCAGCTTGCCATCGGCAGCGGTGCGACGGCCGAAATAGGTGGCCTGGCTCTCATCCTGGGCCGTTTCGCTCAGCTTGCCCTGGGCCAGTTGCGGCAGGGCGTCGCGCAGCAGGTTGCTGGCGGCGTCGCGCAGCTTGGCGTGCAGGGTCAGGCCGGTGTCGCTGCGCTCGATGGCGACTTTCTGCTGGGCCAGGATTGCGCCGGCATCGGCACGCTTGACCATGCGATGCAGGGTCACGCCGGTTTCGCTTTCACCGTTGACCAGCACCCAATTGGCCGGCGCGCGGCCGCGGTATTTCGGCAGCAGCGAGCCGTGCAGGTTGAATGCGCCTTGGCGGGCGGTGGCCAGCAGAGGTTCGCTCAGCAGGTTGCGGTAGTAGAAGGAAAAGATGAAATCCGGGTTGAGCTTGGCGATGCGCTCGATCCACAGCGGGTGGTTGGCGTCTTCCGGCGCATGCACCGGAATGCCGTTGCGGGCGCACAGTTGGGCGACGGAGCCGTAGAAGTTGTTTTCCTTGGGATCATCGGCATGGGTAAACACGGCAGCAATGTCGTAGCCGGCGGTCAACAGGGCTTCAATGCCTGCACAGCCAATATCGTGGTAAGCGAAGACAACGGCTTTTGAATTCATGACGAAACCTGATCGGAAGGAGAAGTAGTTGTGGTGTGGGAGGACACCAGGCCGTCAACGACGACCACCGGAGCCGGTGCTGCCGGTTGGTTGCGCAGCACTTTTTCAATAAAGAATCGTGGGCGGGCGCGCACGTCGCTGTACATGCGGCCCAGGTATTCACCCAGCAGGCCCATGCCGATGAACTGGCCACCGGTGAACACAAACAGCACCGCGAACAGCACGAACATGCCGTCGCCAGCCCATTCGGCACCAAAGGCCAGGCGCAGGATGATCAACGCAAAGGCGAACAGCATGCCCAGGGCTGCCAGGCTGAAACCGACGATGGACAGCAGGCGCAGCGGGGTGGTGGTCATGCAGGTCAGCAGGTCGAACATCAGGCTGATCAAGCGCATGGCGCTGTATTTGGATTCGCCGTGCTCCCGCTCGGCGTGGTGCACCAGGATTTCCGTGGTATGGCGGGCAAAGCCGTTGGCCAGGATCGGGATAAACGTGCTGCGCTCGCGGCAGGCAAGCATGGCGTCGACGATGGTGCGCCGGTAAGCACGCAGCATGCAGCCGTAGTCGGTCATGGCCACGCCAGTGGAGCGTTGCACGGCAAGGTTGATCAGGCGCGATGGCCAGCGGCGAAAGGCCGAGTCCTGGCGATTGTTGCGCACGGTGGCGACCACGTCGTAACCCAGGGCGGCTTGTTCGACCAGGCGCGGGATTTCTTCGGGCGGGTTCTGCAGGTCGGCGTCGAGGGTAATCACCACCTCACCCCGGCACTGCTCGAAACCGGCCATGATCGCCGCGTGCTGGCCGTAGTTGCGGTTGAGGATCACGGCGACCACGTGGCTGCCGTCTTCAGCGGCGGCGTCTTCCAGCAGTTGGGCGGAATTGTCGCGGCTACCGTCATCCACCAGGATGATTTCGTATTCGTAGGCCAGCTGTTTGCAGGCTGCCGTCGTACGGCGCAACAATTCAGGCAGGCTTTCTTGTTCGTTGTAGACCGGGATAACGATCGACACGCAATGAATAGGGTAGGGTTTCAAAGATTCATGACCTCGGGGGTTAGAACAATTTGGAGCGTAAAAACAGCAGCAATCATTGGGCAAACGCACAGCCCGCTGAATAAAGAGCGGCGCTAAAGGTGAAACGTAATCAACAGGTTAGACGGTAATGCGCGGTTTGCTCTGAAGTTATGTATCCAAGATTAAGCGCAAAAATGTTGAACCGATATGAAAGGCAGATGAAAAACTCGTTTATTTGTCAGGTAGACAGCTAGGGTTCAGCTAGCCAAACAAGAGCATTAACGGGTTTAGTTGGGCGGCGATATAGGAGCTGTCTGACAAACATTTGGTTCAACTGAGCCGGCGTCGAGCCGTCAGCGAACTTTATTCAACAATCTTCTCTGCAATGCGCCCCAAGTGCCGGTAAAGTAAGCCTTCTCTTGCCAGGGTAGTCGGATGAATAGCGTGCAGCGTTTACGGCCAGTATTGATGGGTTTGTTAATGAGCGTGGCGTGTGTCACGACGGTACAGGCCGATGACTCGGTTGCGCTGACCAGCATCGACCAGGTGCCGGACGGTGTGGAAGTGCGCGGCAAGCAGATCGCTGCGTATACCTGGGACGATCACCAGGGCAAGAACCTGCTGGTGCTCGCCGAGCAGGTCAGCGAGCGCGACGATGACGGCACCCAGTCGGCATTCGTCTACGCGGCGCAGTACCTGATCGATGGCAACCGCCCCAAACGCGTGTGGATGCTCTACGACGACGTACAGCATTGCGAATTCGACGCATCGCTGCGCTTCGACATGGCGGCGACCAAGGTCACCGACCTGACCGGCGACGGCATTACCCAGGCCACGGTGGGATATTCGCGTACCTGCACCAGCGATGTCAGCCCCAATGAATTCAAGCTGATCATGCACGTGGGCAAGTCACAGAAGTACCGCTTGCGCGGGGTCGACCGGGTCGGCGCAAGCTGGTGGGACGAAGAGGCCGGGGCGCTGAAGGGCATGCCACTGCCCAAGGATTGCAGCGTGGCCGGGCAGCAGGCGCTGGTCAGCCAATACAAGGAGCAGGGCACCGAGCTGCCGTTGCCGGGGTGCTATGGCGATGAAAAGGATTTTGCCAAGGCGCCGGAGGCCTACCTGATGTTTATGCGCCAGCACTGGTTTGCGCTGATGCAGAAGCAGGATGCCGAATGGAGCCAGACCCAGACACAGCCGCAAGCACCGACCGAGGATGAAGACAGCGCCCCATGATGTGGTCCGGGCGCCCAGGGTACGGTAGACTCAGCCTTCGCCAATTCACTAAATACCTCGATTAAACAATGGCTTGATCGGGATATTTAATCCAAAGGCTGATCTACCTTGACTGAGTCTATCCGCAACCCGCTGACCCTTTACCTCACCCGCCTGGCACCCTCCAGCCAACTGACCATGCGCTATGTGCTGCAGGATGCCGCCGACCGCCTGGGCTTCGAAGACATCAACCTCGAAGAAATCGACTGGCATTTGCTGCAGCCCGAACACGTGATCGCCCTGGTTGCCGCCTTGCGTGAGGACGGCTATGCACCGAATACCTCGTCGTTGTACGTGAATGCCGTGCGCGGTGTAATGAACGAAGCCTGGCGCCTGAGCCTGATCAGCCAGGAGCACCTGCTGCGCATGCGCACGGTCAAGCCCGCGCCGGGCACGCGCCTGGGCCAGGGGCGCAACCTGCGGCGCACGCTGATCCGCGAAATGATGGAAATCTGCGCCGCCGACCCACGCCCGCAGGGCCTGCGCGACGCCGCGGTGATCGGCATTCTGTACGGGTCGGGCATGCGCAAATCGGAGTCGGTCAACCTTGACCTGGCACAGATCAACTTCGAGGAGCGCAGCTTGCGGGTGATCGGCAAGGGCAATAAGGAACTGATCAAATACGCGCCGGATTGGGCCTTCGCCAAGCTCCAGGCATGGCTGGCGTTTCGCCGCGAGCAGCTCAAGGAAGGCGAGCAGGACGACAGTTTCCTGTTCAACCGCATCCGCCGGGGCAGCCATATCACCCGCGAACGCATCACCAAACACGCGATTTACTACATCGCCCGCCAACGTGGCGAGCAGGTCGGCGTGAAGATCATGCCGCATGATTTTCGCCGTTCGTTTATCACGCGGGTGATCGAGGAACATGACCTGTCGATTGCGCAGAAACTGGCGCATCACACCAATATCCAGACCACTGCCAGCTATGACGTGCGTGACGATAACGAGCGGCGGCGGGCGGTGGATCGGTTTGATTTGTAACCACTGAAAATCACCCCCCCATCAAAATGTGGGAAGGGGGCTTGCCCCCGATAGCGCTGGGTCAGCTACACATGAGCTGACTGATAAGCCGCCATCGGGGCCAAGCCCCCTCCCACAGTTTTTTTGCGTGACGCTTCAGAGGATCGGTTTGCCGCCGGTGACTGCGTAGCGCGAACCGGAAATGTAGCTGGCTTCATCCGAGGCCAACAGCACATAGATCGGCGCGACTTCCACCGGCTGGCCCGGGCGACCCAGCGGCGTTTCGCTGCCGAAGCTCTTCACGTCCTCATCGGTCATGGTCGCGACGATCAACGGTGTCCAGATCGGGCCGGGGGCCACGCTATTGACGCGAATGCCCTTGCTGCCGAGCAATTGCGCGAGGCCACCGGTGAAGTTGGCAATCGCGCCCTTGGTGGCGGCGTAGGCCAGCAACGTCGGCTTGGGCATGTCGGAGTTGACCGAACTGGTGTTGATGATCGAACTGCCGGCCTTCATGTGCGGCAGCGCAGCCCTGCAGATGCGAAACATCGCGGTGATGTTGATATCGAAGGTCTTCACCCATTCCTCATCCTCGATCTCTTCGAGGGTCTCGTGGGTCATCTGGAACGCGGCGTTGTTCACGAGGACGTCGATGCGGCCGAATTGCTCAACGGTCTTGTCCACCAGCGCCTGGCAAGTGGACTTTTGCGCGATATCCCCCGGCAGCAGCAGGCATTGGCGGCCGGCTTCTTCGACCCAACGCGCGGTTTCCCGGGCGTCCTCATGCTCATCCAGGTAGGCAATGGCCACATCCGCGCCTTCACGCGCAAAGGCAATGGCGACTGCGCGGCCAATGCCGCTGTCGGCGCCGGTGATCAATGCGATCTTGTTGGCCAGGCGGCCGGAGCCTTTGTAGCTTTGCTCGCCGCAGTCGGGATACGGGTCCATTTTCTTCTGCGAACCGGGTACGGCTTGGGCTTGAGGGGCAAAGGGTGGGCGTGGGTAGTCAGTCATTACAATCTCCATAGCGCTTTTAAGGGTGCTATGGAGTTAGTAGTTTCAGCGGCGTCGATAGTTGTAATGGATGCGCGGCAACACCGACGAATGGTTAACCGCGCACCTCACGGCGCGGGCGGCGCGCTGGCCAGATGCGCCGGCAAGCGGCGCAAGGTCCACAGCACGGTGAGCATGGCCGCCACGGCACACAGGGCAATGCCGAGCAACATCGGCGCCGGCGTGTGGTCGGCAAACACCCCGACCAGGGTCATGGACACGGCGGCGGTAATCATCTGGATCGCCCCGAGCAGCGCCGACGCGGAGCCTGCGACCGCACCGTGATCCTCCAGCGACAAGACACCGGCCGCCGGCAGCAGCAGGCCGAGGAACCCGAAGCCGATAAACAGCAGCGACATCATCACCGCCAGGCTGTCGACCCACAGGGTAGTGGCGGCCAGCACGAGCATGACTGCGGCGACGGCCACCACCGACCACCGAATCAGCGGCGCCAGGCCGAAGCGTGCGCTGAGGCGCGCAGTCATCTGGCTCATGGCGAAAAACGACGCGGCGTTCAGCGCAAAGCACAGGCTGAATTGGGTGGGCGTGAGGCCGAAGTATTCGATGTACACGAAGGGCGCGCTGCCGATGAACACAAAGAAGGTTGCCAGGCCAAACCCGCACACCACCGACAAACCGGTGAAGACCGGATCACGCAGCAGCGCGCCGTAGCTGCCGAACGCGTTGCCGATGGTCTTGCCCAGGCGGCGCTCGGCCGGGTGGGTTTCCGGCAGTTGTACGATGGTCATCACCAGGCACGCCACGGCCACCACCGCCAATACGGCAAATACTTCGCGCCAGCTCCACAGCGAAATGATCAGGCTGCCGGCCAGCGGCGCGAGGATCGGCGAGACGCTCATCACCAGCATCAACAAGGCCATCAAACGCGCGGCTTCGTGGCCGGTGTACAGATCGCGCACGATGGCCCGGGGAATCACCATGCCGGCACACGCGCCGAATGCCTGCAGGGCGCGAAAGGCTATCAGCGTTTCGATGGTCGGGGCCAGCGCACACCCGATGCTGCCCACGGCGAAAATCACCAGGCCGGCATAGATCGGCGGCTTGCGCCCGAACACATCACTGATCGGCCCGTAGAACAGTTGGCACACGCCGACGATCACGAAGAACACGGTCAGGCTCATCTGCACCGCCGCCGGCGAGGCCTGCAGGCTGGCGCCCAGGGTGGGGAGGGCAGGCAGATAGATGTCGATAGCGAAGGGGCCGACGGCGGTGATCAGCCCCAGCAGAATGGCGAGGCGGGCGATACTTCGAGGCATGGGCAATTCCGGGCAGCGCAAAAGTCGATCAGCTTAAGGGATCTGTGCAGATCCGCAAACTCAGGCTTCACTAACCGCAGCGGATGCCGATAACGCTCTTAACGACGGTCGAGCGGTTGGGGCTCCCAACCGGCTGTCCAGGCTATGGGGATGACAAGCATGACGATCAAATTACGTTTGATTCTGTTGATAGCGACCGGATTGCTAACCGCGCTCATCATGAGCCTGGCCGGTTACCTGGGGAACACCCGGATGGGTGACGCCGTGCAGAATAACGAGGTCAGCATGACGGTCCTGCGCAATCACATGGAGGCCGACATGATGCACGATGCCCTGCGTGCCGATGTGTTGTCGGCCATGCTGGTGGGCTTGGGGAAAAGTACCAGCACCAGGACGCAGGTCAATGACTCGCTCAAGGAGCATGCCGAGCACTTTCGCCAAGTCCTGGAGGCCAATCTGAAACTGCCGCTGGACGATGCGCTCAAGGCCGGCCTGGAAAAAATCAAACCCAGCCTTGAAACCTACATCGGCACCGGCGAGCGCATCGTCGCGCTGGCCCTGGACAATCCCGAGGCCGCTCGCGGCGAACTGGAGACGTTCAACGCCGCGTTCAGTCGGCTGGAAGATCAAATGGCCGCGCTGAGCGAGCTGATCGAAAGCGATACCCAGCAAGCCAGCGCAGGGATTCAACAAAGCCTCAGCAACGCCAATTTGACCCTGGGTGCAGTGCTGCTCGCCAGCTTGTTGCTGCTGCTGGGCCAGGGTCGCTGGGTGCTCTTGAGTATCATGGGGCCGCTGCAGACCGCCAGCCGCATCGCCGCCAGTATCGCCCGGGGCAATTTGAGCGAGCCGATTGTAGAGCCCACTCGCAAAGATGAAGCCAGTGCGTTGATTCGCAGCCTTGCCACCATGCAACGCGACCTGCGCGGCATGATCGAAGCGGTGCGCGGCAATGCCCATGGCGTCAATGGCATGAGTGAACAACTGAGCCAGGGTTGCCATGAGGTGGCGAGCAGCAGCCAACAGCAAAGCGCCGCCGCCAGCACCATGGCCGCCGCCACCAGTGAAATGACCGCCAGTATCGAGGAGATCACCCGGCACGCCGGGCGTGCGCTGGATATGGCCAACAGGGCTGAAGCGCTGGCCAAGGACGGCGGCCGCGTCATCCATCAAGTGGTCAGTGACATGGATGGCATTGCGCGCTCGGCGCAGCAATCGGCCCAGGTCATCCGCACGCTGGACAAGGAATCCGAGGCGATCTACAGCATTATCCAAGTGATCAAGGGAATCGCCGACCAGACCAACCTACTGGCCCTGAACGCCGCCATTGAAGCCGCCCGCGCCGGTGAACAGGGGCGCGGCTTTGCGGTGGTCGCCGATGAAGTGCGCAGCCTGGCGGGCCGCACCAGCGCGTCGACCCAGGAAATCGCCAGCATGGTCGAGCGCATCCAGCAAAGCACACGCGAAGCGGTGACCAGCATGGAGGAAGGCGTCGCTCAAGTGGACAAAGGCATGGCGGTGACCGCCGATGTCGAGCGGGCCATCCGGGAGATCCTGCAAGCCACCCTGAATACCACGGAGTTGGTCAACGATATCTCCCGCACCATCAGTGAGCAGAGCCTGGCGAGCAATGAAATTGCCCACCAGGTGGAGATGATTGCGGGGATGTCGGCCAGCAACAGCCGCGTCATTGGTGAAACCGCTTCAACCACGGATGAACTGTCGGGTTTGGCTGGCCAGTTGTCGCAATCCGTTGGGCGCTTCATTTTGTAACGCAAGCCACACTGCATCGATCGAGCAGACGTTTTACCGGCCGGCCCAACAGGGGCCGGTTTTTTTTGCCGCGCACCCAGCGACGCGCAGATCGCTTTGATCGGCTGACGCAAAAAAAGATTGAATATTCACACATAATGTTATTTAAATAACAAAACAAGAGCGTGACGGCCTGCCTGGTCGTGCCGCAACAAGGTGGAATAGCAATGAGCAAGATCGCAGTCATCGGCAGCAACATGGTGGATTTGATTACCTACATCGACCGCATGCCGGCCCAGGGCGAAACCCTGGAAGCGCCGGGCTTTGCCCTCGGTTGTGGCGGCAAGGGCGCCAACCAGGCAGTGGCGGCAGCCAAGCTCGGGGCGGATGTGTTGATGCTGAGCAAGGTCGGCGACGACATGTTTGCCGAAAACACCCTCGCCAACTTCCAGCGCTTTGGCATTGACACCCGTTATGTGCAGCGGGTGCCTGGCGTTTCCAGCGGCGTAGCGCCGATTTTCGTGCGCGCCGATTCCCACAACAGCATCTTGATCGTCAAAGGCGCCAATGCGCATTTGTCGCCGGCGGATATCGATGCGGCGGCCGACGACCTGCGTGAGTGCAGGCTGATCGTGCTGCAACTGGAGATCAACCTGGAGACGGTGTACTACGCCATCGAATTCGCGCACCGGCATGGCATCGCGGTGCTGCTCAACCCGGCGCCGGCGCTTCCCGGGTTGAGCGCCGAGCATTTGGCTAAGTTGGATTTCCTGATCCCGAATGAGTCGGAACTGGCGTTGATCACCGGCCAGGCCGTGGACTCGCCGGACTCGGCCCGCAGCGCCGCCAAAAGTCTGGTCGCCAGCGGCATTCGCCACGTGATCGTCACCCTCGGCGAACACGGTGCGTTGTACGTGGGGGAGGAGGGCGAATTCCAGGTGCCGGGCCAGCGCGTGGTTGCCCGCGACACCACCGGCGCCGGTGACGCTTTCATCGGTTGCTTCATTCAACACTGGAGCCGTGACGGCGCTATCCGTCAGGCCATGGAGCAGGCAGTGGCGTATTCGGCGTGCTCGGTGATGGCGCTGGGTACGCAGACCTCTTACCCCGACAACGAAGCCTTTGCCCGCTTCCAGCAACAGCGCTAACCCCCTAATTCAGCCCGGAGAACAATAATGAACAAACCTGCGCTGCAACAGACACCCGATGGTTTTTACCTGAACCGCACGCCCTGGTTCGCCTTTATCCTGCTGTGCAGCATCTTTGCATTGTGGGCCGCTGCGGCGAGCATGAACGACGTGCTGATCGCGCACTTCAAGAAAGCCTTTTTACTCAGCGACTTCCAGACCGCGTTTGTGCAGTCGGCGTTTTACCTCGGCTACTTTTTTGTGGCGATCCCGGCCGCGATGGTGGTTCGCCGCTTGAGCTACAAGAGCACGATCCTGATCGGCCTGCTGCTCTACATGTTTGGCTGCCTGCTGTTTTTCCCTGCGGCGTCCACGGCCAAGTACGGCATGTTCCTGCTCGCGCTGTTTGTGATCGCCGCCGGCCTGTCGTTCCTCGAAACCGCGTGCAACACCTACTCGACACTGATGGGCCCACGGGAAACCGGCACGCGGCGCCTGAACATCTCGCAGACGTTTCACCCGTTCGGCGCGATGGCCGGGGTCTACGTGGGCAGCTTTGTGATGTTCAAGGACACCGACGCCACCACGGCACAACTGCAACAGATGAGCGCCTCCGAGGCGGCGGTGCAGCAGTTGCAGATGATCCAGTCCACGCTGTTGCCGTACAAGTGGATGATCGCGGTGCTGGTACTGATGTTTATCCTGATCGCCATCACCCGGTTCCCCGCCTGCAAGGGCAATAAACCTGCCGGCAGCAAGCCTGGCAGCCTGCGTCAAAGCCTGGGGCGGCTGCGCCGTAACCCGCGTTTCACCTTTGGCGTGCTGGCGCAGTTTCTGTATGTGGGCGCGCAGGTTGGTGTGTGGAGTTTCACCATTCGCCTGGCCATGCAAATGGGCGGCATGAATGAGCGCAGTGCTTCATGGTTTCTGCTGACCACTTTTGCCGCGTACTTTGTCGGCAAGATGATCGCCAACCTGTTGATGCGGCGCCTGCACCCGGCCAAGGTCCTGGCGATCTACGGGGTGCTGTGCATCGTGCTGCTGGCCTACACCATTCTGGTGCCGAACATTTCTGCGGTGTATGCGGCGGTCGGCGTGAGTATTTTCCTCGGCCCGTGCTGGCCGACCATTTACGGCCTGACCATCGATGGCCTGGGCGAAGACACTGGCGTCGGCGGCTCCTTGCTGGTGATGAGCATTGTCGGTGGCGGGGTGATTCCGATCTTTCAGGGCCTGTTATCGGATGCCAGCGGCGGCAACATGCAGCTGGCCTACAGCGTGCCGTTGCTGTGCTTTATCGTGATCGTGATGTACGCGGTCAAGTGCCTGCGCCAGTCGGAGCCAATGCCGTCGGGCGCGGTGGTGGCCTCATGAACACGCGTATTGCGTTGTACCGGGCGGTGTTTGCCGAGCAGGAAAAAGTGCTTTTGCAGTCTGAAGACTTCAAGGTCTGTGCCTGGACCTATCCGTCCGGGGTGCACGCCGTGAGCCTGGAGAACAGCCGCGGGCGACTGGTGGTGTTGCCTTATCAAGGCCAGATGATCTGGTCGGCGGTGTTCGAGGGCTGCGACCTGACCATGAGCAACCTGTTCGAACAGCCCAGGCCGAGCCCGACGGTCATCGATACCTATGGCTGCTTCATGTTTCACAGCGGCTTGTTGCGCAATGGCTGCCCGGCACCCGATGACACCCATGCGTTGCACGGCGAAATGCCGTGCGCACCGATGGACACGGCCTGGCTGGAAATAGGCGAGGGCTGTGTGCGCCTGGGCGGCGCGTATGAATACGCCAAGGGTTTCGGTGATCGCTACCGGGCGTGCCCTGGCGTGACCCTGCGCGCCGATTCGGCGTTGTTCGACATCGACATGAACGTGACCAACCTGGCCGGCAAGCCCATGGACTTGATGTACATGGCGCACATGAACTACGCCTACGTGGCCGGCGCGCGCTTTGTCGAACCGTTGGGCATGCAGCGCCTGCGCCTGCGCACCAGCGTGCCGGACCACGTCAAGCCGACGCCGGACTGGAGCGCCTACATGGCGCAACTGGCCGAAAATCCCACGCAGTTGGCGTGCCTGGAAACGCCCGCGCTGTACGACCCTGAAATCGTGTTTTTTTTCGACGGCGTCGGCACCGACGCTACGGGTCACGCGCATTTTTTGCTGGATCATCCCGATGGCGCGGCGTTCTACACCCGCTATCGGCCCGAGCAATTCGAGCACGCCGCGCGTTGGATCCTGCACACCCCGGACCAGCAAGTGGCGGCGTTTGTATTGCCGTCGACCTGTGAACCCGAAGGCTATAACGCCGAAAAAGCCAAGGGCCAGGTGCGCTCGCTGGCAGCCGGGGCCAGCGCCTCGTTCAGCGTGACCACCGGCTACTTGAGTGCGCAGGAGCGGCTGAAGTTGCTGGGTTAAACCAGCAATTGCGCACCGTTGGCCAGGATCAGTTCTTTATAGGCGCGCGGGATTTTCTTGTCGCTGACCACGTACTGAAAGTCGTCCAGGGTGGCGAAGTGAGCGGTGCGCACCGTATCGAACTTGCTGAAGTCGGCGAGCAACACACGCTGCTGAGCCTGGCGCAGGACCTTTTGCTTGACCTCCACTTCATTGAAGTTGAAGCAGGTCACGCCGAATTCCTGGCTGACGCCGGCGGCGGTCACGAAGGCCCAGGTCAGGCGCACGCTGTCGAGAATGCTGCTTTCGGCGTTGCTTTCGAACACCTGGTTCTTGCGGTGGAAGGTGCCGCCGCACAGCACGATGTGGCAGTTGGGTTTGTTCTGCAGTTTGAGCAGCACGTTCAACGAGCTGCACACCGCGGTGAACTCCAGCTCATCGGGGATGAAATCAATGACGAAGGGCGAGGTGGTGCCGCAGTCGAAAAATACCGTGTCATCGGCTTGTATCAACCGCGCAGCCAGTTTGCCGATGCGGCGTTTTTCCTCTACATGGCGGGTGTCCTGGTCGGCCACGCGGTACTCGCCGACGTCACCGCTGACCCGGGTGATATAGCCACCCAGCAAGCGCAAGTGGTCGGCGAAGTGGTTGAGATCGCGCCGCAGGGTCATCTCGGAAACGTCCAGCAGCGCCGCCATTTCCCGCAGGTGGATAGCGTTCTGGTCCTGCAGGGCTTGCTGGATAAGCTTGAGTCGCTCGGCTTTTCTACTGTCCACGAGTATTCCAGGGCTTGATTGCTGGTGTTAGATAAGTAACATTTAATGATATTATTGTAACGTATTAATGTGGGTGCCGTGACACGCGCACCACGACCATTGGCAACATACAGGCAAGGGCACGCTAAATGAATACGCTTCAACCCGCAGCATTGGCCAACTACATTGATCACACCTTGCTGGCACCCGACGCTACCCGTGAGCAGGTTCGCACCTTGTGCCAAGAGGCCCTGGCGCACGGGTTTTATTCGGTGTGCCTAAACTCCGGGCAAGTGCCGTATGCCGCTACCTGCCTGACGGACAGCGCCGTGGTGATTTGCGCGGTGGTGGGCTTTCCGCTGGGCGCCGGCTTGAGCGACACCAAGGCATTCGAAGCCGAACGCGCGATTGCCGCCGGGGCAGGGGAGATCGACATGGTGCTCAATATCGGCTGGTTGAAAGAGGGGCTACTGGACGCGGTACGCGATGACATCGCCCTGGTCCACAAGGCCTGCGGCAGCGTACCGCTGAAGGTCATCCTGGAAACGTGCTTGCTCGACGACGAACAGAAAGTCCAGGCCTGCGAAATCTGCCGAGCGTTGGGTGTGGCATTCGTCAAGACGTCCACCGGGTTCAGCCGCAGCGGTGCTACCGTCGAAGACGTGGCCCTGATGCGCAAAACCGTGGGCGCCGGGGTTGGGGTCAAGGCCTCCGGTGGCGTGCGCGATTACCCGACGGCAGTCAAGATGATTGAAGCCGGGGCGACACGCTTGGGCAGCAGTTCAGGAATTGCCATCGTGGGCGGGGCAATGACGGCGGCGAGCGGTTACTGAAGGATTTAATATAACTCAACTAAATAGTCATTTAGTTGAGTTATGTTTTTACGCTATATAGAAAGCTTCAAAGTGAGGCGAGGGCGGCCGTTCGACGCTCACTGATGCGTTCCACGGTGTGCATATGCTCGGTGCCCCACACGCACAATGCGCCCAACGCGGTGGCCAGCGATTGCCCGAATGGCGTCAACGAGTATTCGACCTTGGGCGGTATCTCCTGGAAGTCGATGCGCGCAATGATTTCATCGCGTTCGAGTTCCTTGAGTTGCTGGATCAAGACCTTGTCGGTCACGCCGCCAATCGCGCGTCTCAATTCGCCGTACCGATGGGTATTTTGCGCCAGGTTATACAGCACCAGAGGTTTCCACTTGCCGCCAATCACCGCCAGGGCGGCTTCGAGCCCGCAGCCAAACGCGTTGTTTGCCATGTTGTTGACCGCTCCATAGGGCACTTACCAAAAGGTGCATACTATGCATAACAATAGCGCGGGTCTAGAGTTGGGCGCTCAACTTTCCTGAGGGTTCATCATGAGCAGGCTCAACGGCAAAATCGCAGTCATCACCGGTGGCAACAGCGGCATCGGCCTGGCCAGCGCCATACGTTTTGCAGCGGAAGGCGCACAGGTTGTAATTGTGGGGCGCCGGCAGCAAGAACTGGACAAGGCTCTGCAGCTGATCGGCCCTGAAGCCATCGCTGTCCAGGGCGACATTTCAAGCCTGGACGACCTGGATCGCATCTTCGCTCAAGTCAAAGCGGCCAAAGGCCGAATCGATATTCTGTTCGCCAACGCGGGCCTGGGGGATTTCCAGCCGATCGGATCCATCACCGAAGAGTCGTTTGATCGCACATTCGGCATCAACGTCAAAGGCACGCTGTTCACTGTGCAAAAGGCCTTGCCGCTGATGAGCGCGGGCGGCTCGGTGATCCTCACTGGATCGACGACAGCCACCATGGGCACGCCGGCATTCAGCGTATACAGCGCCACCAAAGCCGCACTGCGCAATTTCGCCCGCAGCTGGGCGCTGGATTTGAAAGGCAGCGGCATTCGCGTCAACGTGCTTTCACCCGGGCCAATCTCGACACCGGGCCTGGACCTGGCGCTGTCAGGCACAGGCCAGAAGGACGCGATCATTGACGACATGACGGCGCAGATTCCACTGGGCCGTATCGGGCAGCCAGAAGAAGTCGCGGCGGCGGCAGTGTTCCTGGCGTCATCGGAAAGCAGCTTCATGACCGGCAGTGAAATGTTCGTTGATGGTGGTTTCGCTCAGGTGTGAGCAAACAGGGGTTTTGCCTGTTGAAATCTGACCGGCACTGCCCCTGATTGCGTAACATCGTATTACGCATAATGTATATTATGTTAAATTATGTGTCTGCTTGCCGAAGCCAGAGATAAAGCTGCCAGTCACCCGGCAGCTTTCCTGCAACTACCCTTCGCGCCTGAACCTCGGAATCTCCAACCCCAGACTCTCACGCAACGTCGTCCCTTCATACGCCGTGCGAAACACACCCCGTGCCTGCAATAACGGGATGACTTCCTGGGTGAACCGTCTGAATTGCTCCGGATGCCCGATGTAGATATTGAAACCATCCACGGCGCGCGCCTCGAACCACTCGGCGATTTTCTGTGCGACGGTTTCAGCGCTTCCCGTGAACGCACCTGGGCGCAGTTGCCGACCAAACTCCACCGCCTGGCGCAACGTGAAGCCTTTATCACGTGCCTGGTCGGCGATGCGTTTGGCATTGGTAAAAAAGCTGCTGCGTGCGGCTTCCAGGCTTTCCTGGGGAAACGGCGCATCAAGGTCGTACTGGCTGAAATCATGCCAGCCGAAATTACGCCCGAACTCCTTCAGTGCCAGCTCAAAGCTATGGTCGACCTGATGGTAGTGCTGCTCGATTTCACGGGCGTGTGCGTCGTTGTCGCCAACATAGATTTCTGCGCCGGGCATCACCAGTAATTGCTCAGGGTCGCGCCCATGCTGGGCTGCCCTGCCCTTTATATCGCGGTAAAACGCCTGGCCCTGGTCGATGCTGGCTGCGTGGGTAAAGATCACATCCGCCGTGGCGGCACCCAGGTCGCGGCCTTGCTCGGAGTCGCCGGCCTGGAAAATCACCGGCTGGCCCTGGGGCGAACGCTGGATATTCAGCGGGCCGACCACCGCGAAGTGCTCGCCCTTGTGGTTCAGGCTGTGCAGTTTGCTCGGGTCGAGAAACTCGCCCGTGGAGCGGTCCCGCACAAACGCGACGTCCTCGTAGGAGTTCCACAACCCTTGAACCACCTCGACGTGTTCTGCTGCGCGGCCGTAGCGTGTGTCGTAGTCATAGTGTTCGTCGCGGCTGTAATTGCCGGCCGTGCCGGCGTCGCCACTGGTGACGACGTTCCAGCCCGCGCGGCCTTTGCTGATCAGATCGAGTGAGGCCAAGCGCCGCGCGACGTTATACGGCGAGTTGTAAGACGTTGTCAGTGTGCCCACCAGGCCCAGATGTCGCGTGCTCACGGCGAGCGCGGACAACAGGGTCAACGGCTCCAGGCGGTTCAGGTAATGGGAGGGCGAGCCCGGCGTGATGAATTGGCTGTCGACGATAAACATCAGGTCAAACAGTGCTGCTTCGGCCTGGCGCGCAATGTCGATGTACCAGTCGACGTTAACGCTGGCATCCGCTGGCAATTGCGGGTCAAGCCACAGGTTGTGGCGGCCTGGCCCACCACAACCCATGGTCAAGGCGCCGAGTTTCAGCTGTCTTTTGCTCATAGTTAAGGCATTCCTTGAAGCGATCAGGGCTGTTTTTGGGCGACGGCAGGCTGCAGGGAGGCGGCGAATGAATCATCGAACAGGCTGGCGGCCGCGTACGATTTGACCAGGCCCTGGCTTGCAAAGAAGTCCACGGTTTTTTGCGCCTCGACCGGTGACTGGGCTGTCAGCGGTTCGACCGTGGTGCGCGCGCGGGCAAACCAGGCGCGGGCGATATCCGCGTCCGCCCGGGTGCGTTTGGCCCATGCGTCGGCATACGCGTCGGTGTTGGCCGGGTTTTCGCGCGTCCAGTCACGCGCCTTTTTCAGGCGCTGGAGAAAATCACTTATTTGCGCACGCTTGGCATCGACTGCCTTGGCGTTGGCGGCAATGAAACTCTGG
This sequence comes from Pseudomonas sp., assembly GCF_049590575.1. Taxonomy (GTDB): domain Bacteria; phylum Pseudomonadota; class Gammaproteobacteria; order Pseudomonadales; family Pseudomonadaceae; genus Aquipseudomonas. The sequence goes on from NZ_JBAWDE010000147.1 coordinate 17,863, forward strand.
GCCGGGATCAAGCCGTCAGCCGTGGCCAATACCCGCGCGCCTTGGCGTTCCTGTTGTGTGACGTAGGGTTCCCACGTGGCGATAACGTCCACCGAGCCGCCTTCCAACGCGTGCGAGGCGTCCAGCGCGCTGAGGTAGCGCAGCTCCAGCGAATCGCGCGGCACGCCGGCTTTATCCAGTGCAGTGAGCAGCAATTGCTGGCTCCAGGAGCCTTTCCAGATGGCCGCGCGCTTGCCCGCCAGGTCCGCGAGGCTGTGAATCGACGAGTCTTTTTTGACCAGGATAGCCACGCCGTCGAGGTTTTGTCGGCTGACCGCGATCACCTTGATCGGCGCACCCAATGCGCCCAGAAACAGTACCGGCGCGTCACCCAACAGGCCGATGTCCAGGCTGTTGGAGTTCAGTGCCTCGGCGACTGGCGACCCGGCGGTAAATTGCTTCCACTCAAGCGTGTAAGGCAGGTCATCAAGCACGCCTGCGGCTTCCATGACGGCCTGGGCGTTGTAGCTTTGGTCGCCCACCACCAACGTTTGCGCTTGGGCAGTCAGGCATAGCAAGGCCGCCGTCCCGGCCAGCAGTTTTGTCAGGTAACGCACGTTCGTCTCCAGATGCCTTGGCATTTCAAGTCGATCCGCGCGTGCGGTCTCGGAGGGGGTTGTAAGAGGGCTACACGATGAGGCTAAAAAGACCGCAATTAAAATAACTATATTGCATAACCTAATTCATTAATAATGCTACTTGCGCATTTATAGGATCCGTCTGAGCACCCTGCCCTGGCTGTCCAGCGCCTATCTCATGCTCAAACGTCATAATCACCGGTCCATGCGCATGTTAATCTGCCGCCACCACGAATAGACATTGATCGTCACTCGACGATGCCCAAAGCCAGGAAAGAACATGCCAAAAATTTCTCACTCTGCGTTGCGCCGCAACTTCCGCGAATTGCTTGCACAGAAAATCTGCGTTGAAACCGCCTCCGTCTTCGACCCCATGTCCGCACGCATCGCGGCCGACCTGGGTTTTGAAATCGGCATCCTGGGTGGTTCCGTCGCGTCTTTGCAGGTACTCGCAGCCCCCGATTTTGCGCTGATCACACTGAGTGAGTTCGTTGAGCAGGCCACCCGCATTGGCCGTGTCGCCCAACTGCCGTTTATCGCGGATGCCGACCACGGCTACGGCAATGCCCTGAACGTGATGCGCACCGTTGAAGAGCTTGAGCGTGCCGGTGTGGCCGCGCTGACGATTGAAGACACGCTGTTGCCCGCGCAATTCGGGCGCAAGTCCACGGACCTGATTTCCGTCGAAGAAGGCATCGGCAAAGTGAAGGCGGCCCTTGAGGCGCGTGTCGACCCTGCGTTGTCGATCATCGCCCGGACCAACGCCGGCGTGCTGCCCACCGAAGCGGTCATCGCGCGCACCAAGGCCTATGAAAAGGCCGGCGCCGACGGAATTTGCATGGTCGGCGTGAAGGACTTCGACCACCTTGAGCAGATCGCGGAAAACCTCAGCGTGCCGTTGATGCTGGTGACCTACGGCAACCCCGAGCTCAATGACAGCGAGCGCCTGGCCAGCCTGGGCGTACGCGTGGTGGTTGCCGGCCACGGCGCTTACTTTGCGGCGATCAAAGCCACTTACGACAGCCTGCGCGCCCAACGCAAACTCACCCACAGCACTTCAAATCTCAGCGCGACCGAACTGACGCACACCTACACGTTGCCGGAAAGCTACGTGGCCTGGGCCGAAGAGTTCATGGACGTCAAAGAGTAATCAGCTGAAAAACCGATTCCCCGGCCGAGGCAATCCGAGGTTCCTCCCGTAAGGTCGAGCCTTCATACTCGCGCCGGAAAATATCCCGCGCTTGCAGTTGCGGCACGACCTTGCCGAGGAAAGCGGCGACTCGGTGTTCCTCGCCAGCTCGGTACAGTGGGCGACTTCAACCGGCCCGGCGGGCGTTCAGCCCATCCAACCGACGGCGGTTTTCGGAATGACCTCCGACTCATCCAGTTTGGAGGCGAACATACTCACCGCCTCCACCGCATCGCTGGTACTGGTGCGAATCTGCAGGATCACCGAACCCGCCTGGTCCGCCAGGCTCACGCCGCGCTGTGCGCCCTCTTGGGTGGCGTTCATGCTGGTCACCGCGTCGCGGGTTTCCGAGAGGATCATGCCGATCATCTCGGCGATTTCCGCCGTGGAGCGGCTGGTGCGCCCCGCCAGTTGCCGCACTTCGTCCGCGACCACCGCAAAACCGCGCCCTTGATCGCCCGCACGCGCCGCTTCGATGGCCGCATTGAGCGCCAGCAGGTTGGTCTGGTCGGCGATACCGCGGATGGTGTTGACGATCGCGGTGATCTGCTCGGAACGATCACCCAGCTGCCCGACCAGCCGCGCCGAAGCACCGATGTTGTCGGCGATGCGGCGCATCTCGCTGGCAGTCTCCTGGATGACCTGGGTGCCATGCTCGGCAAAGCGCTCGGTTTCGGATGAAATATGGTAGGCCCGCGAAGCACCTCGGGAATCTTCCTCGAACTTCTCGACGCGTTCGGTGATATCGCTGGCGAATTTGACGATCTTGATCAGCGTGCCGTCGCCGTCGTACACCGGGTTGTAGCTGGCCTCCAGCCAAACGACGCGGCCGTGCTTGCCCAGGCGCTTGAATTGCCCGGTGAAGAATTCGCCGTTGTTCAACCGGCGCCAGAAATCCGCGTACTCATTGCTGTTGACCAAGGCGGGCTCACAAAACAGCTGGTGATGTTTGCCTTTGATTTCCGCGAGTGAATAGCCCATCACGTTGAGGAAGTTGGGGTTGGCGTCCAGCACCTGGCCACGCAGGTCGAACTCGATCACCGCCATGGCGCGGTCGAGGGCCACCAGCTTGCTGCGGGTGGCCGCCTCCTGCTCGACTTTGGCGGTGACGTCCAGTGCGTACTTGACCACTTTCAACACCTGGCCGCGCTCATCCAGCACCGGGTTGTAACTGGCCTCCAGCCAGAGGGTCTTGCCGTTGCTGTCCACACGCTTGAAGGTGCCCGAGACAAATTTTCCGCTCTTGAGCTCGCCCCAGAACTGGCCGTAGGCCGGGCTATTGGTCAACGCTGGCAAACAGAAGTCGCGGTGGGATTTACCCGCCAACTGGTCGCTGCGGTAGCCAAGGATCTTGAGGAAGTTGTCGTTGGCACGCAGTACCTTGCCGTTCAAGTCGAATTCGACCACGGCCATGGAGCGTTCCAGTGCGGATATCAGTCCTTTGTACTCGGTGACTTCGGCCGTCCTGGCCGTCAGTTCTGTTTTGAGTTTTTTATTGAACATGGACGTACCCTCAGCCGTGCGGAGAACTCGGTGTCTTCTCTGCTATCGGCCGCTGAATACGCGACTTTACGCGCTAAAAATGATTATTTTCTGGCGTCAATTTGTCGATCATTCAAGGCTTTGCAACCAGTGCGGCCAAGCGCTCACGCATCCCTTCGCTGGCGGCCGGGCCTGCCTGTAACACACACGCTTCCCATGGCACCACCTGGCCTTCGGCATTCGCCATCATCGGCTGCAATGGCTGGCCCGTTTCACGCGCCACCACCTCGACGCTGGCGCCCTCCTCGGCGTAGTGCCGATTGCCCCACGCCACCAGCGCCATCAGCACCATGCGGAAATCCTCGCCCTTGGGCGTCGGCACATATTCGTAGCGTGGCGGCCGCTCGCTGTAGCGGCGACGTTCGAGCATGCCGGCTTCTACCAACGCCCCCAGGCGCCGCGTCAGCATGTTCGGCGCGATGCCGAGGCTGCGCGAAAACTCATCGAAACGGCGCAAGCCCTGCAGCGCGTCGCGCATGATCAGAATGCTCCACCACTCCCCTACCCGGTCGAGGCTGCGGGCGATGGGGCATTCGTCGCGGGTAAGGGAGGTGCGTTGCATGAAGGTTCCTGTAGGTCGGTGCAAAGTTGTGTAAGGCTATGTTACTTTCATGATGATAGTGACGTCCATAGAGTCTGTACCCTCAACGCAAACGGAGTCGATTGAGCATGAGTAAACGTATCGTTGTGACGGGCATGGGCGCCCTGACGCCGCTGGGCGCTGATGTCGAATCAACCTGGCAGCGCCTGTTGAACGGGCAGTCGGGGATTCGCCGCCTGCCCGAAGAATTGATCGGCGACCTGGCCGTCAGCATCGGCGGCCAGGTGCAAAGCGTCCTGCAGGACCCTGACGCCGGGTTTGATCCCGACCGTCTGCTGGCGGCCAAGGAACAGCGCAAGATGGACCGGTTTATCCTGTTTGCCCTGGCGGCGGCGGATGAAGCCCTCAAGCAAGCCGGATGGGCGCCAGACACCGCCGAAGCGCAGGAACGCACCGCTACCATCATCGCCTCGGGTGTCGGCGGTTTCCCGGCGATTGCCGATGCGGTGCGCACCACCGACAGCAAGGGCCCGCGGCGCCTGTCGCCGTTCACGATTCCGTCGTTCCTGAGCAACATGGCCGCCGGGCATGTGTCGATCAACTACGGTTTGAAAGGCCCGCTGGGCGCGCCGGTGACCGCCTGTGCGGCGGGCGTGCAGGCGATTGGTGACGCAGCGCGCATGATCCGCGCCGGCGAAGTCGATGTGGCGGTGTGCGGCGGTGCCGAAGCGGCGATCCACCGTGTCAGCCTGGCCGGCTTTGCGGCGGCGCGGGCCTTGTCCAGTGACTTCAATGACCGCCCGGCGCTGGCTTCGCGGCCTTTCGACCAGGTGCGCGACGGGTTCGTCATGGGCGAAGGCGCCGGCATCCTGGTCATCGAAGAACTGCAACACGCGCTGGCCCGCGGTGCACAGCCGATTGCCGAGCTGGTGGGCTATGGCACCAGCGCCGACGCCTACCACATGACGGCCGGCCCGGAAGACGGTGACGGCGCGCGCCGTGCAATGCAGCAGGCGTTGCGCCAGGCGGGTATCGAGGCATCCGCGGTGCAGTACCTGAATGCCCACGCCACCTCGACCCCGGTAGGTGACAAAGGCGAACTGGCAGCGATCAGAACCGTGTTTGGTGCCAGCGGCAGCCCGGCCATCAGCTCGACCAAGTCCGCCACCGGCCATTTGCTGGGCGCAGCCGGCGGCATCGAAGCGATTTTTACCGTGCTTGCCCTGCGCGACCAGGTCGCCCCGGTGACGCTGAACCTGGACAACCCCGACGCCCTCGCCGACGGCCTGGACCTGCTGCGTGGCGAGGCACGGCACATGCCGATTGAATACGCGCTGTCCAATGGCTTCGGCTTTGGCGGCGTGAATGCCAGCGTGCTGTTCCGCCGCTGGCAGTGACCTGCGGTTTGCCCCTGCGGTAGTTTTCGGGGACCATGTGCGCCTTCTGTCAGAGCCAACAAGAGGCGCCCATGGCCAACCACGACCTGTCCTACACTCCTGATCCGGATGCCGAATCGATTTCTTCCGACGTCATCGGCTTCAACGGCATTCTGTTCTCCACGCAGATCCCGACCCACGCCGACGGCAGCCTGGAACTGGGCGACATCACCGCGCAAAGCGAATGCACCCTGCAGGCCCTCAAGGTCGCCCTGGAAAAGGCCGGCAGCTCCATGGACCGGGTCATGCACCTGACCATTTATCTGACCGATATGGCCGACCGCGCCGCGTTCAACGAGGTCTACAAACGCTTCTTCGCCAAGCCCTGGCCCGTGCGCGCGGCCGTTGGCGTTGCCGCATTGGCGGTAGAAGGCATGCGTGTGGAAGTCACCGCGATGGCCGCTCAAGCCTGAACGGGTGCCGGTCAGGCAATTCACGGCTACAATGCGCGCCTCAACCGTGACAAGCCTGACTAAAAAAACTATGTCCTTGCCCAAGCATCACCTGGAATTGCTCAGCCCCGCCCGCGATGTCGCCATCGCGCGCGAGGCCATCCTGCATGGCGCCGACGCCATCTACATTGGCGGCCCGAGCTTCGGCGCGCGCCACAACGCGTGCAACGACGTGAGCGATATCGCTCAATTGGTCGAATTCGCCCGTCGTTACCACGCCCGCGTGTTCACCACCATCAACACCATCTTGCATGACAACGAGCTGGAACCGGCGCGCAAGCTGATCCATCAGCTCTACGATGCCGGTGTCGACGCGCTGATCGTGCAAGACCTGGGCGTGATGGAGCTGGATATTCCGCCCATCGAGCTGCACGCCAGCACCCAGACCGATATCCGCACCCTGGGCCGCGCGAAGTTTCTCGACCAGGCCGGTTTTTCGCAATTGGTGTTGGCCCGTGAGCTGAACCTGCAGGAAATCCGCGCGATTGCCGACGAGACCGATGCCGCCATCGAGTTTTTCATCCACGGCGCCCTGTGCGTAGCGTTCTCCGGGCAGTGCAACATCTCCCACGCGCAGAACGGCCGCAGCGCCAACCGTGGCGACTGCTCCCAGGCGTGCCGCCTGCCGTACACCTTGAAAGACGACCAGGGCCGCGTCGTGGCCTTTGAAAAACACCTGCTGTCGATGAAAGACAACAACCAGAGCGCCAACATCCGCGCGCTGGTCGAAGCCGGCGTGCGCTCGTTCAAGATCGAAGGCCGTTACAAGGACATGGGCTATGTGAAGAACATCACCGCCTATTACCGCCAGCGCCTCGACGCAGTCCTCGAAGACCGCCCCGACCTGGCACGCGCGTCCAGCGGCCGTACCGCGCATTTCTTCCTGCCCGACCCGGAAAAAACCTTCCACCGTGGCAGCACCGACTACTTCGTCACTGACCGCAAGATCGACATCGGCGCCTTTGACACCCCGACCTTTACCGGCCTGCCGGTGGGCGTGGTGGAAAAAGCCGGCAAGCGCGACCTGCAAGTGGTCACCCATGAACCGCTGTCCAACGGCGATGGCCTCAATGTGCTGATCAAGCGCGAAGTCGTGGGTTTTCGCGCGAACATCGCCGAAGCCAAAGGCGAGTTCGAGGAAGATGGCCAGAAGCGCTACCGCTACCGCGTCGAGCCGAATGAAATGCCGGCCGGCCTGCATCAGTTGCGTCCGAACCATCCGCTGAACCGCAACCTGGACCATAACTGGCAACAGGCGCTGCTCAAGACCTCGGCTGAACGCCGTATCGGCCTGGCATGGGTCGCACGCCTGCGCGAAGCGCAGCTGGAAGTCACCGCGACCAGCGAAGAAGGCATCAGCGCCAGCGTCACCCTGCCCGGCCCCTTCGGCGTGGCCAACAAGCCGGAACAGGCGCTGGACACCCTGCGCGACCTGCTTGGCCAGCTCGGTACCACCGAGTACCACGCCACGCAGATCGAGCTGGACGCGCCGCAGGCGTTCTTCATCCCCAACTCGCAGCTCAAGGCATTGCGCCGCGAAGTGATCGAAGCCCTGACCGCTGCGCGTGTGGCCGCTCACCCACGCGGCGGGCGCAAGGCCGAGACCACCCCGCCGCCGGTGTACCCGGAAGCGCACCTGTCGTTCCTGGCCAACGTCTACAACCAGAAAGCCCGCGACTTCTACCACCGTCACGGGGTGAAGCTGATCGACGCCGCCTTCGAAGCCCATGAAGAAACCGGCGAAGTGCCGGTGATGATCACCAAGCACTGCCTGCGCTTCTCGTTCAACCTGTGCCCTAAACAGGCCAAGGGTGTCACGGGCGTGAAGACCAAGGTCGCGCCGATGCAACTGATCCATGGCGATGAAGTGCTGACCCTGAAGTTCGACTGCAAACCGTGCGAGATGCACGTGGTGGGCAAGATCAAGGGGCATATCCTGGGTTTGCCGCAGCCAGGCAGTGGAGTGGGTCATTTCAACCCGGAAAATATCATTTTCCAGGGCACGCACTGACCCTTCTGAAGCGGGGCCACCACCAGCCCCGCTGCAACCCCGCCGCCGCCAGCAGAATCGCGGCGACGCCCAGCCATTGCAGCCACCCCAGGCGATGCCCGAAGGCGATCCAATCCACCAGGATCGCCGCAATCGGGTAGATAAACGACAGTGCGCCGGTAATCGCCGTCGGCAGTTTCTGAATCGCCCCGTACAGCAACACATACATCAGCCCGGTGTGCACCACGCCCAGCGTGACCAGTGCCGTCCACGCCGTGGTCGAAACCGGCAGGCTGTTCCAGGGCACCAGCGGTGCGAGCAACACCGCGCCGGTGGTCACCTGGATCAGCGCCATCAAGTGCGGCGGCACGTCTTTCAAGCGCTTGATGATCAGCGCCGCAATCGCATACAGGAAGGCGGCGCCCAGCGCCAACGCGATGCCTGCCAGGTAATCGTCGCCGGTCTGTTGATCGCCATGGGCGGTGACAATCGCCAACATCCCGAGGAACGCCACACTCAGCCACGCCAGTTTCTGCACGGTGATTTTTTCACCCAGCAACAGCGCTGCCAGCATGACCAATATGAACGGCTGCACGTTGTACACCGCCGTGCTGATGGCGATGGAAGCGCGCGAATACGATTCGAACAGCAGCAGCCAGTTGCCGACAATCGCCACGCCACTGAGCATCGCCAGAACGAGCTTGGCCCACGTCAGCAGCGTCAGCCGCAGGTAGCCCAACAGCGCGCACACCAGCAGCAAGGTCAGCGCGCCGATCACGCAGCGCCAGAACACCACTTCGATCACCGACACGCCCGACACCAGCACAAACCAGCCGATGGTGCCCGAAATCAGCATGGCGGCGACCATTTCCCACGAACCGCGACGGATAGATGTGTCCACGATGAAGGCTCCTCAAATGAGGCTCAAGTATGGCAATCTGCTGGTCGGCGACTCCAGTGGCTAAAAAAGGCAAAAACCCTCAATTACCTTTTCTTATTAGGCAGGCAGCATGATTGACACCATCGACCAGCAACTGATCGCCGCCTTGATGGACGACTCGCGGCTGTCGCTCAAGGCATTGGCGGGCATTACCGGGCTGTCCTCGCCCAGCGTCGGCGAGCGTTTGCGCCGGCTGGAAGAACGTGGCGTGCTCACCCACTACACCGTCGATATCGACCCCAGGCACTTCGGCTACCTGCTGCAGGCGATCGTGCGTATCCGTCCGTTGCCGGGAAAGCTGCAGGAGGTAGAGCGCCAGATCCAGGCGATCCCCGAATTCACCGAGTGCGACAAAGTTACCGGCGAAGACTGCTTCATCGCCCGCCTGCACGTGCGCACCATGGACCAGTTGGACACCCTGCTCGACCGGCTCAATGCCTACGCGGAAACCAACACCGCCATCGTCAAGAAAACCCCGGTGAAACGGCGTTTGCCGCCACTGGCGGATACCTCCCTCGACAGTGTGCTGCGCCAGCTGGCCAGTCAAACCGACTGACCCTGGCGAGCAGGTTTGTTGTGTCAAGCAGTCTCCTTGTGGCAAGCAGGCTTGGTGTGGCGAGCAGGCTTGCCCTGCGTTGGGGCGCGAAGCGGCCCCAAACCAGTCACCGCCGACTTCCAGAAACACCGCGTTGCCTGGACAAGGGGCTGCTTCGCAGCCCAACGCAGGGCAAGCCTGCTCGCCACAAATGCTCTGCCACAGGTGGGCTTGTGACACATAGGGACATGGATATCCGCGCAGGCAATCCACTTTCGCTGCTAGCGTGAAAGCATCTAATCCAGCAAGGAGCAACGGATTGCCTCGTCAGCCAAACTCCCACCTGTTACGTCGTGGCCGCTATTCAGAGTCAGGCCGCGCTTATCTGGTCACCGCCGTCGTGCATCAACGTTTTTCACTGTTCCGCGACTTTCGCTTGGGCCGGTTGCTGGTTGCCGAATTCAAGCGCGCCCATGATGCCGGCCTGGTCGACTCGCTGGCGTGGGTGATCATGCCGGATCATTTTCATTGGTTATTCGAGCTCAACGACACGACGCTGGCAGACGTCATACGGCGGACCAAATCACGCAGCGCCCTAAGCGTTAACCAGGTCCGTGGCAGCAGAGAAAGGTTCTGGCAGCGCGGCTACCACGACCGCGCGGTTCGGGCCGATGAAGACCTGCGAAAGATGGCGCGCTATATCATTGCCAACCCACTGCGCGCGGGGTTGGTGGAGCACATTGGCGATTACCCACTTTGGGATGCTGCCTGGCTGTGAACCTGTGGCAATGCCGGCTTGTTGTGAAAAGCAGGCTCCTTGTGCCAAGCAGGTTTGGTGTGGCGAGCAGGCTTGCCCTGCGTTGGGGCGCGAAGCGGCCC
>NZ_JBAWDE010000148.1:0-4138 GCF_049590575.1 Pseudomonas sp.
GGCCCGCGGAGTAATGCCTGTTTTCGGGCACACCGAGCGTGAGCGAGGTGCCGAGTGGTGGGGCAAGAGCCCTTTGGTTACTTTGGGGCTCTTTTCCAAAGTGACTCGCCGTAAGGGCGAAACCATAGGCAGCCATAACCGCAGCAACGGATATGTACTCAGCACCCAACCCATCATTGACCATCCCCCAAGCACTGCGTAGCCTTGCACCTTCGAGGTTCTTCGGCCCAGGCCGAAGCTAAGAAGGGAACGCGGTTCAAGCCGCGGCTGCCCCCGCAACTGTGAAGGGTTCAGCTGACTGCCACGCCACTGCCGATACGGCGGGAAGGCGCAGCCAGCGCCGGTCGCAAGACCCGTAAGCCCCAAGCCAGGAGACCTGCCTCGCAACCGATTTTCTACTTCAACCGGGCGGGGTGATCCGGTGACGAAATCCGCTTCTGCGCGCCGCCGCAGGGCCTATCGTCCCGTATGCCCGCCCCAAAGGGCATCCGATGAAAACACTGGCCAAACTCCCCGTCACCATCGTTACCGGCTTTCTCGGCTCGGGCAAAACCACCTTGCTGCGCCATATGCTCGACAACGCCCAGGGCCGTCGCATCGCGGTGATCGTCAACGAATTCGGCGAGTTGGGCATCGACGGTGAAATCCTCAAGCAGTGCTCCATCGGTTGCACCGAGGAAGAAGCCAACGGCCGCGTCTACGAATTGGCCAACGGCTGCCTGTGCTGCACCGTGCAGGAAGAGTTCTTCCCGGTGATGCGCGAACTGGTCGCGCGCCGTGGTGACCTTGACCATATCCTCATCGAGACCTCGGGCCTGGCCCTGCCAAAACCCTTGGTGCAAGCCTTCCAGTGGCCGGAAATCCGCAGCGCCTGCACGGTGGACGCGGTGATCACCGTGGTCGACAGCCCGGCCGTGGCCGCCGGCACCTTCGCCGCCTTCCCGGACCAGGTCGACGCGCAGCGCAAACTCGACCCGAACCTGGACCACGAATCGCCGCTGCACGAACTGTTTGCCGACCAGCTGGCCAGCGCCGACCTGGTGATCCTGAATAAAGCCGACCTGATCAGCCCCGAAGACCTGGCCCGCGTGCGCCTGGAAGTTGCCGAAGAGCTGCCGCCGGCGGTGAAGGTTATCGAAGCCAGCAGCGGCCGCCTGCCGCTGGACGTGCTGATCGGCCTGGGCGCCGGCTCCGAAGAGCACATCGACGGCCGCCACAGCCATCACGATCATCACCATGACGGTGAGGACGACCACGATCACGACGCGTTCGATTCGATCTCCATCGACCTGCCGCAGGCCGACGAAGCGTTGCTGCTCGACGCCCTGACCCAACTGGTGGTGCAGCACGGCATCCTGCGCGTCAAGGGGTTCGCGGCGATCCCGAACAAGCCGATGCGCCTGCTGATCCAGGGCGTGGGCACGCGTTTCGACAAGCACTTCGACCGTGCCTGGGGCGCCGATGAAGCACGCATCACCCGCCTGGTGCTGATCGGCCAGGAGCTGGACGCGGCAGGCCTCGAAGCGCAACTGCGCGCTGCGCTCAGCGTTTAACCCATGCACCTGCTCAGGACCCAGCCCGGTGGTTTCGTTTCGGACGACAACATTGCCGACCTAGGCCAGACCCCCGCTGAACTGGTGGTCCTGTGCAGCGGCGATTCCAGCCTGGCGCTGCTGGCCGAAGCGGCCCAGCAGCTGCCCGGGGATTACCCCAGTTTTCGCCTGGCCAACCCGATGCAGGTGCAGAACCATGCCTCGGTCGACCTGTACGTCGATGAGGTGCTGCGCCACGCCAAGGTCATCCTGATTTCCCTGCATGGCGGCATCGGTTATTGGCGTTACGGCATTGAGCGGCTGGTGGAATTGGCCGAGCGTGGCGTGCAGCTGATCCTGGTGCCGGGCGATGACCGCCCCGACCCGGAACTCAGCGGCTTGAGCACGGTAAACGCCGAAACCCGCGACCGTCTGTGGCACTTCCTGCGCCAGGGCGGCCTGGGCAACGCACTGGATTTCTATCGCTGCCTGGCCACCGAGTACCTGGGCCGCGACTACGCCTGGAGCGAGCCGCAAACCCTGCCGCGCACCGCGATTTATCACCCGCATAAAACCAATGCACGCTTGAATGACTGGCAGGCGGACTGGAACGCCGACTGGCCGGTGGCGGCGGTGCTGTTCTACCGCTCGCATTTGCAGGCGGCCAACACTGGCTTTATCGACGTGTTCTGCCAGCGCTTGCAGGCAGCGGGCCTCAACCCGCTGCCGATGGCGGTGGCCAGTCTGAAAGAGCCCGGCTGCCTCGCGGTGGTCGAGGACCTGCTGGACGACGTGCAGGCGGCGGTGATCCTGAACACCACCGGCTTTGCCCAGTCCAGCCCCGAGGCCCCGCATTTACGCCCGTTTCGCCGCAATATCCCGGTGATCCAGGCGATTTGCGCCCAGGATAACCAGCCCGGCTGGGAGGCCAGCGAGCAAGGCCTTGGCCCGCGCGACCTGGCGATGCACATTGCCTTGCCGGAACTGGACGGGCGCATTATCAGTCGGCCGATCAGCTTCAAGGACCTGGCCTGGCGCAGCGAGCGCAGCCAGTCGGACGTGGTGTGCTACCGCGCCGCGCCTGAGCGTATGGATTTTGTCGCCGAACTGGCGCGGCGCTGGGTCGAACTGGCGCGGGTACCGAACGCGGATAAACGCATCGCGCTAATCCTCGCCAATTACCCGACCCGCGACGGCCGTATCGGCAACGGGGTAGGGCTGGACACGCCGGCGGCGGCGTTAAATATCCTGCGCGCCCTGCAAACCGAAGGTTATCCGGTGCCTGAGGAGTTGCCGGACAGCGGCACTGCGCTGATCCATGAGTTGCTCGGCGGCGTGACCAACGACCTCGACAGCCTCGACCTGCGCCCGTGCCATCAAAGCTTGGGGCTGGAGGATTACCAGGCGATGTTCCAGCGCCTGCCCGCAGCCAACCAACAGGCGGTGCTGGAACGCTGGGGCGCGCCGCACAACGACCCGATGTGCCGCGACGGCCGCATGATGATCGCCGGCCTGCGCCTGGGCCTGACCTTTGTCGGTATCCAGCCGGCGCGCGGTTACCAGGTGGACCACAGCGCGGTCTACCACGACCCGGACCTGGTGCCGCCCCACGGCTACCTGGCGTTTTACTTCTGGCTGCGCCACACCTACGGCGCCCACGGCGTGATCCACGTGGGCAAGCACGGCAACCTGGAATGGCTGCCCGGCAAGGGCGTGGGCCTGTCGGAGAACTGCTGGCCGGATGCGTTGCTGGGGCCGCTGCCGAATATCTACCCGTTTATCGTCAACGACCCGGGCGAGGGTGCCCAGGCCAAGCGCCGCACCCAGGCGGTGATCATCGACCACCTGATGCCGCCGCTGACCCGCGCCGAAACCTACGGGCCGTTGCGCAACCTCGAGCTGTTGGCGGACGAGTATTACGAGGCACAACTACTCGATCCGCGCCGCGCCCTTGAGCTGCAAAAAGACATTCTTACGCTGGTGCGCGAAACCCACATCGATCAAGAACTCGAGTTGGCGAGCGATGTGGATGCGGCGGTCTGGTTGCCGCGCCTGGACACCTACTTGTGTGACTTGAAGGAGTCGCAGATCCGCGACGGCCTGCATATCTTTGGCCAGTCGCCTGAGGGCCGTTTGCGCATTGACACGCTGCTGGCCCTGCTGCGCATCCCGCGTGGCGATGGCCGTGGCCCGCAGTCGAGTCTGTTGCGGGTGCTGGCCAAGGCTTTCGAGCTGGGTTTCGACCCGCTCGATTGCGGCCTGGCCGACCCCTGGACCGGACGCCGTCCCGAGGTGTTGCAGAAGATCGATGCACAGTTGTGGCGCAGCGCCGGTGACACCCGTGAGCGCCTCGAGTTGTACGCGGCGCGCTTGATCGAGCAGGCGCTGGAAGGGCCGCTGGAACAGTTGGAAGAACCCGGCTGGGAAGACGTGAAAGCCGTCATCGAAAGCCTGCGCATCGTGGTTGCCCCGCGCCTGGATGCTTGCGGCGCGGCCGAAATGCGCGGCTTGCTGGACGCCTTGAGCGGCCGTTTTGTGCCCGCAGGCCCGAGCGGCGCGCCGAGCCGTGGGCGTCTCGATGTGCTGCCCACCGGGCGTAATTTCTT
>NZ_JBAWDE010000149.1:0-1790 GCF_049590575.1 Pseudomonas sp.
GTGCGTGGGCGCGACGCTGCACCTGCCGCCGGCCCACGACGGCGCGGAAGATATCGACGCGTTGCTCGGCTGGTGGCGCGCGCAGCCTTTGCAAGTGTGCTTCCTGCCGACGCCGGTGGCCGAGTACGCCTTCAGCCAGCAGCAGGGCCACCCGACCTTGCGCACCTTGCTGATCGGCGGCGACCGTTTGCGCAGCTTCACCCAGGCGCAGACGTTCGACGTGATCAACAACTATGGCCCCACCGAAGCCACGGTGGTCGCAACGTCCGGCCGCGTGGAGGCGGGCCAGCCGCTGCATATCGGCAGCCCCATCGGCAACGCCACGGTTTACCTGCTGGATGCCCGGCAGCGCCCGCTGCCGATTGGCGCGACGGGCGAGCTGTACGTCGGCGGCAAAGGCGTGGCGCGCGGCTACCTGAACCGTCCCGAACTGACCGCCGAACGCTTCATCGATGATCCCTCTGGCCCTGGTCGCCTGTACCGCACCGGTGACCTGGCGCGCTGGCTGCCGGATGGCAACCTCGAGTACCTGGGGCGCAATGACGACCAGGTGAAAATCCGTGGCGTGCGCATCGAACTGGGCGAAATCGAATCGGCGCTGGCCAGCCATCCGGCCGTGCAGGACGCCGTGGTGCAGTACCGCGAGGGGCAATTGCTGGCCTGGTTGGTGCCGCGCCAGGCCGTCGAAATCGACGCGCTGCGTGGCCATCTGCAAGCCTCGTTGCCGGACTACATGCTGCCGGTGGCCTACGTGAAGCTGGACGTATTGCCCCTCACCGCAAATGGCAAACTCGACCGCAAGGCGTTGCCGGCACCCACGCAGGCAGCCTTTGTGACGCGCCTGTTCGAGGCGCCGCGCGAGGGCGTGGAAACCACCCTGGCGCAGATCTGGGCCGAGCTGTTGCAGGTGCAGCAGGTTGGGCGGCATGACCACTTTTTCGAACTGGGCGGCCATTCGTTGCTGGCGGTGCAGTTGGTGCAACGCATGCGCCAGGCCGGGCTGCACGCCGACGTGCAGGTGCTGTTCGGCCAACCGACCCTGGCCACGCTGGCGGCGGTAAGCCAAGGCAGTGAGGTGCCGGTGCCGGCCAATCGGGTGCCGCTGGATTGCACCCATATCCCCGCGGATTTGCTGGCGCTGGCCGAACTGGACCAGGCCAGCGTCGAGCGGATTGTCGCCGGCATCCCCGGCGGCGCGGCCAATGTGCAGGAGATCTACCCGCTGGCGCCGTTGCAGGAAGGTTTGCTCTACCACCACCTCACCGACGAGCGTGATCCCTACCAGCAACACGCGCTGTTCAGCTTTGCGCGCCGCGAACAGCTCGACGCGTTTGCCCAGGCCCTGCAACAGGTGATCAACCGCCACGACATCCTGCGCACCAGCCTCGCGTGGGACGCCCTTGAACAGCCGATGCAAGTGGTATGGCGTGAGGCGCGGTTGCGCGTCGAACCGCTGGACGAAACCTGCGCGGCGCTGGACTTGCGCCAGGCCCCGCTGATGGCCCTGGACTATGCCGAAGAACCGCAACACCAGCGCTGGATTGCCCGCCTGCGCTTCCATCACCTGGTCAACGACGCCACCTCGACGCGAGTGCTGGTGGATGAAATCCGTGCGCACCTGCTCGGTGAGCAGCGCCAATTGCCGTCGCCGGTGCCGTATCGCAACGTGGTCGCGCAAGCCCGTTTGCCGGCGCGCCAGGCGGCGCACGAGGCGTTTTTCCGTGAACGCCTGGCCGATGTCGACGAGCCGACCCTGGCCACGCTGGCGGCGGTAAGCCAAGGCAGTGAGG
>NZ_JBAWDE010000150.1:0-5677 GCF_049590575.1 Pseudomonas sp.
ACCGCTTTCGCGAGCAAGCCCGCTCCCACACTTTGACCCGGTTCCTTCTGGCATATCTCTACAGGATATTCGAGTAATCCGCCTCGATCCGGTCCAGGCTCAAATGGTTGAGGAAGTTGGAGAAGCACATCCAGGCTGCCAGCGCGTTCATGTCGCGGAACTGCTCCGGCAGGTATTTGGGCGGCACCACCAGGCCTTCGTCGACCAGTTGGCGCAAGGTGCGCATGTCTTCCAGGGTGGTCTTGCCGCAGAACAGCAGCGGCACTTGTTCCAGCTTGCCTTTGCGCACGGCCAGCTGAATGTAGTTGTAGACCATGATAAAGCCCTTGAGGTAGGACAGGTCCTTGGTGAACGGCAGACCGGTCGGCGTCGAGCCACGGAATACCCGACTGGCATTGCCGTAGCTTTCCGCCACTTCAAAGCCTTGCTCACGAAAGAACTCGAACACCTGCAGGAAGTCGGCGCCCTCCTCGACCATATGAATGGCGCGGGTGCGGTTGGTCAGTTTGCGCAAGCGGCTGGGGTAGGAGGCAAAGGTGATGATCTCCATCAGGATCGCCAGGCCTTCCTGGGTCACGGTCGACGACGGCGGCCCCTTGGACAGGAAGGTGCAGATCGGCTGGTTCTGACCATTGAGCGTGGTGCCGACGTGCACCAGGCCTTCGTGCACTTCCAGCGCGCGCACGTCTCGGTCGTTGAACATCGCGTCGGCGCGGATCTTGATGTAGTCGGCGCCCGCCGCGGCATCGGCGACGATGCCGTCGGACTCGAACACGCGGATGGTTTCCTCGGCCTCGCCAAACACTTTGTTCAGGCGGGTTTGCAGCAGGGCCACAGCGTCCTTGGCGGTAAGCGTCTTGGCTTCGTCCTTGAGGTCGCCACGGCCGTCGATATTGTTCAGGTAGTCCGAAAGCATCAAGCCCAGGTCAGCCAGGGTCGGGTCGCCGGCGTGGAACGCATCGGAGGCGGCGCCGTAGAGTTCCTGGGAGATCAGGCCGAAGTCCTCGGTGCCACGCGCTTCAAGCATGCGCACCACCATGCGGTACTCGCGGCACATGCGCCGCATGATCTGCCCCACCGGGCTGAACTGGCCAAGGCGGCGCGTGATATCACGCTCGATGTTCTGGAATTCCAGCTTCACCGCGCTGGAGTCGAACGACAGCGGCCGGTTCAGGTAGTAGTCGCGGTCGATGGCGGGCATTTCCTTACCCTTGCCCTTGAGGAATCCCTGGCGGATGTTTTCGTCCCACTTCACGGCGTCGAGGACGCGAATCGGTGTTTGCGCCAGCACAATGCGATCAGACAAGGTGCGTATCGTCTGCTGGTAATCGTCCACCCGGTGCTTCCTCTTTAAACGTTATTTGCCCGCGCGCTGATAGCGCACGGCTTCAACGAACACATCGGCATTGGCCGGGTCATCCAGGTAGGCAAATACCTGGTTCATGGGGCTGTCCACCAGCACCCCGGCGCCTTCGACGGTTTCCACCGTGCTGCCGCGCAAGGCTTTCTGGCCTATGGCTTGGTGGATCTGCTCAAGGTCAAGGTTGTAGACCACCAATTCATGCTTTTCATCGAATTCAAATCCCGCAAGCATGAAATGCCCGCCCAGCTTGGCCGGCAACCGTGCCGACAAGTACCAGCGGCTGCCATGGCGCGAGACCGTAAAGAGGTACTCATCACGCTGGCCCGGCTTGGCTGAAGGGTAGCTCACGGCCTTGTATTGGTGATTGCCCGCGCGGGTGATCTGCAAGTTGAGCGGTTCGCCCCAGGCATTCTTGCTGGCCCATTGGCCGAGCAACGCCTGCGGCGCCGCCTCGGGGGCGGGCAGCGGGGCCTTGAAGGTCACCAGGCAACCGCTCAACAGCAGGAATGACAGGGCGATAACCGCCACACGCCAGGTTCTCATTGGACATCCCCCGGTGTCAGACCGAGGCCAACACCAAATGCATGTAACGCTTGAGGATCTCAAGCATCTCGTCGGCGGTCAGAGGCTCTGCGCCGCCCAGCAGGCCTTGATATTCCATCCGACCGATTATCGCCGTCAACACTTTGGCATCCTGTTGCGGCTCGCGGGAGCCCAACACCTGGAAAAACTGCCCCGTCCCCTGCAACAGAATCTGCTGGTGCGAGCGCACCAACTCAGCCAGGCGCGGGTTGAGCAAAGCTTCCTGGCGAAAGGCCTGCTCGGCCATCAGGTAGTCACGACGGTTGCTCAACTGACGCTGTACATAATCGGCGGTCAGCCGCGCAATATCATCGGCCAGTTGCGAGCGCGACGCTGCGCTGCCATCGCCATAGGCGACCATCTCGCGCAGCAGGCCTTCGTTGCGCACCCACAGCTTGCCCATGAAGGCGGCGCTGCGCTCCACGTATTGGGCGAAGGTATCGGTGAGCAGGTCATCGATATCCTTGAAGTAATAAGTGGTGGCCGACAACGGCACCCCCGCCTCCGCCGCCACCGCCCGATGGCGCACGGCCCGCACGCCATCGCGCACCACAATGCGCATGGCCGCGTCGAGAATGTCTTGCCTGCGTTGCTCGCTGCCCCGACGACTGGCCTTGCGGCCCTGGTACTGGACGCTTTCAGCCACGGCAGCAGCAATGCCGGCGGCGCCTTCTTGAGCGGTTACGCGGTTCACGACACACATCCTTGAATAGATCAAAACCTGGCGCTGTTTGCTTGACGCTTAAAGACGCCACATAAAAAAGCCGCCTTATAAAAGGCGGCTTCGGATTTCGCTACGTTTACGCTTGTGGCCGCATGTGCGGGAACAAGATCACATCGCGGATCGACGGCGAGTTGGTCAACAGCATCACCAGACGGTCGATGCCGATGCCTTCACCGGCCGTTGGCGGCATGCCGTATTCCAATGCGCGCACGAAGTCGGCGTCGTAGTGCATGGCTTCGTCGTCGCCGGCGTCCTTGTCGGCCACCTGGGCCATGAAACGCTCGGCCTGGTCTTCCGCGTCGTTAAGCTCGGAGTAGGCGTTGGCGATTTCGCGGCCGCCGATAAACAGCTCGAAGCGGTCGGTGACGTTCGGGTTGTCGTCGTTGCGACGCGCCAGCGGCGACACTTCGAACGGGTACTGGGTAATGAAGTGCGGCTGCTCCAGCTTGTGCTCGACCAGCTCTTCGAAAATCATCACCTGCAGCTTGCCCAGGCCTTCGAAGCCCAGCACCTTGGCGCCGGCTTTCTTGGCGATGGCGCGGGCCTTGTCGATGTCGTTCAGGTCGTCAGCGGTCAGCTCAGGGTTGTACTTGAGGATCGAGTCGAACACCGACAGGCGCACGAACGGCTCGCCGAAGTGGAACACCTTGTCGCCGTACGGCACGTCGGTGCTGCCCAGCACCAGCTGCGCCAGCTCGCGGAACAGTTCTTCGGTCAGGTCCATGTTGTCTTCGTAGTCGGCGTAAGCCTGGTAGAACTCCAACATGGTGAATTCAGGGTTGTGACGGGTCGAGACGCCTTCGTTACGGAAGTTGCGGTTGATCTCGAAGACCTTTTCAAAACCACCGACCACCAGACGCTTCAGATAAAGCTCAGGCGCGATACGCAGGAACATTTCCAGGTCCAGCGCGTTGTGGTGGGTTTCAAACGGCTTGGCTGCGGCACCACCGGGGATGGTTTGCAGCATCGGCGTTTCGACTTCCAAGAAGTCGCGCGCCATCAGGAAACTACGGATGTGCGCAATCACCTGCGAACGCACGCGGAAGGTCTGGCGCACGTCTTCGTTGACGATCAGGTCAACGTAGCGCTGGCGGTAGCGCTGTTCGGTGTCGGTCAGGCCGTGGTGCTTGTCGGGCAGCGGGCGCAGGGACTTGGTCAGCAGGCGCACGTTGGTCATTTCAACGTACAGGTCGCCCTTGCCGGAGCGCGCCAGGGTGCCTTCGGCGGCAATGATGTCGCCCATGTCCCAGGTTTTCACCGAGGCCAGGGTTTCTTCAGGCAGGGTCTTGCGGTTGACGTAGACCTGGATGCGCCCGGTCATGTCCTGGATCACCATGAACGAGCCACGGTTGAGCATGATGCGACCGGCAACCTTGACCGGGATTGCAGCCTCTGCCAGCTCTTCCTTGGTCTTGTCCGCGTATTGCTTCTGCAGATCTTCGCAGTAGTTTTCGCGGCGGAAGTCGTTCGGGAAGGCATTGCCCTTGGCGCGCTCGGCAGCAAGCTTTTCCTTGCGCAGGGCGATCAGGGAGTTTTCTTCCTGTTGCAGGGCTTGCGGATCGAGTTGTTGGTCGCTCATGTCTTTAAATTTTCCATCAGGTTCGTTGTCCCCGGCCTGCGGGCCGGGGATCGCCTACACAGTCTTTACAGGCCTGATTTCAGGCTGGCTTCCAGGTATTCGTCGATATCGCCGTCGAGTACCTTGTCGCAGTCGCTGCGTTCGATGTTAGTGCGCAGATCCTTGATCCGCGACGCATCGAGCACATAAGAACGGATCTGGTGACCCCAGCCGATATCCGACTTGGTGTCTTCCAGCGCCTGCGAAGCGGCGTTGCGCTTCTGCATTTCCTGCTCGTACAACTTGGCCCGCAGCATTTTCATGGCGGTGTCCTTGTTCGCGTGCTGGGAACGTTCGTTCTGGCAGCTGACCACGGTGTTGGTCGGTACGTGGGTGATACGTACGGCCGAGTCGGTGGTGTTTACGTGCTGGCCACCGGCACCGGAGGAACGGTAGGTGTCGATGCGCAGGTCGGCCGGGTTGATCTCGATTTCCACTTTGTCGTCGATCTCTGGCGAGACGAACACCGCGGAGAACGAGGTGTGGCGCCGGTTGCCGGAGTCGAACGGGCTTTTGCGCACCAGGCGGTGCACGCCGATTTCGGTGCGCAGCCAGCCAAAGGCGTATTCACCCTTGATGTGCACGGTCGCGCCTTTGATACCGGCGACTTCACCGGCCGACAGTTCCATGATGGTCGCGTCGAAACCGCGTTTGTCGGCCCAGCGCAGGTACATGCGCAGCAGGATGTTGGCCCAGTCCTGGGCCTCGGTGCCGCCGGAACCGGCCTGGATGTCCAGGTAGGCGTTGTTCGGGTCCATTTCATGGCTGAACATGCGGCGGAATTCGAGCTTGGCGAGGTTTTCCTCAAGACGGGCCAGCTCGGCGACGACATCGCCCACTGCACCTTCGTCGTTTTCTTCGACGGCCATGTCCAGCAGGTCACGGCAGTCGCCCAGGCCGGTGTTCAGCTCGTCGAGGGTGTCGACGATCTGTGCCAGCGCAGAGCGCTCGCGGCCCAATTCCTGGGCGTATTCAGGTTTGTTCCAGACAGCGGGATCTTCAAGCTCGCGATTGACTTCGGTCAGACGCTCATGCTTTTGATCGTAGTCAAAGATACCCCCGAATAGTTTCGGAGCGCTCGGACAGGTCCTTGATGGTGTTAAGGATCGGGTTGATTTCCATGGCGGGCAGCACTCGTTGGCGAACTTTTGAAAGCCGACGAGTATAACGATAAACGGGGGGGAGCGGCAGCCCGCTGGGCGAAAAGGCCTGGGGGTGGTTGGGTAAATCGGGTGTATATCCGTTTCTTCGGTAATGGCCGCGTATGGTTTCGCCCTTACGGCGAGTCACTTTGGAAAAGAGCCCCAAAGTAACCAAAGGGCTCTTGCCCCACCACTCGGCACCTCGCTCACGCTCGGTGTGCCCGAAAACAGGCATTACTCCGCGGGCC
>NZ_JBAWDE010000151.1:0-9074 GCF_049590575.1 Pseudomonas sp.
TGGCTGTAGCGATCGACCAGGCGCGACACCTGCGGCGCGCAAAACGCCGTGGCCAGGGCAAACACCGCCGCCACCGAGCCGGCCAGGCCGTAGCCGCCATGCACTTGCGCCAGCATGGTGATCACGCCAATACCGGTCATCGACACCGGCATGCGCGCCAGCATGCCTGCCAGTACAAACGCCCGGGAGCCGGGGGCCTGGAACAATGCGGCGTAAGGATTTGCCATGTCAAATCAGCCGCTTGATCTGCTTGTGGCGCCACACCAACCGGTAATACGCGGTCTGCAACGCCAACATCGCCAGGTAAGTCACCGGGAACGCCATCCACACGCCTTCCAGGCCAAAGTGCGCGTTGAGCAGGTACGCCATCGGCAGTTCCACGCACAACACGCAGAAAATCGAGATCGCCACCGGCATCAGCACCACACCGCTGGCGCGCATGATGCCGCCGATCACCGCTTGGAAGCCAAACACCAGGATGCTCCACAACATGATGTGCAGCAGGTGTTCGGCATTCATCCGCGCCGCGTCATCGGTGATGAACAGGCCGAGCAGCCAGTGCGACAACCCATAACCCAGCAGGATCAGGCCACCGGTGAGGCACATATTGATCAACAACCCGGTGCGCAGGATCGGCCCGATACGCTCCAACTGCCCCGCGCCAATCGCCTGGGCACCGAGGATCGAGGCGGTGATGGCAATCGACAGCGCCGGGAATTGCACGTAATTGACGATCTGCGTCACTGCGCCATACGCCGCCGTGGCCTGGGAGCCATGGCTGTTGACCAGGGCAAGGATGACCAATTCCGACAGCGACAACACCACCATCTGCAAGCCGGTGGGCAGGCCGATGCGCAGGACCTTGCCTAAAATCACACGATCCAGGCGCAAGGCCGTGAGCAGTTCACGGTCCGGCGCCATCACATGGTTTTTATGCCGCAGGCGCAGGATCAGAAACAGCATGGCCGAGGCGTTACCCACCAGGCCGGCGTACACCGCGCTCTGGATGCCCAGGGGCGGCAGGCCGATCCAGCCGCGAATCAGTGCCGGTGTCAGCAGCAGGCCGACCAGGGTCGAGACCATCAGCGCCAGCAACGGCGAAATCGTGTCACTCACGCCGCGCAGCAACTGGGTATAGAGGATAAACACCAGCAGCAACGGCATGATCAGCATCATCATTTGCGCGTAGCCCACGGCGTCGTCGAGGACATCCACGGGCGTGCCCAAGGCCTGCAAGGCCGGGCGCGCAAACAGGCTGCCGAGGATCGCCGCGATCAAGCCCACCAGTGCACCCAGGGTCAAGGTGGCACCGGTGATGGCCTTGACCATGCCGGTTTCCTGCGCGCCCCAGGCCTGCCCGATCAACACCGACGCGCCCGCCCCCAGGCCGATCACCAAGGCAATAAAAAAGAACACGATGGGAAACATCCCCGACACCGCCGCCAGCGCCTGGGTGCCGAGCATTTGCCCGACATAGATGCCATTGAGGGTGCCGGAGAAACTCTGCAGGAAATTGGACAGCACCATCGGCGCCAGAAAGATCAGGTAGATTTGCCACAGCGGGCGTTGCAAAGGGCTTTGCATGAAAAACGGGGCCTCGAAGAGCTAAAGCATCCGAGGTTTATACCGTAATTGGATCCTATCTTCCTGTGCTTTATCAGTGCGCGGGTTCAACCACCAGGCAGGCGTCGCGCACGGTCGCCTTCATATGCCGGGCAGGCCCCTGCAATAAACACTCGGCAATCGCCGGTTCCAGTTCGACGCGCAAACGCCGGCCCAGTGCGCGCGCACCAAAGCGTACATCGTGGTCACGGCATAGCCACGCCCTCGCCTGCACATCCACGCTTAACGTGCGCTGCTGCACCGCCAGGCGTTGATCGAGTTTGCCCAGTTCCACCTCCAGCAGCGCCTGCAGCCACTGCGCGTCGATGGGCTGGAACATCAGGATGCGGTCGATGCGGTTGAGAAACTCCGGCTCGAAATGCCCATGCAGCGCGTCTTCCAATACCGCCGCCTCGCCCCGCGCAAATACCCGCAGCAGGCGGCGCCAGCCGTGGGCAAAGCGCTGGCGATGGCGACGCGCCTGTTGCGCGCCGATATTGCTGGTCATGAAGATCAGGCTGTTGCGAAAGTCCAGGGTGCGCGTGCCACCGGCCAGGCTCAGTTGGCCGTTTTCGAGGATGCCGAGCAGGCTGCGCAGCACTTCCTGGCTGGCCTTTTCCAGTTCATCGAACAATACGATGCCGGGCCGGCTGTAGCTGCCCTGGATCAGCTCGCTGTTGAACAGGCTGATGCCCTCCTTGCTGCCCACATAGCCGGGCGGCGCGCCGGTGAGCGCGGCGGCGTAATGCTCCTGGGCCAGGGTCTGCATGTCGATGCGGCAAAAGCCGTCGGCACGCCCGTGCAGCGCCTGGGCCAGCAGGCGCACGATTTCGGTCTTGCCCACGCCGGTCGGGCCCATGAACAGGTTGACGCTCAGGGGGCGATCACGCTCGCCGATATCGGCCTTGACCACCTTGAGCAAGCTTTCCACCTGGGCCAACGCCGCGTCCTGGCCCACGATGCGGCTGCGCAGCAGGGCCATCACCTGCGCCGGTTCAAAGGTAAAGCGCATGCCCTACCCCGCAGTTTTTTCTTTACCGCCATGGGGCAACTGCCCCACTGGGCACTCGGCCACGCCCACGCTGCTGCGGGTGATTTTCTCGACGTTTTCCTGGGCCTTTTGCGCGTCCAGTACCCAGGTGCGGTAGAACTCGAACGGGCAGTCGGCCACGCCCTTGTCGCCATCGCCCGAGGCATGCATGCCGGTGTACCCCCGGTGCAGCAGCTTTAACAGGTGGTTCTGCGACTGGTCGTTGGCCCGTGCATCGCGGATCTGCGACACCGAAAGCTGGGCGTACTGGATGCCCATTTCCTCCTCGCCGCACTCCCCTAGCGTGCGCCCATCAAATCCAATGATCGCCGAGTGGCCGAAGTACGAATACACCCCGTCGAAACCCGCCGCATTCGCCACGGCCACGTAGCAATTGTTCGCCCAGGCCATGCTCTTGGACATCTGCACCTGCTGCTCCTTGGCCGGGTACATATAGCCCTGGCAACGCACGATCAGTTCCGCGCCCTTCATCGCGCAATCGCGCCAGATCTCCGGGTAGTTGCCGTCGTCGCAGATAATCAGGCTGACCTGCAGGCCCTTCGGCCCCTCGCACACGTAGGTGCGATCGCCTGGGTACCAACCCTCGATGGGGCACCAGGGAATGCACTTGCGGTAACGCTGCACGATTTCGCCGAGGTTATTGATCAGCACCAGGGTGTTATACGGCGCCTTGTGCGGGTGCTCTTCGTGGCGTTCGCCGGTCAGGGAAAATACGCCCCAGGTGTTTGCCTGGCGGCAGGCGGCGGAGAAAATCGCGGTTTCTTCGCCGGGAATTGTCGCGGCGGTGGCCATCATCTCGTCGTGGTCGTACATGATGCCCATGGTGCTGTATTCCGGGAACACCACCAGGTCCATGCCGGGCAAACCCTGCTTCATGCCGAGGATAATCTCGGCGATCTTCTGCGCGTTCTCGATGACCTCGGCCTTGCTGTGCAGGCGCGGCATCTTGTAGTTCACCACCGCGACACCGACGGTGTCCGGGCTGCTGGAAATGTCGCCATGACGCATAACAACGCTCCTGTTCTAGTGGCTGATCATCCACGGGCGTGGCCCGGTCCTGGTTTTAAGGCCCAACGGGTTGGCCTTGCTCGGCAGCACCTTCTTGCCAGTGCCGCAGCAGCTGCAGCCGGCTGGGTGGCGGCGGCTTTGCTGGTACTCGCCGACCGTCTGCGGCGCGTTGGCGCTGCGCTCGTTGCCGGCGATGGCCTTGCGCTGGTTGGCCGACAGGGTTTGCAGCGCCGGGGCCGAGATCATCAGTTGCCCGCCTGCCCCTTGGCAGTACGGGCATTGGCTGGGTTCGTTGCGCTGGACGATGGGCCGCAGCAGCGTGAAAGTGCCGCAGGTGTCGCAGGCGTATTCGTAGGTCGGCATGGCTACAGGTCCGGGGCGATGGGCAGGTCGATGCTGCCGTCCAAGAACTGGGTCGGGCCGTTGGCGTTGGGGTTGATATCGAACTCGAAAATCTCCGTCGGCAGCCACAGGGTCGCGCAGGCATTCGGAATATCCACCACGCCGCTGATATGCCCTTGCACCGGTGCCGAACCGAGCAACGCATAGCCCTGGGCCGGTGAGTAGCCGAACTTGGTCAGGTAGTTGATCGCATTCAGGCACGCCTGGCGGTAGGCGACGTTGACGTCGAGGTAGTGTTGCTGGCCCTGCTCGTCTACCGAGATGCCTTCGAAGATCAGGTAGTTCTTGTAGTTCGGGGTGATCGGGCTCGGCTTGAACACCGGGTTCTTGATCCCGTATTTGGCCATGCCACCCTTGATCAGCTCGACCTTCATATGCACCCAGCCGGCCATCTCGATAGCGCCGCAAAAGGTGATTTCGCCGTCGCCCTGGCTGAAGTGCAGGTCACCCACCGACAGCCCGGCGCCGTTGACGTAGACCGGGAAGAAGATCTTCGAGCCGCGGGACAGATCCTTGATGTCGCAGTTACCGCCATGCTCGCGTGGCGGCACGGTGCGCGCGCCCGTGGCGGCCGCATCGTCACGGGCCTGGCCCTGGAGCTTGCCCATGTGCGCGGTGGCGGCCAGTGGCGCGTTGGCCAGCGGTGGCACACGGGTGGGGTTGGTGTCGATCAGTTCCTGTTCGCGACGGTTCCAGTCGGCGAGCATCACCGGGTCGGGCAGGCAGCCGATCAGGCCGGGGTGGATCAGGCCGGCAAAGTTCACGCCCGGAATGTGCCGCGAGCGGGTGAACATGCCCTTGAAATCCCAAATGGCTTTTTGCGCGCTGGGGAAGTGATCGGTGAGGAAACCGCCGCCGTTCTGGCGCGAGAAAAACCCGTTGAAGCCCCATTGCGAATCGGCCTTGGCGCCGATATCGAGCAAGTCCACCACCAGCAGGTCACCGGGTTCGGCGCCGTGCACACCGACCGGGCCGGAGAGGTAATGCACGGTGGACAAATCGACGTCGCGCACATCGCTGGCGTCGTCGTTGTTCTTGATCGCGCCGGCGGTCCAGTCGTAGGTTTCCAGGATGAAGTCATCGCCCGGTTTCACCCAGCAGGCCATCGGGATATCCGGGTGCCAGCGGTTGTGGATCTGCTCGTTCTCGGTGACGGGCTGGTTGAGGTCGACTTTGATCAGCGTTTCGGTCATGGGCTGGCTCCTGGACGAATGGTGTGGTGCGTTCGATCCAGTCTCGTGGAGCCAGTGAAAACGGGGAATACGTCGGATGACGTATAAATCTCGCAGGTGCAGCACAAAACAAATGTGGGAGGGGGCAAGCCCCCTCCCACATTTTGAGCGGTTTTATATCTATACGGACAGGTAACGGCTTATGGTCGCCTCATCCACCCGGTCCCGGGTCTCTTCGATCACGAAGCGGCCCTTCTCGATCACCAGGAAGCGGTCGGCGATTTCCAGGGTGAACGACAGCACCTGCTCCGACACCACAATGGTCAAATCGCGCAGGTTGCGGATCTCCTTCAGCGTGCGCGCAATGTCCTTGATGATCGACGGCTGGATGCCCTCGGTGGGTTCATCCAGCAACAGCACCTTGGGGTTGGTCGCCAGCGCCCGGGCTATCGCCAGCTGCTGTTGCTGGCCGCCCGAGAGGTTGCCGCCCTTGCGCGACTGCATGTCATAGAGCACCGGGAACAGCGCGTACAAATCCTCCGGCACCTTGCCCCGCGCCGAGGCAGGCAGGCCGGTCTGGATATTTTCCAGCACCGTCATGCTCGGGAAAATCATCCGGCCCTGGGGCACATAGGCAATGCCGCGCGCCACCCGCTCATGGGTTTCCAGCGCCGACACGTCGTGGCCGTCGACGCTGACCTGGCCCTTCCACTGCGGCAAAATACCCATCAGGCTCTTGAACAAGGTGGTCTTGCCCATGCCATTGCGGCCCATCACCGCGACAATCTCGCGCTTGGCCACAGTCAGGTCCAGGTCGTGGAGGATCTGGCTCTGCCCGTAGCCGCAGGACAACTGGTCAATCTTGAACATGCCTGCTTCCTCAGTGGCCCAAATACACTTCGATGACTTTAGGGTTACTTTGCACCGACTCCATGCTGCCCTCGGCCAGCACCTTGCCCTGGTGCAGCACCGTGACCTTGTGCGCGATGCTTTTGACAAACTCCATGTCGTGCTCGATCACCAGCACCGAGCGGCCCTGGCTGATGCGCTTGAGCAGTTCGGCGGTTTGCGCGCGTTCGTTGACGCTCATGCCGGCCACCGGTTCGTCGAGCATCAGCAGCTCGGGGTCCTGCATCAGCAACATGCCGATTTCCAGCCATTGCTTTTGCCCGTGGGACAGCAGGTCGGCCTGTTGTTGCAGCAGGTCACCGAGGAAGATCTCCCGCGCGACTTCTTCCACCCGCGCGATCACCTGGGCGTTGCGCTTGAAGAACAGCGCGCCCCAGACCTTGCGCCCGGCCGGGTAGGACATCTCGAGGTTTTCAAATACCGTGAGGTTTTCGTAGATCGACGGGTTCTGGAACTTGCGCCCGACGCCGGCGCGCACGATGTTGTACTCGCGCATTTTGGTCAGTTCCTGGCCGTCGAACTGGATGCTGCCGCTGGTGGCGCGGGTCTTGCCGCAGATCAGGTCGAGCACCGTGGTCTTGCCGGCGCCATTCGGGCCGATTACCACGCGCACCTCATTGCGGTCGATGTACAGGTTGAGGTTGTCGACCGCCTTGAAGCCGTCGAACGACACGGTGAGGCCTTCGATGGCCAGCACCGGTTTATTCATTTCAAAGCCGACGGCGGTCATGGCTGGGTCTCCAGGGTCTTGCTTTGAGCCTTGGGTTTAACGCCCGCTTTCACAGCAGGTTTACGCCGCAGCAGTTTGGCCAAGGCCTGGCGACCGTGGCTGTCCCACAACCCGGCGAGGCCATTCGGGAAGTACATGACCACCGCGATAAACAACCCGCCCATCAGGTACAGCCACAACTCCGGAAAGGATTCGGAAAAGTAGGTTTTGCCGTAGTTCACCAGCAGCGCGCCGTACACCGCACCGAGCAGCGACATGCGCCCGCCGACCGCGGCAAAAATCACCATCTCGATTGACGGCACGATGCCGACGAATGACGGCGACATAAAGCCGACCTGCAAGGCAAACATCGCCCCGCCAATCGCCGAGAACGCCGCGGCCACGCAGAACACGAAGACCTTGAAACTGGCCACGTCATACCCGGAAAACCGCACGCGTTCTTCTTTGTCGCGCATCGCCATCAGCAGCCGGCCGAGCTTGGACGCGAGGATAAAGCGTCCGATAAAAATGCAGCCAAACAGCAGCCCGGCGTTGATGAAGTACAGGATCATTTTCGCGCTGTCGGTGCGCAGGTCCCAGCCGAGCAGGGTCTTGAGGTCGGTGATGCCGTTGACGCCACCGGTCAGGCCTTGCTGGCCGACGATCAGCACCGTGAGGATCAGCGCAATCGCCTGGGTCACGATGGAGAAATACACATCGCCCACGCGCCGCTTGAACAGCGCGATGCCGATGATAAACGCCAGCAACACCGGCACCGCGACCACCGCGAACAGGGTAAAACCGAAGCTGTGAAACGGCTGCCACAGCCACGGCAGTTCGGTGATCTGGTTCCAGTCCATGAAGTCCGGGATGCCGGGAGTGGACTGGATCTTGGTGCTTTCCGGGTCCGAGGCCTCCAGCTTGAGGAACATCGCCATGCAATAGCCGCCCACCCCGAAGAACACGCCCTGCCCCAGGCTGAGAATGCCGCCATAGCCCCAGCACAGCACCAGGCCTACCGCTACGAACGCGTAGGTGAGGTATTTGCCGACCATGTTCAGGCGGAACGCATCCAGGGTCAGGGGAAATACCACCAGGATCAACAACGCCAGCAGCACGATGCCGATCAGGTTTTGCTGGCCGCCCAGCAGCTTGTCTAAAGCCTTCATCTGCTCGCCTCTACTTGCGCACTTTGATGGAGAACAACCCTTGCGGGCGCAGCATCAGGATCAGAATCACCGAGGACAAGGTCAGCACCTTGGCCATCGAGCCACTGAGGAAAAACTCCGACAGCGATTGGGTCTGGGCAATCACGAACGCCGAGGCAATGGTGCCGAACAGGCTTTGCGCGCCGCCGAACACCACCACCAGGAAGGTGTCGACGATGTACTGCGAACCCGCCGTCGGGCCGGTGGAGCCGATGGTAGTGAACGCCGCACCCGCGACACCGGCCACGCCGCAGCCGAGGGCGAAGGTCATGCGGTCGACCTTGCGTGTATTGATGCCCACCGCGCGGCTCATCAGGCGGTTCTGCACCGTGGCGCGCACCTGCAGGCCCCAGCGCGAGCGGTAGAGCATCAGGAAGATCGCGGCGGTCAGCAGCAGGGTCAGGCCCATCATGAACAGGCCGTTGCGCGGGATCTCGATGGCGTCGGTGAAGTTCACCGAGCCCATCAGCCAGGCCGGCGGTTCGGCGCTGACTTCACGCGCGCCGAATACCGAGCGGAACGTTTGCTGCATCACCAGCGACAGGCCCCAGGTGGCGAGCAAGGTGTCCAGCGGCCGTTTGTACAGACGGCTGATCATCGCCCACTCCACCAGCCAGCCGACCGCGCCGGCGACCAGGAATGACAGGGCAATGGCAAAGAAGAAGTAATAGGGTTGAAAGCTCGGCGCGAAGTGCGCGGTCAGGCTGGAACACACGTAGGTGGTGTAGGCGCCGATGGTCAGGAACTCGCCGTGGGCCATGTTGATCACGCCCATCTGGCCGAAGATGATCGCCAGCCCCAATGCCATCAGCAACAGCACGCAGAACACGGACAAGCCGTTGAACCCCTGCATCGCCGCGATGGCTCCAAATTCCGATAGCCATTCCATGATGATGGTCTCCTACAGAGAGATGAAATGCAGGCTTCTGCTGTTTTGCTCTATGTGGGAGGGGGCTTGCCCCCGATAGCAGTGGACCAGCAACCTATCAGGTGGCTGACACGCCCTCATCGGG
>NZ_JBAWDE010000152.1:0-12231 GCF_049590575.1 Pseudomonas sp.
CGACCTGACCGCCCTGGGAGAGCGGATCAAACTGTTGCAGGAAGAGATCGCCGCCAACCTCAACGAACAAAGCAACCGCACGCTGTTTACCCTCACCGTGGTGACGGTGCTGGCGCTGCCGATCAACATCATCGCCGGGTTTTTCGGCATGAACGTTGGCGGCGTGCCGCTCTCCCAGGACCCGGAAGGCTTCTGGATTCTGGTGGCGCTCGTCGCGACCTTTACCCTGATCGCCGGGCGCTGGGCCTTCAGAAAGCGCAAGGATTACTGACCGGCGGCACACCCAATCGGCCAAACACTGACTTACAGCAGCATCTCTGTAACATCTTGCAATGATCATCAACGACATCCTCCTCACACTGGATGCTCCGGCATGGCCACCCCTTCCCTGACTGCCTCCACCTCCGCGTCGCACACCGACCCCAAACCCAGGCTGGACAAGAAACCCGGCCTGGTGACGGTGATCATGTTCTTCGCCGTACTCGCCATGGGCCTGCTGTTTACCGCCTACAGCCTGATGCATGACATGCACGAGCTGGGCACGGTGGTCACCACCTGGACGCCGTTCCTGTTGCTGGGTGTGGCGCTGTTGATCGCCCTGGGGTTCGAGTTCGTCAACGGCTTCCACGACACCGCCAACGCGGTCGCGACGGTGATCTATACCAACTCGCTGCCGCCGCATTTCGCGGTGATGTGGTCGGGTTTTTTCAACTTCCTCGGGGTGCTGCTCTCCAGCGGTGCGGTGGCGTTCGGCATCATCGCCCTGCTGCCGGTGGAGTTGATTTTGCAGGTGGGTTCATCGGCCGGTTTCGCCATGATCTTCGCCTTGCTGATCGCCGCGATCCTGTGGAACCTCGGCACCTGGTGGCTGGGTTTGCCGGCGTCGTCGTCGCACACCCTGATCGGCTCGATCATCGGGGTCGGCGTGGCCAACGCCTTGATGCACGGGCGTGACGGCACCAGCGGGGTGGATTGGAGCCAGGCGATCAAGATCGGTTACGCGCTGCTGCTATCGCCGCTGATCGGCTTCGCCTTTGCGGCCCTGTTGCTGCTGGCCCTGCGCGCCTTTGTAAAAAACCGAGCGCTGTACAAGGCGCCGAAAGGCGACACCCCGCCGCCGTGGTGGATTCGCGGCATGCTGATCGCCACCTGCACCGGCGTGTCGTTCGCCCACGGTTCCAACGATGGCCAGAAAGGCATGGGCCTGATCATGCTGATTCTGGTCGGCACCCTGCCGATGGCCTATGCGCTGAACCGCACCATGCCCGCCGAGCAATCGTTGCAGTTCGCCGCCGTGGCGGAAGTGACCCAGGCGGCACTGGTGAAAAGTGCGCCGCAAGTCTTACCCGGTGACCCACGGCCGATTTTGTCGACCTATGTGCGCACCAAGGAAGCCACCCCGGAACTGGTGCCGGCGCTCGCCTCACTGGCCGGCCATATCGGTGATGAAGTAAAAGGCTACGGCTCCCTGGCCAAAGTCCCTGCCGAAGCCGTAGGCAACGTGCGTAACGACATGTACCTGACCAGCGAAACCATTCGCCTGATGGACAAGGGCAAGGTCGGCAATTTCGACGCCGACACCCACGGCAAGCTCACGCTGTTCAAGGACCAGATCGACAACGCCACGCGGTTTATTCCGCTGTGGGTCAAGATCGCCGTGGCCATCGCCCTGGGCCTGGGCACCATGGTCGGCTGGAAGCGCATCGTGGTCACGGTCGGCGAGAAGATCGGCAAGACCCACCTGACCTACGCCCAGGGCGCCTCGGCCGAGATGGTGACGATGCTGACCATCGGCGCGGCGGATATGTATGGGTTGCCGGTGTCGACCACGCATGTGTTGTCGTCCGGTGTGGCGGGGACCATGGTGGCGAATGGCGGTGGCTTGCAGATGAAGACCATCCGTAATTTGCTGATGGCCTGGGTGCTGACTTTGCCGGCGGCGATTCTGCTGTCGGGCAGCCTGTACTGGCTGTTCACCCAATTGTTCTGACACCGCACCGTTTAATTGTGGGAGGGGGCTTGCCCCCGATGGCAGTGGCTCAGCCAGCTTATTTTTAGCTGCCCCACCGCTATCGGGAGCAAGCCCCCTCCCACATTTTCAGCCGGCGAACAAACCCGCCATCGCCGCCAGCCGCTTCTTATAGACCCGCCGCGCCGCCAGCGCCTCCTCCAGGCTGACCGCCACAAACCCAGCCCGCTGGTTCGGCTGCATCTGCCCGATCAAATCCAGATCCGCACTGATCACCGTCCCAATCATCGCGTAGCCGCCGCCCGACACCGCATCCCGGTGCAGCACAATCGGCTCCAGCCCCGCCGGCACCTGGATCGAGCCGATCGGGTAGCAACTGTCGACGATATTCGAAGGGTCCGAGCCCGCGCCGAATGGCTGCTCACGCGGCTGGAAGCTCAGCGCGCTGCCGCCCTTGAAGCGATAGCCGATACGGTCGGCCTCGGAACCCACCGTCCACGGTTCGGCAAAAAAGCTGCTTTTGGCGGTGTCAGTCAATCGCTCGTAATACAGCCCCGGCACCACCCGCAGGGTCACGTCGCCGCCGACGGAGCGGCGCAGCGCCATCGGCAAACTATTACCCGCGCGGCCGTCGCCGCTGGCCGCGCCAATCGGCAGTTCGTCGCCTTCCTGCAAACGTCGCCCGTGAAACCCACCGAGGGCGCCGAGGGTGTAAGTCGAGCGGCTGCCGAGCACCAACGGCACGTCGATGCCACCGGCCACTGCGAGGTAAGTCCGCGCGCCGGCCTTGGGAAATTCGAAACGCAGCACCTGCCCGGCGCGCACCTGGAACGCGGTGTCCTGGTGCACCACTTCACCGTCCAGGCGCGGCGACATCAACGCGCCGCAGAGTGCCACCAGGGCGTCCTGCCGGAACTCCAGTTCAGGCCCGATCAACGTGCACTCCAGGCCTGCCGCGCCGACCGGGTTGCCCACCAGATGGTTGGCTGCACTCAGCGCGTACTGGTCCAGCGCACCGGAGGGCGGGATGCCCAGGTGGTAGTAGCCTTCACGGCCAAGGTCTTGCACAGAGGTGGCGAGGCCGGGTTTGAGGACCTTGATCATGCCAGCGCCTCCTGCAGGGTTTTCGGGTAGCCGATGGGGTCGGCGAGAAACGCGTCGAGGGAAAATTCCACCGGGCGGATGCGCAGGTCAAAACGCCCGGCGTCGACTGCGGCCACTGCCAGGTCGTAGGCCTCGCGATCCATCGGTTTGAACTGCACGATGTCGCCAGGGCGGAAGAACACCATGTGTTCTTTGAGGTAGGCCAACTGCTGCGCCGGGTCGTAGATCGGTGCCGGGGTCACGCCAAACATCTGGTAGCCACCGGCGCCGCGCACCGAGTAGATACAGCCAAAGCAGCCGCCATGCCCGAGGGTCAGCTTGGGCGTATCGGTGCGCGGGCGCAGGTACTTGGGCACCTGCAATTGCCGCTCGCGCTCGACCATCTGGAACATGAACGGCAAGCCCGCCACAAACCCGACCATCGACACAAACCACGGCGCGCCACTGTGGGCGGCGATAAACGCGTCGACATCGGCCAGGCCATTGATGCGCGCGGCGTACTCCAAGTCAGTGCCGGTCGGGTCTTGATGGCGGTCGCGAAAACGCATCAGGGTTTCGTGGGTCCAGGGGTCGTTGTAGAGCACCGGGATTTCAATGATGCGCGTGTGCAACGTACGTTCGGCGACGGCCTGGGCTTCGGCGCTTTGCACCGCGTCGAGCAACACATGCGGCGCGATGCGGTCGGGGTCGAAGCGAATCTGGAATGACGCATTGGCCAGGCACACATCCAGCACACCGTCCAACGCCAGGCGCTCTACAGCGCGGGTCACGGCCATGCCTTTGAAAAAAGCCTCCAGGGACATGCTGTCGCTGACCTCGGCAAACAGGTGTTCATCAGCGCCGAAGCTGTAGCGGATGGGGGATGTTTGAGCCATGTCTGTTCCTCTTGGAATCATTGTAGAAAGGCAGGCAAAAAGTGATGGTTCAGTGTTTTTATTCTGGGGTTTTGACGTCAATGCCCGCCTTGTCCAAGGCTTCACGGGTCGCTTCTACCAGTTCCAGGGCGCCGGGGGTGTCGCTGTGCAGGCAGATGGAATCGAACTCGATAAACAGGTCTTCGCCTTCCACGGTGCGCACCAACCCGGTCTGACACGCACGCAGGACCCGCGCCGCAACCGTTGCAGGATCAAGCGCGCGCACCGTGCGTGTAAACACGATGGAGCCGGTGAGATCGTACTCACGGTCGGCGTAAAACTCGCGCACCACCGGTTGCCCGAGTTCCTTGGCCACTCGCCAGATCACCGAGTTGGGCATGCAGTACAGCAACAGCGTCGGCTCGATGATTTGCAGGTTTTGCACCAGTAGCCGCGCGGCCTCTTCGTCGCGGGCCAGGTGCATATACAGCGCGCCATGCGGCTTGATGTGTTGCAAGGTCAGGCCTTGGGCGCGGGCAATTTCACGCAGGGCGCCGAGCTGGTAGAGCATGTCGTCCACCAGTTCCTGGGCGGGCGCGTTGATATGCCGACGGCCAAAGCCGACCAGGTCGCGAAAGCCCGGATGCGCGCCAATCGCCACACCCAGTTGCTTGGCGCGTGCGACGGTGCGGCGCATGGTGCCGGGGTCGCCGGCATGGAAGCCGGTGGCGATATTGGCCGAGCTGATGTAGGCCATCAGCTCCGCGTCGACGCCATCGCCGATGGTCCAGGGGCCGAAGCCTTCGCCCATGTCCGAGTTGAAATCCACTGCCTGCATCGGGGGTTGCTCCGCCAAAGGTGATGCAAGGAAAGTAGGCCGGGCCTTGACCCCCTGGGAAGATCTATTATCAGATGACCCATCTTCTGAAAAACAGATAAAGCCATGTCCCTGACGTTGCGCCAAGTCCGCTATTTCGTCGCCACCGCTGAAATCGGCCAGATTTCCCAGGCGGCGATCCACCTGAACATTTCCCAATCGGCGGTGACCACGGCGATCAAGGAACTGGAGGCGATGCTCGGCGCGCAGCTGTTTGTGCGTTCGGCCCAGGGCATGAACCTGACCGACGCCGGGCGGCATTTTCTCAACCGCGCCTATGTGATCCTGCGCAGCGTGGATGACGCGCTGAACAGCCCGCTGCCCGACTACCGCGCCAGCGGCGTGCTGCGCCTGGCCGCCAGCTACACGGTGCTGGGGTATTTCCTGCCCCACCACTTGCAGCGCATGGAGCACTGGCACCCGGACGTAAACATCGAGGTGTTCGAACAGGAGCGCCAGGCCATCGAACAAGGCCTGCTCGACGGCCAGTTCGACATGGCGGTGGTGCTCACCGCCAACCTCACCCACCCGGCTATCGTGTCTGAAATTCTCTTCAACTCGGAACGCCGTCTGTGGCTGCCCAGCCATCACCCGTTGTGCGAGCGCGGCGCCGTGAGCCTGGCGGATGTGGCGCAAGAGCCGTATATCCTGCTCACCGTCGACGAGGCCGAACACAGCGCCATGCGCTATTGGGAGCAAGCCGGGCAGGCGCCCAACGTCAGGCTGCGCACCAGTTCGGTGGAGGCGGTGCGCAGCATGGTCGCCAACGGCAGTGGCGTGGCGATCCTGTCGGACCTGGTGCACCGGCCGTGGTCGCTGGAGGGCAAGCGCATCGAAACCCTGACCGTGACCGACCCGGTCACGCCTATGAGCGTCGGCCTGGCCTGGCACCGCGAGCGCGCGTTTACCCCGGCGATGCAGGCCGTGCGCGACTATTTCCACGACGCGTTCCTGGCGCCGCAGCAATTGTCGGCCCGGCGTTAGAGCCGCGATTGCACAATGCCGGCCAGCCAATCCATAAACACCCGCACGCGTTGCGGCAGGTGCCGTTGGCCGGCGTAGAGCAACGCCACGTCAAGCGCGGGCGCCGGGTAGTCGGACAGCACCGCCACCAGCTCGCCGCTGGCGAGCAGATCGCGAATCCCCAGGACCGGCACCTGGATAATCCCGAAACCGCCCAGGCACGCGGCTTTATACGCGTCGGTGCTGTTGACCGTGACCCGCCCGGCCATCGGCACGCGGTGCACCTTGTTGCCGTGCTGGTATTCGAAGCCCGGCGAACGTGAACCCAACGGGCGCACGTAATGCACCAACTGGTGGTTGACCAGATCGGCCAGGGTCTCGGGCGTGCCATAACGCTGCACGTACCCGGCGCTGACACAGTTGACCATCGGCATGCTGCACAGCAGCCGCGCCACCACTGACTGATCGGGCTGCGCGCCGACCCGCAGCACACAGTCGAAGCCTTCGGCGAGCAGGTCGACCTGGCGGTCGGTGGTGCTGATTTCCAGCTCGATCAACGGGTGGGCCTGCATGAACTCGGGCAGGCGCGGCAGGATCAGGTCCCGCGCCATCACGTTGGGCATGTCCATCCGAATGCGCCCGCTCAGTTGCGCTTCATCCTGGCGGAACAAACCCTCGAGTTCTTCCATGTGCGACAGCAGGTCCTTGCTGCGCTCATACAGCACGCGCCCATCCTGGGTGGCCTGCACCTTGCGCGTGGTGCGCTGCAACAGGCGCGCGCCAAGCAGTTCCTCGAGTGCCTGCACATGCTCGGACACGGTGGAGCGCGGCAGGCCCAGGCTCTCGCCCGCTTGCGTAAAACTCGACAGTTCGGTGACGCGCACAAAGGTGCGCAGCAGCTCCAGTTTGTTCATGGGATTGTTCGCCTTATCCGGCCAGTGATTCCGACAACACCCTGTTTATCACGTTAACACCGGACAAATACACTCAGTCCCACGATCACATCAGATGAGGACTGCACCATGACCCGTAAAATCGCACTGATCACCGGCGCCAGCCGCGGCCTGGGCAAAAGCACCGCGCTGCACCTGGCGGCACAAGGCGTCGACATCATCGGCACTTACCACAGCGCAGCGGCCGAAGCCCAGGCCGTCGTCGAACAGGTTGAAGCGCTGGGGGGCCGCGCCGCCATGCTGCAACTGGACGTAAGCCGGAGCGAGACCTTCAGTGACTTCGTTGGTGAAATCGCCACGCTGCTCAAGGATGTTTTCGCACAGGACTACTTCAATTTTCTGATCAACAACGCAGGTATTGGCACGCATGCCAGCTTTGCCGACACCACCGAAGAACAGTTCGACCGCCTGGTGGCGATCCACTTCAAGGCACCGTTTTTTCTCACGCAAAAACTGCTGCCGCTGATCAGCGATGGCGGGCGCATCATCAATATCTCCAGCGGCCTGGCGCGCTTCAGCCTACCGGGCTATGCAGCGTATGCCTCAATGAAAGGTGCGGTGGAAGTGCTGTCGCGTTACCAGGCCAAGGAGTTGGGCCCGCGCGGGATTAGCGTGAACACCCTGGCGCCGGGCGCAATTGCCACCGACTTCAGTGGCGGCGCCGTGCGCGACAACCCGGGCTTGAATGCGATGGTCGCCAACAACACCGCCCTGGGCCGCGCCGGTTTGCCGGACGACATCGGCGGGGCGATTTCGACCTTGCTGGCCGATGGCAGCCACTGGATCACCGGGCAGCGCATCGAGGCCTCGGGCGGCATGTTTCTGTAGGTCTGCTGCGCGGCGCCACTGCCAGCGATGGCCTGTGGCTATACAGCGAGTGCACGACGCTGCTGGATTTTCTCGCGCACCACGTCATACCCCCAGTGATACACATAGGTGTACGGCAGGAAAAACAGCAGCACGCCGATGTCGAGCAAAAACGCCTGCATCAGGCTGATGTTCAGCCACGCGGCAATCAAGGGGTACGGCGACGATAATCAGCCCGCCTTCAAACATCAGCGCGTGCAACACGCGGGTCCAGGCGCCGCCGGACCACTGCAAACGCACCTTCAAGCGGTCAAACAGGCTGTTGAAAATAATGTTCCAGGTCAGCGCCAGCAGGCTGAGCCCCAGGGTCACGGCGCCCATTTCCAGGGCGGGCCTGCCGGTGATCCACACCAGCAACGGGGTACAGATCAATAAGGCCAGGCCTTCAAAACCCAGGGCCTGGCACACGCGTTCAGTAATCGACTTGGTAGGGGTCATAACCCGGCTCCGTGAATGACGATGGTTGCCATGATTAGCCTTTGAATCGATACTTCATAACCAATAACCATCGACAAAGGCGATAGTCATGGCCTCCAATGAAGTGCTGCAGGCGTTCGTCCAGGCCGCCACACAGGGCTCGTTTTCGGCGGCGGCGCGCAAGCTCGGCAAGAGCCAGTCCACCGTCAGCGCGGCGGTGGCGAGCCTGGAGATTGACCTGGATGTGGTGCTGTTCGATCGCAGCAGCCGCAAGCCGACGCTGACGCCGGCCGGCCACGTGTTGCTGCAACGCGCCGAGCAGGTGCTGGAGGCCAGCAGCCGCCTGGAGCTGGCGGCGAGCCAGCTGGCCCAGGGGCTGGAGCCCAAGCTGAGTATCGCCATGTCCGATACCTACCAGTCGGAGCGTTTCGAGCTGGCCCTCAAGGCCTTCGAACAGCGCTACCCGGACCTGGAGCTGGAATGGCTGATTGCCGAGTGCGAAGACCTGATCGCCCTGGTGCAAAGCGGCCGCGCGCAGATTGCCTTGATCGAAGCCCAGGAGGTGTACCCGCCCGACCTGACCCGCGCGCCCGTGGCGCAACGCACGGAAATCGCCTTGTTCGTCGCCCCCACGCATCCCTTGGCCAGCCTGCCGGACATCGACCAGCACGCGCTGGAGCAACACCGTGAATTGCGCCTGGCGAGCATCATCAACCCGAATGAAACACGCCCCACCGGCCGCGTCTGGTCGGCGCCAAGTTTTCTGATGTTGATGGAGATGGCCCAGCTCGGTTTCGGCTGGGCGGCATTGCCGCGCTGGCTGGTCGAGCGCTTCGGCAATGCCGGGCTGGTTGAACTGAATGTGCGCAGCTGGCCGCGCTCGGTGGCGGTGGACGCACTGTGGTCGCGCCAGCATCCGCCAGGCCCGGCGGGCAGCTGGATGCTGGCGCAGATGCTCGACTGATCAGGCCGCGGCGGTAAATGCCATGCTCGCAAGGGTCAATCGGGCATGCCTTGGGTGACCAGCGTCACCAGGCGGTCCAGGCTCTGGCCCCAACCGTCATAAAAGCCCATGGCTTCGTGGGCCTGTTTGTCGGATTCGCTCCAGTGCATGGCGCGGGCGGTGTAGCGGGTTTTGCCATCGACCTCTTCGAAGGTGACTTCAGCGGTCATGAACGGTTTGCCCGACGGGATCCAGCCTGGCGAGTACGCATCGGTAAACACCAGCCGGCTCGGCGCCTGGATCTCCAGGAACACGCCCTGGGTCGGGTACTCGGCGCCGTCCGGTGCGCGCATCAGGGTGCGAAACAGACCACCAACCCACAGGTTCATTTCGCACTCGGGTGTGGTCATGCCGTGGGGCCCCCACCACTGCTGCAGCAAGGCAGGCTCGGTCCAGGCGCGGAACACCTTGCTGCGCGGGGCGTCGATCAGACGGCTGATGGACAGTTCAAATTCGGCAGGTTGCGTGGTCATGGGGTAAACCTCCTGAGTCTTTTGATTGTTGTATTCAGAGAGTCAATGCACGCACCGCGTCTGCGGTTTCGGACTACTGACTATAGTCCGTGGCGCTCAGTGTTTCAGGTGGAACAGACCGGCGCGATTGGCCTGTCGAAAGGCGCAGCCCCCTGCTCAGGCAAACCGGCTAGAATTCGCGCCTCTATGTAGGAATTCGGATGCGCCACCAATGGAAACCCGCCTCGCCCCCTATGAGACGCTGAGCCTCGTGCAAAAACAGCAGCTCGACACCCTGCAAGTGCACCCCGAGCAATTGGCGTATTCCGGCGATATCTACTGCGCGCTGAACAGTCTGCTGGTCAATCCCAATCCCGACGCGATCAAGGGCTTCGCGCTGCTCGCCGACGAACAGCCCGTGGCCTTCCTGCTGCTCAAACGCCCGCCCTGCCTGCCCCACTGGGCCGATGAACACAGCGCCACGCTGCACGCGTTGCAGGTGGACCGGCACCAGCAAGGGCGCGGGTTCGGCAAGGCGTGTTTGCAGGCATTGCCCGCCGCTGCGCTGCAGACGTGGCCGCAGATCAAGGCGCTGGAGTTGTCGGTGGACGCGGACAATCGGGCGGCGATGGGCCTGTACCTCGCGGCTGGCTGGGTGGACAGCGGCGAGGCGTACAGGGGGCGGATCGGGTATGAGCGCCGGTTGGCGCTCGCACTGACCGCGTGAGCGAGGCTACACCTGTGGCAAGAGGGTGTAGCTGGCGGGTTTACTTGGCCTCCACCGGCAACCAGATCTCAACGCTGCCCGTGCCTTTCTTGCCATTGAAATCCGCGCTGTAGCGCTCGAAATCCGCCCCGGCCACTTTGAAGCCCGAGTGCGGCAACCACTCGAACATGATCCGTTCGTACGTCTGCTCAAGCGCCTGCACCGGACCGTAGTGCGGGAATACCGCATAGCGGCGGGCAGGCAGCTCCACTGATTCGAAGTTGCTTGGCACATCGCTTTTGGCCGGGACTTCAGCACCGGCGAGGTAGTCGAATTCATTTTGCCTGGCGTTGTAGCACACGCCGTAGGTCTGGCCATCGACGCGCTTGTGCAGGTGTTTGATGTTCTCGTCGAGCACTTCCCACAACTTGGGTATATCGCCCACGGTGGCCTTGTCGTAATGCCCCTTGAGCCCGGCGATCACCAGGGCCCTGCCCTCTTCCATGCGCGGCGCTAATGGTTGTTTTGTCTGCTGATCCATACGAATAGTCTCTTTCTTATGAGGGAACAAACCCGCATCGAGTATAGGGGCATATCTCGGTTTGACTCCAAGCAGAAATTTTTCCTGCGCATCTGGACAACTGGCCATCATCGACCGTATTGTCTGCCCCGCAGGCCACCGCAGTGGCCGACGTCGCTCGGACGGTTCCGGGCGCTTACGTATCTCGAGGCAACAATGGCCGACCAAGGTTCGCCGCGCCGCTTTGCGCGCATAGATCGACTCCCCCCTTACGTGTTCAATATCACTGCCGAGCTGAAGATGGCTGCGCGTCGGCGCGGCGAAGACATCATCGACTTGAGCATGGGTAACCCTGACGGCGCCACGCCCCCACACATTGTGGAAAAAATGGTCACCGTCGCCCAGCGTGAAGACACCCACGGCTATTCCACGTCCAAAGGCATTCCGCGTCTGCGCCGTGCTATTTCGCGCTGGTACAAAGACCGCTACGAAGTGGACATCGACCCGGAAACCGAAGCCATCGTGACCATCGGTTCCAAGGAAGGCCTGGCGCACTTGATGCTGGCCACCCTGGACCAGGGCGACACCGTGCTGGTGCCCAACCCGAGCTACCCGATTCACATCTACGGCGCGGTGATTGCCGGCGCCCAGGTGCGCTCGGTGCCGCTGATTCCCGGCGTGGATTTCTTCGCGGAACTGGAACGCGCGATTCGTGGCTCGATCCCCAAGCCGAAGATGATGATCCTCGGCTTCCCGTCCAACCCCACCGCGCAGTGCGTGGAGCTGGACTTCTTCGAACGCGTGATCGCCCTGGCCAAGCAGTACGACGTACTGGTGGTGCACGACCTGGCCTACGCCGACATCGTCTACGACGGCTGGAAAGCCCCGTCGATCATGCAGGTGCCGGGCGCCAAGGACATTGCGGTGGAGTTCTTCACCCTGTCCAAGAGCTACAACATGGCCGGCTGGCGCATTGGTTTCATGGTCGGCAACCCGGAGCTGGTCAACGCCCTGGCGCGGATCAAGAGTTACCACGACTATGGCACCTTCACCCCGCTGCAAGTGGCAGCGATT
This sequence comes from Pseudomonas sp., assembly GCF_049590575.1. Classification (GTDB taxonomy): domain Bacteria; phylum Pseudomonadota; class Gammaproteobacteria; order Pseudomonadales; family Pseudomonadaceae; genus Aquipseudomonas. The sequence continues at coordinate 11,760 of NZ_JBAWDE010000152.1, forward strand.
GCGGCGCTGGAAGGCGATCAGCAGTGCGTCAAGGACATCGCCGAGCAGTACCGCCAGCGCCGCAATGTGCTGGTCAAGGGCCTGCACGAGCTGGGCTGGATGGTCGAGAACCCCAAGGCGTCGATGTACGTCTGGGCGAAGATTCCCGAACAGTACGCGGCCATGGGCTCGCTGGAGTTTGCCAAGAAATTGCTACTGGAGGCGAAGGTGTGTGTGTCGCCGGGGATCGGCTTTGGTGAGTACGGTGACGACCATGTGCGCTTTGCGCTGATCGAGAACCAGGACCGGATTCGCCAGGCGGTGCGCGGCATTCGCGGGATGTTCCGGGCGGATGGGTTGGTGACTAAAGCCTGACCCGATCCAACTATTATCATGCGGTCAAAAATGTGGGAGCGGGCTTGCTCGCGAACGCGGTGGATCAGTCGCCAAATACATTGACTGATACTCCGTATTCGCGAGCAAGCCCGCTCCC
>NZ_JBAWDE010000153.1:0-8318 GCF_049590575.1 Pseudomonas sp.
CCTTTTGCGGGGCTGACACACCGTAATCGGGGGCAAGCCCCCTCCCACATTTGAATCTATGTACATCGGCTGCTACCGAGGCTATCACGCGACCCGCACATTCTCTGCCTGCGGGCCTTTTTGACCATCCGTGATATCAAATTCGACTTTTTTACCTTCTTCGAGGGTTTTGAATCCATCACCCTTTATTGCGGAAAAATGCACAAACACATCCGTTCCACCCCCGTCCTGCGTGATAAAACCAAAACCTTTTTCCGTGTTGAACCACTTCACAGTGCCCGTTGCCATCGCCGTTCTCCTTCAAACCAGCCTGATACTTGATGCATAGACGCCAGAGGGCCTATGGATCATCTGAAGTTCCACTTTCAGGCCCGCCGACAGCTCAACGTCCTTTGCGCCGAGCCTGTCGACAAACACTTCCTCGCCCTCGCCATCCACCACGATCAAACCTTCGTGAGTCTGTGGATCGTATGATTTGACCGTTCCCGTCACCACGTTCATTGCCACCCCTCCTGCATCTGCTAACAGCGTGCGCGCAGTTATTGGGGGTATGGAACCGCGAGATCGGAGGGTTGGCTACTGTCAAAGTTGACAGGTCTGGGTTTTTTCAGATGAATGACAGGGTGGCAATTCAGCACGCGCCTGAGTGACTGATGGGCGTGCAATCAAGAGTCGCGGCGCAGGTCCGGCGGAATCGGCAGGTCTTTGAGTGGATCCGGGCGCTTGCCCTTGCCTGCGCGGTATTGGCGAATCTGATAGACGTACGCCAGCACCTGCGCCACGGCCAGGTACAGGCCGGCGGGGATTTCCTGGTCGAGTTCGGTGGAATAGAAGATCGACCGCGCCAGCTCCGGCGATTCCAGCAACAGGATGTCGTTGGCCACGGCGATTTCGCGGATTTTCAGCGCGGTAAAGTCGCTGCCCTTGGCCAGCAGCATCGGCGCGCCGCCTTTTTCCGGGTCGTACTTGAGGGCCACGGCGTAGTGGGTCGGGTTGGTGATGACCACGTCGGCGTCGGGCACCGAGGCCATCATCTTGCGCTGGGACATCTCGCGCTGCAGTTGGCGGATGCGCTGCTTGACCTCCGGCCGGCCTTCCTGGTCCTTGTGCTCGTCGCGCACTTCCTGCTTGGTCATCAACAGTTTCTTGTGGCTTTCCCACAACTGGATCGGCGCATCCACCGCCGCAATGATGATCAGCCCTGCCGCCATCCACAACGCACTCCAGCCCACCACCTGCACGCTGTGGATGATCGCCGACTCCAGCGGCTCATGGGCGATGCGCAGCAAGTCATCAATGTCGGACGACAACACCGTCAACGCGACGAACAGGATCAGGATGAATTTGGCCAGGGCCTTGAGCAGCTCCACCAACGCCTTGGCAGAGAACATGCGCTTGAGCCCCGCCGCCGGGTTCATCCGGCTGAACTTGGGCGCCATGCTGCCGGCGGCGAACAACCAGCCGCCGAGGGCGACCGGGCCGATCAATGCCGCCAGCAGCAAGGTAATCAGGATCGGCTGCACCGCCAGAATCGCGATTTTCCCCGAGTGCAGCAGGTATTGGCCCATGGAATCGGGGTTGAGCAGCACGTCACGCGGCAAGGTGAAGTTGTGCTTCATCAACTCCAGCAAATCCAGCGCCAGGCCGCCGCCGTAGATCAGCAGGCCACCGGCGCCGGCCATCATGGTCGCCACGGTATTGAGCTCTTTGGAACGGGCAATCTCGCCCTTTTCCCTGGAGTCCTTTTTGCGTTTCTCCGTGGGGTCTTCTGTTTTGTCCTGACCACTCTCGCTCTCGGCCATGGCTCAGCGCGCCCGTGCCAGATCACGTAAGAACTGCAAGGCGTCGGTCGCCAGCGGTTGATACTGATTGAGAATGTCAGCCAGGCCGACCCAGAAAATCCCCATGCCCAACACCAGGGTCAAGGGGAAACCAATCGAGAAAATGTTCAGTTGCGGCGCCGCGCGGGTCATCACGCCGAACGCGATGTTGACCACCAGCAATGCGGTGATCGCCGGCAGCACCAGCAACAGCGACGCGCCGAGCACCCAGCCAAGACGCCCGACCACTTCCCACAAGTGATTGACCTCCAGCCCCGAGCCCACCGGCAAGGTGGTGAAGCTTTCGGTGAGCACCTCGAACACCACCAGGTGCCCGTTCATGGCCAGGAACAGCAAGGTCACGAGCATGGTCAGGAACTGCCCGATGACCGCCGCCGACACGCCGTTGGTGGGGTCGACCATGGACGCGAAGCCCATGCCCATCTGGATCGAGATGATTTGCCCGGCAATCACGAAGGCCTGGAAGAACAGCTGCAGGGAAAAGCCCAGCAGCGTGCCGATCAGGATTTGCTCGGCGATCAGCATCAAGGCGGTGAGGTCGAGCGCATTCACCGGCGGCATGGCCGGCAAACCGGGCACGATCACCACGGTGATCGCCACCGCAAAGTACAGGCGCACGCGGCGCGGGACCAGGGTGGTGCCGAACACCGGCATGCTCATCAGCACCGCCGTCACGCGAAACAGCGGCAAGATGAAGGAAGCCACCCAGGTGCTGATCTGGGTGTCGGTCAACGCCAGCAAGGACTGCATCGGGTCAGCCGATCAACTGCGGAATACTGCCGTACAGCTGCAGGATGTATTCCATGAAGGTCTGCACCAGCCACGGGCCGGCGACGATCAACGTGATCAGCATCACCAGCAGGCGCGGCAGGAAGCTCAAGGTCTGTTCGTTGATCTGGGTCGCGGCCTGGAACATCGCAACCAGCAGGCCCACCAACAGGCTCGGCACCACCAGCACGGCAACCATCATGGTGGTCAGCCACAGCGCTTCACGGAACAGGTCGACGGCGACTTCTGGCGTCATGGCGCTATACCCCTCCGAAACTGCCGGCCAGGGTGCCGATAATCAGCGCCCAGCCGTCCACCAGCACAAACAGCATGATCTTGAACGGCAACGAAATGATCAGCGGCGAGAGCATCATCATACCCATGGCCATCAGCACGCTTGCCACCACCAGGTCGATGATCAGGAACGGGATGAAGATCATGAACCCGATCTGGAACGCGGTTTTCAGTTCAGACGTGACAAACGCCGGCACCAGGATGGTCAACGGCGCCTGGTCCGGGGTGGCGATGTCGGTGCGCTTGGACAGGCGCATGAACAGCTCGAGGTCGCTGGAGCGGGTCTGCGCCAGCATGAAGTCCTTGATCGGGCCCTGGGCCTTGTCGATCGCGTCCTGGGCGGTGATGGTCTCGGCCAGGTACGGCTGCAGGGCTTGCTGGTTCACCTTGTCGAACACCGGCGCCATGATGAACATTGTCAGGAACAACGCCATGCCGGTCAGGATCTGGTTCGACGGCGTCTGCTGCAGGCCCAGGGCCTGACGCAGGATCGAGAACACGATGATGATCCGCGTAAAGCTGGTCATCAGCATCACGAACGCCGGGATAAAGCTCAGCGCGGTCATGATCAGCAGAATCTGCAGACTGACCGAATACTCCTGGGCCCCGGCCGCGTTGGTGCCCAGCGTAATCGCCGGGATCGACAGCGGGTCGGCGGCAAACGCCAACGGCGCGGCCAGCAACAGCATGAGCGTCAATAAAACGCGCATTACTTCTTATCCTTCTGATCCTTGCCCAGCAATTCCATCAGGCGCTGGGCGAATTCTGGCGTGGCGGGTTTGGACGCGTCGACGCTGACCGGGGTCTTGAGCACGTGCAGCGGGGTGATGCGGCCCGGCGTAATGCCCAGCAGAATCTGTTCCTCACCGACCTGCACCAGCACCAGCCGATCACGCGGGCCAAGGGCACGCGAGCCGATCATTTCGATGACCTGGCCGTTGCCCGGACCCACGCCCTGCACACGGCGCATCAACCAGGCCAGCACAAAAATCAGCCCGACCACCAGCAGCAGGCCCAGCACCAGCTGGGTCAACTGCCCGCCGACGCCGCTGCCGACCACGGGGGCCGCAGCCGCCGCCTGCGCAACCGGCTCAGCCGCCAGGGCGCTCAATGGCAGCGCCAGCAACAGTCCCGCCATCGAATACTTCATGTCAGCGCAACTTCTTGATGCGTTCGCTCGGGCTGATCACGTCGGTCAGGCGGATGCCGAACTTTTCGTTGACCACCACCACTTCGCCGTGGGCGATCAGGGTGCCGTTGACCAGTACGTCCAGCGGCTCACCGGCCAGGCGGTCGAGCTCGATCACCGAGCCCTGGTTGAGTTGCAGCAGGTTGCGGATGTTGATTTCGGTGCTGCCGACTTCCATGGAGATCGACACCGGAATGTCGAGAATCACATCCAGGTTCGGGCCGTCGAGGGTCACCGGGTCGTTGTTCTTCGGCACGCTGCCGAATTCTTCCATCGGCAGGCGGTTGCCGGCCGGCGCGGTGGCGGCATCGGCAGCCAGCAGCGCATCGATATCGTCCTGGCCAACATCGCCGGTTTCTTCCAGGGCCGCAGCCCATTCGTCAGCCAGGGCCTGGTCTTCGGCGGAAGTGTTTTCGTGTTCGGTAGCCATTACATGTCCTCGGCGAAGCAAGCATTCATAAATAAGGGATCAGCGGCGGTTGATGGGCTCAACCACTTGCAAAGCCAGGTTGCCTTTGTGGGAACCCAGCTTGACCTTGAAAGACGGCACGCCGTTGGCGCGCATGATCATTTCTTCCGGCAACTCGACGGGAATAATGTCCCCCGGCTGCATGTGCAAAATATCGCGCAAGCGCAGCTGGCGACGGGCCACGGTGGCGCTCAGGGGTACGTCGACGTCCAGCAGGTCTTCGCGCAGGGCCTTGACCCAGCGCTCGTCCTGGTCGTCCAGGTCGGACTGGAAACCGGCGTCGAGCATCTCGCGCACCGGCTCGATCATCGAGTACGGCATGGTCACGTGCAGGTCGCCGCCACCGCCATCGAGTTCGATGTGGAAGGTCGACACCACGATGGCTTCGCTGGGGCCGACGATGTTGGCCATGGCCGGGTTCACTTCCGAGTTGATGTACTCGAAATTGACTTCCATGATCGCCTGCCAGGCTTCCTTCAAGTCGATGAAGGCTTGCTCCAGCACCATGCGCACCACGCGCAGTTCGGTGGGGGTGAATTCGCGGCCTTCGATCTTGGCGTGACGGCCGTCGCCACCGAAGAAGTTGTCCACCAGCTTGAACACCAGCTTGGCGTCGAGAATGAACAGCGCGGTGCCGCGCAGCGGTTTGATCTTGACCAGATTGAGGCTGGTGGGCACGTACAGCGAGTGCACGTATTCACCGAACTTCATCACCTGCACGCCGCCCACCGCCACGTCCGCCGAACGGCGCAGCATGTTGAACATGCTGATGCGGGTGTAGCGTGCGAAACGCTCGTTGATCATTTCCAGGGTCGGCATACGTCCACGGACGATGCGATCCTGGCTGGTCAGGTCATAGCTTTTGACGCTGCCGGGTTCGGCAGCCATTTCAGTCTGTACCAGCCCATCGTCGACGCCATGCAGCAGCGCATCGATTTCATCCTGGGACAGCAGGTCTTGCACGGCCATGTCGTGATCCTACTGCAATACGAAGTTAGTGAAGAGCGCCTGCTCGACCACGACTTTGCCGAGCTCTTTCTGGGCCACTTCCTGCACGCTGGCAGTGACCTTCTGACGCAGCATTTCCTGGCCCACCGGAGTGGCCAGGCTGTCGAAGCTTTGCCCGGAGAACAGCATCACCAGGTTGTTGCGGATAACCGGCATGTGCACCTTGAGCGCTTCCAGGTCGCCTTTGTCACGCGCGAGCAAGGTGATGCTCACTTGCAGGTAACGCTGACGACCGTTCTGGTTGAAGTTGGCGACAAAGGCCGGAAGCATCGGCTCGAAGATTGCCGGTTGCTTGACGTCACTGGCGGTTTCGGCGGCGGGTGCCGGCTTGCTTGCACTGCTGTGCATGATGTACCAGGTGCCACCCACCGAGGCGCCGATGGCCAGGAGCAGGCCCAGGACTATCAACAGGATAAGCTTGAGCTTACCTTTGCCTGCGGGTGCTTTTGCTGCGTCGTCGCTCTTCGCCATGCCAATAATCCGTCACTATTCGGGAATTCATAGATCTACGGAGAGGCAAGAGCAAGTGTTATGCCAGAGTTGTCTGGTAATTCAGGAAGAGAGAACACGGCAAATTAATTGTGGGAGCGGGCTTGCTCGCGAAAGCAGTGTGTCAGTCAGCACAGATCCAAACTGACACACCGCCTTCGCGAGCAAGCCCGCTCCCACATTTCGACCTGTGCCAGGCTCAGGCGTAGTAGTCGACGGCGCTGGAGCCGATCACAGTCGACGTTACCGGCGTCACTGCTTCAGCCACATCAATGTGGTTGCCGCTGTCGCCGTTGTCGCCGCCACGCCCACCCGTGCCGCTCACACCCCGGGTCTGGGCCTGCTGCTGTTGCTGCTCCTGGCCACGGGACTGGTCGGACACGTTCACGTCGACCTGGCCCATGCCTTGCTGGGCGAACATCTCCCGCAGGCGGCCGGACTGGCTTTCCAGCGCTTCACGGACCACCGGGTGGGCGCTCATGAAGTTGACCTGGGCCTGCTGGTCGGCGGTCATGTTGACCTTGATGTCCAGGCGCCCGAGTTCGGCCGGTTGCAACTGAATCTCCGCCGACTTGAGGTTGGCGCTGGAAAGGTACATCACGCGGTTGACGATTTCGTCCGTCCAGCCGCTCTGGTGCATGGCCAGCGGCGCATTGGTGACCGGCGGCAAGGCGTTCGCGGTTTTCGGCGTGGCAGCCTGGGTCAGCGCCGCCAGGCGGTTGGCAAAGTCATCGACGCGGGTGTCGCTGCTGGCCTCTTTCAGGTCCTTGAGGCCGCCTTCGATCAACCCGCTGAAGGCCTTCTCGCCACCGGAGTCGGTGCTGTCCTTGGTGGCTTGCTGGTCGACCATAGTGGCCAGGCCAGCGGCGAAATTCTGTGCGGCGGTCGGCTGATCCAGGGTCGACGCCGGGGCGGTCTTGGCCGGGGCCTGGCTGCTGGCGGACACATGCCCACCCTGCTCCATCGCCAGGCGCACGGCGGGCATCGCATCCAGCGGGTCGGCCTCAGGGTCGAAGGCCGGCTTGGCCTCCTCGGTCGCCGCGATCGGCGCCGCGGCTACCGGCTGGGCCTTGTCATCCGGGGTTTCGGCAACGGGCGCAGGGGTTTGCACCGGCACCGGCACGGCCACTGGCGTAACCGTGGCGATCAGTGCGGGATCGACAACCGGGTCAACCGCAGGCTGCTGCACCAGGGTCGGGTCGACGGGCGCATCGTCGTCTTTGCTGGCACTGTCGTCGGCCTTGGCCGGCGGCGTGGCAGGCAAGGCATTGCCGCTATCGGCAACGACTGGCTTGCTGGCGGCAGGTTTGTCGTCACTCGCGGCAGGCTTGGCGCTGGCGTCGGACGGCTTGTCCCGCGTGGGTTTGGCCGAGTTGTCGTCGGCTTTTACCGTGGGTTTGGAACCCTGACTGGCGAACACTTGTGCGAAGCCAGGGCCCTTGTCCCGTGGGTCCGCAGCCGCCACCGGCTGGTTGGCGACGGGCGCTTGAGGCTTGGCCGCGGGGGCAGCCTGAAGGAGCGAATTGGGGGCGACTGGCATGGGTAATGTTCTCCACTGCATGGGGATCGAGGGATGCAGTATCAGGAGGTAGAGCAAGAGTCGGGCCAGGTTTGCGGCGGGGTTAGTTTTACTGGGTACATATCCGTTATTCAGGTAACGGCTGATATAGGTTTCGCCCTTACGGCGAGTCACTTTTGAAAGGAGCCCAAAAGTAAAAAGGCTCTTGCCCCACCACTCGGCACCTCGCCTAGGCTCGGTGTGTCCGAAAACAGGTACTACTGCGCGGGCCGCCGCGACGGGCCGTCCCTGCCCCGTCGCGGCTAAACCGGCGTCCTGCCGGTTTACCCGCTCCGTACTACCTGTTTTCGGCCAGCGTGGTTGATGGGGCGCCTAAGATCAAAATCAAGATCAAAATCTAAAGCACGGCGGCCTGAAAGCCGACCTGAGTGGTTGGATCAAAGGCAGGTACGTGTAGGAGCGGGATTGCCGGCGATGCGGGCGCCTCGGTTGATCAGTGGCAACCAGTCGATGCCTTCGCAGGCAAGCCAGCTCCCACAGAAAAGCAGATCTGCTTATGCTGTAGATTTGCTTTCGCTCTGCGCTCTTGATCTGCTTCAACCACTCAGGTCGGCTACCAGGCCGCTGTGCTCTTGCTTTTGATTTTGATCTTAGGCGCCCCGTCAAACACGCTGGCCGAACGCAGGCTTGAATCCGTGGGTAACCCGGCAGGACGCCGTGTTAGCCGCGATGGGCCAAGGA
>NZ_JBAWDE010000154.1:0-8660 GCF_049590575.1 Pseudomonas sp.
CATTCGCGAGCAAGCCCGCTCCCACATTTGTTTTGTGGCGTTTGTTAGATCAGCGTTGGTGCACGAGATTGCCGGCTGCGTAGGTCTGCAGAACCGTCCGGTCATCCCCCAGGGTCATCAACACAAACAACGTCTCGGCAATGTTATTCGCCTGCTTCAGGCGATAGCTCAGCAGCGGCGTGGCGTTGTAATCCAGCACCAGAAAGTCCGCATCGGTGCCTGGCTGCAACGTACCCACCTTGTCTTCCAGGCGCAGTGCCCGCGCGCCGCCCAAGGTCGCCAGGTACAGCGACTTGAACGGGCTCAACCGCGCGCCCTGCAATTGCATGACTTTGTAGGCTTCGTTCAGGGTTTGCAGCAGCGAGAAGCTGGTGCCGCCGCCCACGTCGGTACCCAAGCCCACATTCAATTTATGCTTCTCGGCCATTGGCAGGTTGAACAGACCACTGCCAAGGAACAGGTTCGACGTCGGGCAGAACGCCACGGCCGAGCCGGTCTGCGCCAAGCGTGCGCACTCCTCATCACACAGGTGCACGCCGTGGGCAAACACCGAGCGTTCGCCCAGCAGTTGGTAGTGGTCGTACACATCCAGGTAGCCATTACGCTCCGGAAACAGCGCTTTTACCCACTCGACTTCCTGCTTGTTCTCACTGATGTGAGTCTGCATATACAGGTCCGGGTATTCGCCCAGCAGTTGCCCGGCCAGGGTTAACTGTTCCGGGGTGCTGGTCGGCGCGAAGCGCGGCGTGACCGCATAGTGCAGGCGGCCCTTGCCGTGCCAGCGCTCGATCAGCGCCTTGCTTTGCTGGTAGCTGGATTCGGCGGTGTCGGTCAGGTAGTCCGGCGCGTTGCGGTCCATCATCACCTTGCCAGCGATCATGCGCAGGTCGAGTTTCTCGGCCGCTTCAAAAAAGGCGTTCACCGACTGCGGATGCACGCTGCCGAACACCAGCGCGGTGGTGGTGCCGTTGCGCAGCAATTCCTTGATGAAAATATCGGCGACTTCTTCGGCGTGAGCCTTGTCGGCGAACTGGCTTTCGCACGGGAAAGTGTAGGTGTTGAGCCAATCCAGCAACTGCTCGCCATACGCGCCGACCATGCCGGTTTGCGGCAGGTGGATATGCGTGTCGATCAGCCCCGGCGTGATCAACGCGTCCTGGTAATGGGTGACCTCGATATCGGCGGGCAGGGTCGGCAGCAAATCGCTGGCGTGGCCAACCGCGCTGATCTGGCCGTTATCGATGACCAGCAGGCCGTCTTCGAAATACTCATAGGAGGCTTCAATCCCCACTTCAGCAGGGTCGGCGATGCTGTGCAGGATGGCGGCACGGTAGGCTTTGCGAGTCAAAGGCATGGTGATCTCAATATTAGATAGCTTGGCTACGGCGTGACGCCGGCAGCAGTTTGGCAATGGGTTCGGCGCTCGCGGTGTGCTGGCCGAAATTCGCGTTATAGGTGGCGATGATTTCGCCGGCGATGGAGATCGCGATCTCCACCGGCAATTTGCCCTTCACCTCGGTGAGGCCCATGGGGCAGCGCATGCGTTGCAGCTGGGCGGTGTCGAAGCCGCGATCACGCAGGCGGTGTTCGAACTTGACCCGTTTGGTCTTCGAGCCGATCAGGCCGAAGTAGGTGAAGTCATCGCGCTTGAGCAGGGCGGCGGTCAGTTCCAGGTCCAGCGCGTGATTGTGGGTCATGACGATGCAGTAGCTGCCCACCGGCAAGTCGGCTATTTCGTCGACCGGTTCTTCGCTGACAATTTTACGCACGCCCTGGGGGATATGTTCCGGAAATTCCTGGTCACGCGAGTCGATCCAGCGCACCCGGCACGGCAGGCTCGCCAGCAACGGCACCAGCGCGCGGCCGACATGGCCGGCGCCGAACACCGCAATCTGCGCCTGCACCTGGCCCATCGGTTCGAACAGCAGCACGGTCACGCCGCCGCAGCACTGACCCAGGCTCGCGCCCAGGCTGAAGCGCTCCAGATGGGTGTTCTGCTGGCCGCGCACAAGCATGTCCCGGGCGATCTGCATCGCCTTGTATTCCAGGTGCCCACCGCCGATGGTGTCGAAGGTCTGCGCGGCGCTGATGACCATCTTCGAACCGGCATTGCGCGGCGTCGAGCCGAGTTCTTCGATGATGGTTACCAGCACGCAGGGTTCGCCCCGGTTCTGCAGGTCGGCGAGGGCGCTGATCCAGTTGTTCATAGTCACCTCTTGTGGTGTCTGTGAGGCCGCTATCGGGGGCAAGTCCCTCCCACATTTTGATTAGTGAATACCTTCAAATGTGGGAGGGGGCTTGCCCCCGATGGCAGCGCCTCGGTCTAAAGCGAAGCCAACTCAGTTTCGGTCTGCACTGCAACAGCAGCGGTCAACTGCCGCATCTGCTCACACCCCCACAACACCCGTTCCGGCGTCGCCGGCGCATCAATCTTCGGCTGATGGCGATAGTCACCCAAACTCGCCACCGCATCCTTGATCGCACACCACGAAGCAATCCCGAGCATGAACGGCGGCTCGCCGACGGCTTTGGAATGGAACACCGTGTCTTCCGGGTTCTTGCGGTTTTCCACCAGCTTCACGCGCAGGTCGAGTGGCATGTCCGCCACCGCCGGAATCTTGTAGCTGGCCGGGCCGTTGGTCATCAGCTTGCCCTTGTTGTTCCACACCAACTCTTCCATGGTCAACCAGCCCATGCCCTGGATAAAGCCGCCTTCGACCTGGCCGATGTCGATGGCCGGGTTCAGCGAGGCGCCCACGTCGTGGAGGATGTCGGTGCGCAGCATCTTGTACTCGCCGGTCAGGGTGTCGACGATCACTTCACAGCAGGCCGCGCCGAACGCGAAGTAGTAGAACGGCCGACCACGCGATAGGCTGCGGTCGTAGAAGATTTTCGGGGTCTTGTAGAACCCGGTGCTCGACAGCGAAACCTGGGCGAAATACGCCTGCTGGATCAGCGCCTCGAAGGTCAGGATCTGGTCACGCACGCGCACATGGCCGTTGTGGAATTCCACGTCGGCTTCGCTCACGTCGTACTTGCGCGCGGCAAATTCCACCAGGCGTTGCTTGATGGTTTCGGCGGCGTTCTGCGCGGCCTTGCCATTCAGGTCGGCACCGCTGGAGGCGGCGGTTGGCGAGGTGTTCGGCACCTTGTCGGTGTTGGTCGCGGTGATCTGCACGCGGTCGATGTCTACCTGGAATACTTCGGCCACCACTTGCGCGACCTTGGTGTTCAAACCCTGGCCCATCTCGGTGCCGCCGTGATTCAGGTGGATGCTGCCGTCGGTGTAGATATGGATCAGCGCGCCGGCCTGATTGAGGAAGCTGGCGGTGAACGAAATCCCGAACTTCACCGGGGTCAGCGCCAGGCCTTTTTTCAGGATCGGGCTGTGGGCGTTGTACAGGCGAATCGCTTCGCGGCGCTCGGCGTATTGGCTGCTGGCCTCAAGCTCGGCGGTCATTTCCTCGAGCATGTTGTGCTCGACGGTCTGGTAGTAATGGGTGACGTTGCGCTCGGTCTTGCCGTAGTAATTGGCCTTGCGCACGGCCAGCGGGTCCAGCGCCAGGTGACGGGCGATGGCGTCCATCACTTCCTCGATGGCGACCATCCCTTGCGGGCCGCCGAAACCGCGATAGGCGGTGTTGGACGCGGTGTTGGTCTTGCAGCGATGGCCGTTGACCGTGGCGTCGCCCAGGTAATACGAGTTGTCGGCGTGGAACATCGCACGGTCGACAATCGAGTTCGACAGGTCCGGCGAACAACCGCAGTTACCTGCCAGCTCCAGGTTGATCCCGTGCAGGCGGCCGCTGTCGTCGAAGCCCACGTCGTATTCGATATAGAACGGGTGGCGCTTGCCGGTCATCAGCATGTCTTCGACGCGCGGCAGGCGCATCTTGGTCGGCTGCCCGGTGAGGCGCGCGACCACCGCGCAGAGGCAGGCGGGGCTCGCGGCCTGGGTTTCCTTGCCGCCAAAACCGCCGCCCATGCGGCGCATGTCGACCACGATTTTGTTCATCGACACGTCGAGCACTTCGGCCACCAGCTTCTGCACTTCGGTAGGGTTCTGCGTGGAGCAGTAGACGATCATGCCGCCGTCTTCGGTGGGCATCACCGAGGAGATCTGGGTTTCCAGGTAGAAGTGCTCCTGGCCGCCGATATGCAGCGTGCCCTGGAGACGGTTTTTTGCCGTGGCCAGCGCACCCGCCGAGTCACCACGCTGGTGGGTGTGGCTGTCGAGCACGAAGTGTTTTTTACGAAACGCCTCGACCACATCCAGCACCGGTTCCAGGTCTTCGTATTCGATCACTGCGGCCATGGCGGCCTTGCGTGCGGTTTCGAGGTCGCGGGCGGCGACGGCGAGCACCACCTGGCCGACAAACTGCACGGTGTCGATGGCCAGCAGCGGGTCACCGGGCATCAACGGGCCGATGTCCTTCAGGCCCGGCACGTCTTCGTGGGTGATGGCGATGCGCACGCCTTCAAAGGCGTAACAGGGCGCGGTGTCGATGCTGAGGATGCGCGCATGGGCGCGGTCGGACATGCGCGCATACAGGTGCAACTGGTTGGGGAATTCCAGGCGGTCATCGATGTACTGCGCCTCGCCGCTGACGTGCTTGGCGGCACTGTCATGCTTGACGCTGCGCCCGACCCCGGAGGTCAGGTCCTGGGCGAACAGCCCGGCAAGTTCGGCCTGGGTTTTAACCACGGCGTGATGGTTAGACATAAGCGGTCACCCGAGTCTCGATGTGCGGCGTTTGCAGTTCGATGAAGTATTTGCGCAGCAGGTTTTGCGCGCTGAGCAGGCGGTATTCCTTGCTGGCGCGGAAGTCCGACAGCGGGGTGAAGTCCTCGGACAGGGCGGCGCAGGCTTTCTCTACCGTGGCGGAGTTCCAGGTGGCGCCGACCAGTACGGCCTCGCAGCTTTTGGCGCGTTTCGGGGTGGCGGCCATGCCACCGAACGCCACGCGTGCCTCGCTGATCATACCGTTGTCGATCTTCAGGTTGAAGGCGGCGCACACCGCGGAAATATCATCGTCCAGGCGCTTGGAAACCTTATACGCACGGAACAGCGCGTGGCCCTTGGGCACGATGATTTTCTCGATGAACTCGCTGTCCTGGCGGGCGGTGACGCGGTAGTCGATGAAATAGTCTTCGAGCGCCAGGGTGCGGCGTGTCTCGCCCTTGCACAGCACAATCTGCGCGCCGAGGGCGATCAGCAGTGGCGGCGAGTCACCGATCGGCGAGGCGTTGCCAATGTTGCCGCCGAGGGTGCCCTGGTTGCGGATTTGCAGCGAGGCGAAGCGGTGCAGCAGCGCGCCGAAGTCCGGGTATTCATGGTGCAGCGCGGTGTAGCAGTCGGAGAGGGCGGTGGCGGCGCCGATTTCCAGGCGGTCGTCGAAGTCGTCGATGCGCTTCATTTCTTCGATGTTGCCGACGTAGATCATCACCGGCAGGGTGCGATGGAACTGCGTGACCTCCAGCGCCAGGTCGGTGCCGCCGGCTAACAGGCGGGCTTGCGGGTAGGCGTCGTAGAGGTCGGCCAGGTCGGCGACGGTCAGCGGCACCAGGCAGCGTTTGTCGCCGCTGTTGAGTTCACCGGTTTGCGTCGGCGCAATGGCTTTGAGGCGCGCAATGGTCTCGGCCTGGCGGCTGTCGAACTGGTCCTGGGGCTTGTTGCAGCAGGCCTGTTCGGCGGCGGCCAGAATCGGGCGATAACCGGTGCAGCGGCACAGGTTGCCGGCCAGGGCTTCATGGGCTTTCTGGCTGTCGGGGGCGTCGCTGTTCTTTTGCAGGGCAAACAACGACATCACAAAACCGGGGGTGCAAAAGCCGCATTGCGAGCCGTGGCACTCGACCATGGCCTGTTGCACGCTGTGCAGTTGGCCCTGGTGCTTGAGGTCTTCGACGCTGATCAGTTGTTTGCCGTGCAACGACGAGACAAAGGTCAGGCACGAGTTGAGGCTGCGATAGCGGATCTGCTCGGCGCCGCTTTCGTCGCTGTGCAGCTCGCCGACCACCACGGTGCACGCACCGCAGTCGCCGCTGGCGCAGCCTTCCTTGGTACCGGATTTGCCCAGGTGCTCGCGCAAATAGTTGAGCACGGTCAGGTTGGGGTCCAGGGCGTGCTCGCTACGGAGTTCCTGGTTGAGTAAAAACTGGATCACGGAAGGCCTCGCAGACTCATTATTGTTGTTAACCGCTTTGCGCCGAATCTAGTCATGTCTGACTTTTCGGTCAATGATTTTCTGACCAGCAGGTCAAGAAAATCCGGTCGCAACACGTTCAATTATGGTCCAGTCTTCTGAAACCGGCGTATTTGGGGGTGTCTGGCTTTTCATCTTTGCTTATTTCATGCCAAATTCGCCGCCGTGGGCGTAGCGCCATCAGCGGGCCAATGCGCTACACTGCCGCGCTTGTACCGATAGAAGATTTTGAAGGGAAAACATGACGTTCAAGGCGCCGGACAGTCTCGCCGAGCAAATCGCTCACCACCTCGCCGAACGTATCATTCGCGGCGATCTCAAGCCTGGGGAGCGGATCCAGGAACAGAAGGTCACGCTGGCGCTGAATGTCAGCCGTGGTTCCGTGCGTGAAGCCTTGCTGATTCTTGAACGCCGCCACCTGATCGCGATCCTGCCGCGCCGTGGCGCCCATGTCACCGAGCTGACCGCGCACAAGGTGCAGAGCCTGTGCACGTTGATGGGCGAGTTGTACATTTTGCTCGGCAACGCGGTGGCCGAGGGCTGGCAGGCCCAGGCCGATATGGCGCCGTTCCTGCAGATCCAGCAGCGTCTGGTCACCAGCTTCGAGCGCCAGGACATCCGCGCCTTCGTCGAAGAAAGCTTCAACGTGATGCGCGCCGCCTACCCCTTCGCCAATAACCCGTACTTGCAGGAAACCGTCGAAAACCTGCAGCCGGCGATGAACCGTGCCTATTACCTGGCGCTGGATCAACGCAAGGCGTCGATGAGCGAGTACCTGGCGCTGTTCGAGCAACTGCTTGCCGCCGTGATGGCGCGTGACCTGGCGCAGATCCGCCAGGTGCTCTCGGCCTATGGCCAGCGCAGCTGCTCGTTGGTGATCGCTGCGTTGGCGGACGCCTAAACGTGCGGCTCAAGTGCATCAAACTGGCGGGGTTCAAATCCTTCGTCGACCCGACCACGGTGAACTTCCCCAGTAATATGGCGGCGGTGGTCGGGCCCAACGGTTGCGGCAAGTCGAACATCATCGACGCCGTCCGTTGGGTGATGGGCGAGAGCTCGGCAAAAAACCTGCGCGGCGAGTCGATGACCGACGTCATCTTCAACGGCTCCACCAGCCGCAAGCCGGTGAGCCAGGCCAGCATCGAGCTGGTGTTCGATAACTCCGACGGCACCCTGATCGGCGAATACGCGGCCTACGCGGAAATTTCGATTCGCCGCAAGGTCACGCGCGACAGCCAGAACAGCTACTTCCTCAACGGCACCAAATGCCGTCGCCGCGACATTACCGACATCTTCCTCGGCACCGGCCTGGGCCCGCGCAGCTACTCGATCATCGAACAGGGCATGATCTCCAAGCTGATCGAGGCCAAGCCCGAAGACCTGCGTAACTTTATCGAAGAAGCGGCCGGCATCTCCAAGTACAAGGAACGCCGGCGCGAGACCGAAAACCGTATCCGCCGTACCCACGAGAACCTGGCGCGCCTGACCGACCTGCGTGAAGAACTGGAGCGCCAGCTCGAACGCCTGCACCGCCAGGCCCAGGCTGCCGAGAAGTATCAGGAATACAAGGGCGAAGAACGCCAGCTCAAGGCACAGCTCTCGGCCCTGCGCTGGCAGGCGCTGAACGATCAGGTCGGCCAGCGCGAAGCGATCATCGGCACCCAGGAAATCAGCTTCGAAGCCTTGGTGGCCGAACAGCGCAATGCCGATGCCAGCATCGAGCGCCTGCGCGACGGGCACCATGACCTGTCAGAGCGCTTCAATCTGGTGCAGGGGCGTTTCTATTCGGTGGGCGGCGATATCGCCCGGGTCGAGCAGAGCATCCAGCACGGCCAGCAGCGTTTGCGCCAGTTGCAGGATGACCTGAAGGAGGCCGAACGCGCGCGCCTGGAAACCGAATCGCACCTGGGCCACGACCGCACCTTGCTGCTGACCCTCGGCGAAGAGCTGGACATGCTCACCCCCGAGCAGGAAATCACCAGCGCCGCCGCCGAAGAAGCCGCCGCCGCCCTGGAAGAATCCGAAACCACCATGCACGGCTGGCAGGAGCAGTGGGACGCCTTCAACCTCAAGTCCGCCGAGCCGCGTCGCCAGGCTGAGGTGCAGCAGTCGCGCATCCAGCAGCTGGAAACCAGCATGGAGCGCCTGGCCGAGCGCCAGCGCCGTCTGCAGGAAGAGCGCGTGTTGCTCGCCGCCGACCCGGAAGACGCGGCGATCATGGAGCTGAGCGAGCAGCTCGCCGAAAGCGAAATGACCCTGGAAGAGCTGGAAGCCAGCGAAGAACAACAAGTGGAGCGCCTGGAGCAATTGCGCCAGCAACTGCAACAGGCGACCCAGGCCCAGCAGCAGGCCCAGGGCGATTTGCAGCGGCTCAACGGCCGCCTGGCGTCGCTCGAAGCCTTGCAGCAAGCCGCGCTGGACCCGGGCACCGGCACCGCCGAGTGGCTGCGTGACCAG
>NZ_JBAWDE010000155.1:0-1559 GCF_049590575.1 Pseudomonas sp.
GGCCTGCGCCTAGAACTCCGAATGCGAAGCCGGACTTTTCCGGTGTCTGGCTGATATCTCCTAAGTCAGTTGGGGGCCGTTCGCAACAACCGGATCTACTGCCGTGGGCAAGAGCTCTATACCGCGAACGGGTACTCAATGACTATAAAGATAAGCCTTCCGCTCGATGCCTGCCGGAGCTCGCGGGATTCCTGGCTCGGTGGCCTATCAGAATCGTCCAGACTCCCCAGCTCCTGGTGACGCTTAGAAGCGACGATGTGATCTCCGCCCACTACGTGTACCTGGATGGACGCAGTTTTCCCAAGGATCTGGAATCATCGTGGCAGGGATATTCGATTGGCAAATGGGAAGGCGACACGCTGGTCATCGACACGCTGGGGTTGAACGATAAAACATGGCTGAATATGTTCCCTCATACCGGCAAGCTGCACATCACCGACCGGTTGCGGCGGCCGGACCTGGGTCACCTTGAAGTGGAAACCACATACGACGATCCAGAAAGCTTTCGAACGCCGTTCCGGACAAAGTTCGTAAATGTCCTGGCGCCCGATGAGGAAGTCGAGGAGTACGTTTGCGCGGAGAATAATCAATACCGCGAGCACGTGAGCACCAACTAACCGGGTACGCGTTTGGGGGAGAGTAAACCGAATGAGATACGAAGCGCATTTATTGATCCTGTCTCTGGCGCTGCTGCTCTCGCGCTCGTCCGCATACGCGCATCACTCGTTCGCCGCCGAGTTCGATACCGATAAGCCAGCTCAAATCAGCGGTACGGTCACGAAAGTGGAGTGGACAAATCCTCACGTCCATTTCTACGTGGATGTGAAGAACGATCAAGGCGAAGTTGTCAATTGGAATATCGAACTTGGGCCTCCGCTAATCTTGCGCCACTTAGGATGGCGACAAGATTCACTGAAGGCCGGCGATCAGGTGACGGTCGAAGGCTACCTAGCTAAAGACCAGTCCAAGTTGGCGAATGCAAAGAAAGTGACGTTGGCGGATGGCCGAAGCGTCTTCGCGGGATCGTCGGCTGAAAAACGCACCGAATAGGCCTGCCGGCCATTCCTTGGCTTCTGCCTCGGCAGCGCGCTCAAGTCAGTTAATTGCGAAACAGTAGAAAAGGCCCGCGCCGCCGCTGCTTTCGAGCGCCGCCTGGCTGCAGCCTTTTGTGGCGTTCGAGGAATTCCAGGATGAGCCATTGCCGATTCGATCAGAATGGCCGACCTGCGCGGAACCTGTTGAGCTGCTGGTCCAGTTGTTGCAAGTATGGTCGGCGTTATCCGTGTAAGCGCGGCCGTCCCACTTCGATCCGGTGAGAATTTCGTGCTGAATCGGTGGCGTATCGCCGATGCCGTGAATGACCTGTCCATGCTCGTCGCGTGTGGACTGTTTGAATAGATTGCTGCCGCGTTGCGCCTTTACGAGCGTGTCTCCGTGAAGTTCGGCAAGGTCTGCTGAAATGATGGCGTTTTGGGGCGCCCCCAGTTGCGCGAACGACCAGTTGAACCAAGGCCCGGTGCCGATACGGTCACGCGCGTTGACGGCCGGCTGTCCGGGAC
>NZ_JBAWDE010000156.1:0-2197 GCF_049590575.1 Pseudomonas sp.
GAGGTCCGGCACCCGCAGCACGCCGGCGTCGGCATGGTGGAACGGGCTCGGCACCACGGCGGTGACGGCTTTTTTCGGCAGGCCGGCACGCATGCGGAACCGGTCGAAAGTGCCCAGGGCGGTCAGCGTGGCCGACGTCACCAGGCAGCCGTAGGCCACGTTCCACAGGTTGCGACGCAGCATTTCGGCAGCGAGGATCGGGCTGGCATTGACCTCGATATCAAACAGCGCACCGCTTTCCGACAGGGTCAGCCAGCGCGCCATCGGCGGGTTGTCTTCCGGGTCTTCGACGGTAAAGGCGGTCCACAACTCCCAGTTGCCCTGGGCACGCGACAACAGGCTGCCGAACAGCGGGTACCATTCTTCGGCCTGGTTGCTGGCGATGCCAATGTTGACCTCGCCGTCCATGCCTTCCTTGAGCAAATCGGTCAGGCGGGTGAACAGGTCAGTCAGGCGCGAAAAGCCTTTTTTCAGCTCGATGCCCATTTCGCGCATGTGCTCGGGGATCAACCCGCCGACAAACCGGTGACGTGGACGCTCGCGGCCCTCCACGTCTTCACCGGGCTTGAAGTCGGCCACCTGCTCGCAGGCACTGAACATGAATTGCTGCTGGGTCTTGATCTCCCGCGCCAGCTCCGGCACCTGTTCGATCAACTTGCCCAAATCGCCCGGCAACGGGTGCTGGGCGAGTAATTTGGTGAGGTTCTTGGCGGTGGTTTCCAGCCAGTCGGCGGTGGAACGCAGGCGCGTGTAGTGGGCGAAGTGGCCGATGGCCTTATCCGGCAGGTGGTGACCTTCGTCGAATACGTAGAGGGTGTCACGCGGGTCCGGCAACACGGCGCCGCCGCCCAGGGCCAGGTCGGCCAGCACCATGTCGTGGTTGGTGACGATCACGTCGACCTTGCCCATGCCTTCGCGGGCCTTGTAGAAGGCGCACTGGCCGAAGTTGGGACAATGGCGGTTGGTGCACTGGCTGTGGTCGGTGGTCAGGCGCGCCCAGTCGGAGTCTTCCAGGGCGGTGGGCCAGCTGTCGCGGTCGCCGTCCCATTTATTGCCGGCGAGTTTTTCGATCATGCTGGTAAACAGCTTCTGGCTGACTTCATCAACCTCAATCTTGAAGCCTTCTTCTTCGAACAGCGACGCGGTGGCCGTTTGCGCGTGGCCTTCCTGCAGCAAGACATCGAGCTTGGACAGGCACATATAGCGCCCACGCCCCTTGGCCAGGGCGAAGGTGAAGTTCAGGCCGCTGTTGCGCATCAGGTCGGGCAGGTCTTTATAGACAATCTGCTCTTGCAGGGCGACGGTGGCGGTGGCGATGACCAGGCGCTTGCCGGCGGCCTTGGCCGTAGGGATCGCGGCCAGGCTGTAGGCCACGGTCTTGCCGGTACCGGTGCCGGCTTCGACGGCCACGACCGCCGGGTCGCCACTGCGCCGGCCTTCGTCGTCGGTGTCGATATCCCCGAGGACCTTGGCGACTTCGGCGATCATCAGGCGCTGGCCATAGCGCGGTTTCAAGCTCTTGGCTTCGAGAAAACGCGAATAGGCGCCCTGGATCGTGGTTTTGAGTTCAGTGCTGATCATGGATAGTCGGGCGCAAAAAACGCTGGATAAATTTTCAGTGGTTCGGATCGGCCGCTATCATACCCCGCTAATTAATCCCGCGCAGAACGGAGTACCACAATGACCGCGTTTAGCCTCGCTTACACCCTGCATGTACTGGCCGCCCTGGTTTGGGTCGGCGGTATGTTTTTCGCCTGGATGATCCTGCGCCCCGCCGCCATGGCGGCACTTGAGGGCCCTGCCCGGCTCAAGCTGTGGGCGAATGTGTTTCAACGTTTTTTCGTGTGGGTGTGGGTCGCGGTGCTGGTTTTGCCGATCAGCGGCATCGGCCTGTTGCAGTTGCGCTTCAGCGGGTTTGAAACCGCACCGCGTTATGTGCAGGTGATGATGGGGTTGTACCTGGTAATGACCGCCTTGTTTATCCGCATCCAGGCGTTGAAGTTCCCGGAACTGCGCGCGGCCGTGGCGGCTGAGGATTGGCCGGCAGGTGCGGCTGCGCTGGGGCAGATCCGCAAGTTGGTGGGGATCAATCTGATTGTAGGGCTGGTGGTGGTGGCGATTGCTTCGGCTCGGCCGATGTTCTGAGGCAGTCCTTGAATCGCCATCGGGGGCAAGCCCCCTCCCACAGTTGGAATGC
>NZ_JBAWDE010000157.1:0-7604 GCF_049590575.1 Pseudomonas sp.
CTCACGGCACATCAGTTGGCCCAGGCGGCTCTGAGCAGCGACCACGCCTTCACGGGCCGGCTGCTTGAGCAGGCGCCCGGCGAAGTGTTTGACGTTGGTGTTATGCCCCAGGCGCGGGCTGTCGAGCAACCACAGCGCGACTTTCAGGGAAAAGCGCTTGGGTGCGGTAACAGTCTGAGGGGTGTCGGTAACAGAAGGTGATACTGAGCGAAACTTCATAAAGCACTGCGGGACAGAACGGAAGGCGCGCCACTCTACTCTTTTTTTCCTACAGGTAAAGCTGAAAAAACCCTGCACGCCCGTTCTAGAGCAAGCGCTCGGGACAATCCACAGAAGCTGTGGATAACTCAGTGGACAACCCCCCTTGAACTCCCGCAAAGGCCCATGGAATGGGGGCCGCAGTCAAACTGACGATTTTTTCACCAATAAAAAAAAGCCAGATTTTTCATTGACTTAAATTTCCATTGCAGGCAAACGGCGGCCCCGCACTGCAGTTGACAGCTTGGTTACACACGCCGCAACTAATGTGCACAAGTACACATCCGCGGGTTATATCACCGACCTTTTTCAGGCTGAATGCGGCAAAAATGTTACCGCGAGATCAATCCGGGGACTTTTCAAAGTTGCCAAGGCTCGCCACACTCGTCGACCTATAACGCTACGGTGAGCGGGCCAATGAAAGGAATTCTATTATTCGCCGTGTTGTTACTTGCCGTCTGCGCCATTTCCCTGGGGATCAACGCGGTGCTGCCGTCCCCGGACGGCGCATTGTTTGCCATCGCTATCCTGCTGTCGGCAGCGTTCACCGCCGTGAGCTTGTGCATCGAATTGGGCGAAGGTCGAATCAATGACATGCGCGACGTGATGAAAGTGGTCGAGACCGGCCAGTCAATCCGACTGACCCTGGCGGTGTATGCGCTGGGCTGCTCGTTGGCGGCGGCGGCCACAGTGCTGGTCTATCGCTGGATTTTGGGCGGCTGATTGAAGTTTTTTGGTTAGCACGCTTCCCTTCCCTGTCTCGATCCGTTACTATCCGCGGCGTTAGTACCAAGCTGAAAGTCAATTCTGGTCGAACAACTCCCCTGAACAACACGGGATCGACCACCTCGATGGTTTCCAGGTATCACTTGCGACGACACTGCCTTTGAACACGCAAAGGGTGGCGCGAAGTCTCAATACTCTGACCGAACCAGCCTGCAAATTGATCAGGATCTTCACCCTGGGCCCAGAACCTTTGCCCCTGTTGTGTTGCCTGCCCTCCTAAGTACCTACCTGCCAGCCCAAGCGCGCCTAACTTATCAGCGCTTCAAACTGGCTGCTTTGTTCCAGTCGGGTTCTTCGTTTGATCAATAGTGGTCATCGTCACTGGAACGTTTTAATACGGCACAGTTCTTATCTGTGTCATTTGTAGGAACACCCATAATATGAACGCTCAAATCCATACTCAGGATGCCATTCGCACCCTCACCAACGCTTTTGCTCCAATGAACTGCCTGATCATGGCCGCTCGCAAAGGCTGCTTCAGCTTCACCCTGGTCAACGAACACGGCATCGCTCGTCACAGCGAACGCCTGTACCCCGATCAATACTCCAGCGCAGAACCGCTGCAGGCCGTGATCGAGCGTACCCGTCAGGCACTGGTTGCCTGACCGACCCGAGTCGCTGAAACACAAAAAACCCTGTTTGAAAAACAGGGTTTTTTATTGCCTGGAATTTGATAATCGAGCTTTTGGCCTAAGTTCAAATAGATATAAGCGTTATAACTGCTTGGCGAAGATGTTTTAAAAACAGTCCTTTACATCACAAATATGACACTACACTTCAACTCAAGCGGCATGATCCGCTTCCGGCGAGCCTGAGATCCGATCCACTGCTGCCAAGCCCCCCTGCTCAGGTCTCGCCGACCACTTTTACGGATTGAGGCTTGTATGGGTATCGCCGCCAGCGAATTGTGTCGTTATGTGATCCGGCCCACCTTGATGTACCTGGGCCGCCATGACCAGACTGCTGAATCCCTGCTGCTAGGCATTGCTGCCAGCCAGTCGGAACTCGGCTCCGCCTTGCACGACCGCCGCGGCCATGGCCTGTACAGCATCACCGAACCCCGCCACCGGGCCTTATGGGACAGCTACCTGGCGCTGGACCCCGAACGCGCCAGCCTGGTACGCGGGCTGGCCAGCCAACACGCCTTTCTCAGCGCGCCCCAACTGGAACTCACGGTAAACCTGCGTTACGCCACGGCCATCGCCTGGCTGCTGGTGGAGCAGCACAGCCCTGCCCTGCCACCACCGGGCGATGTTTTGGCCATGGCACGTATCTGGAAAGAAATTTTTCACCCTCAGGGCAGGCTGCGCGATTTCACCCAGGCATGGCAAACCTGTGTTTCACCCATGAATCACTCGGTTTGCTGACCGGGCAATTTGCAAGATTCGCCAAAAAGCGCGAATTCTGGTCGGATTGTCCTACAAAACCGCTCTATCTCCAGCATTACAGCCTATAGCGCGATCTTAAAATTATTGATACTTTCCGCAGCGGTGATCACACGGAGTTCTAATAATGAAAAAAGTAATGCTCAAGACCACACTTAGCCTCGCCGTTGCCATGGCATCCTCCCAACTGTTCGCAAGCGGCTTTGCACTCAATGAACAGAGCGTCAGCGGGATGGGTACGGGTTTCGCAGGTCGCTCTTCTTCTGCCGATGATGCAAGCACTGTTTACGGTAACCCTGCCGGGATGGCTCGCCTGAATGGCCAGCAAATCACGGGCGGCGTTGCGGCCATTGATGCCTCGACCGACATCAGCGATACCGGCGGCAACTCTCGCGGCTCCAACAAAGGCGATATGGTTCCGTTCACCGCGGTGCCGTTCGGTTTCTACACCAACAAACTCAACGATCAGTGGGCCATCGGCTTCGGTGTCTACGCACCGTTCGGCCTGGTGACCGACTATGAAAACGGCTTCCAGGGCCGTGGTTTCGGCAGCAAGAGCGAAGTGAAGGTCATGACCTTCCAGCCAACTGTCAGCTACGCCTTCAACGACCGCGTATCCATCGGTTTCGGCCCGACCATCAACCGGATTTCCGGCGTGCTGGAATCGGACCGGACCCTCAACCCGGCCGTCAGCGATACCAACGTCAAAATCAAGGGTGACGATACTGCCCTGGGCTTCAACGTCGGCGTATTGGTCCAGGCGACCGACACCACCCGTGTTGGCCTGACCTACCACTCGAAGGTCAAGTACAAGCTCGACGGCCACACCGAGGTCTCGGGCCCTACTGCGACCCAGGGGTTCCTGCGGAACAACCGTTACGACGCGTCGCTGAAAATCGACACCCCAGAGTCCTACGACCTGTCGGTCACCCAAGACCTGACTGACGCCTGGAAGCTCTACGGTGGCGCTACCTGGACACGCTGGAGCCGCCTGAAAGAGATCACCGTCAACAACGAAGGCGTAACGGCTGCTGGCGGCTTGCTGGCGCCAGGCCAACTCAGCTCGATCACCGAAGAACAAAACTGGCACGACACCTGGGCCTACGCCGTGGGTACCTCGTACCAGTTGACCAAGCAAGTGGTGCTGCGTACCGGCCTGACCTTCGACCAGTCGCCCACCAACAACTCCGATCGTTCGCCGCGCATTCCAACTGGCGACCGCACGATCTTCAGCGTAGGCCTGGGCTACAAAGTCATGGATAACATGACCGTCGACCTGGCGTACTCGTACCTGCAGGAAGAAGACGTGAAGGTGAACAACACCGCCAACCCGCCTTCGACTGCCAGCTACCGCGCCAAATACGAAAACAGTGCCAACGGTTTCGGCCTGGGCATGACGTACACCTTCTGATTCAGACCGGTGTAAAAAAGCCCCGCTCTCCTGCAAAGGAGGCGGGGCTTTTTAGTCGCCGCTGATCAGGGTTTAGAGGCGATCGCCTCCTCCACCGCCTTGATCAACTCCGGGCTGTCCGGCTTGGTCAGGCTGGAGAAATTGGCAATCACCTTGCCCTGGCGATTCACGACGTACTTGTAGAAATTCCACTTCGGCGGCGCATCGGTCTGCTGCGCCAGGGCCTTGAACAGGTGCACCGCGTCCGGCCCCTTGACCTTCTGCGGCTCGGTCATGGTGAAGGTCACGCCGTAATTCACGTAGCAGACCTTGGCGGTTTCCTCGCCGGTCTTGGCTTCCTGCTTGAAGTCATCCGAGGGTACGCCGATCACTTCCAGCCCTTCGCCCTTGTAGCGCTGGTACAGGGCTTCGAGGCCTTTGAATTGCGGCGCGAACCCGCAAAAACTTGCGGTATTGACGATCACCAACGGCTTGCCGGCAAAGCGCTCGCACAGATCGATGGATTCCTTGGCACGCAGCTTGGGCAATTGGCCCTCGAGCAACGGTGGGCAACTGGCGGCCATCGCGGCACTGCCAATGGCCATAAGGACGGGTACAGCGAGCCAGCGCATGTGCATGTCGTGTGTCCTTGAAAGTAATCAGACTACGAACTTAACAGATCGACATACCCAGTTGCATCAACGCCAAGCCGCCGCGCTGCCATCCCCACCATGCCAGTAGCAGAAGCGTCATCACCAGCGCTCCGCCAAGCCAATACCCGCTGGAACTCATGCTGCCTCCATCTGCGCCTGCAACCGCGCCACCGGCCGCTCACGCACCGGCCAGTTAAGGGCGGCGGCGAGCAGGCTCAAGAGAATCGCCACCTGCCAGATCAAATCGTAGTTGCCGGTTCGGTCATACACCACCCCGCCCAACCAGCCGCCGAGGAACGAACCTAACTGGTGAAACAGGAACACGATGCCACCGAGCATGGAGAGGTTGCGCACACCAAACAGCGTGGCGACCGTGCCGTTGGTCAGCGGCACGGTGGACAGCCACAAAAAGCCCATGGCCATGCCGAACAAATAGGCCGTGACCTCAGTGACCGGCGCCCACAGGAACAGCACGATCACCACCGCGCGCAACAGGTACAAACCGGTCAGCAAGCGCGGCTTGGACATGCGCCCACCCAGCCAGCCGGCGGTGTAGGTGCCGAAGATATTGAACAGACCGATCAGCGCCAACACCGTGGTGCCGACGGTGGCCGGCAAGTGCTGGTCGACCAGGTAGGCCGGCAAGTGCACGCCGATAAACACCACCTGGAAACCGCAGACGAAAAAGCCGAACGCCAGCAACCAGAAACCGGAATGGGAACAGGCTTCCTTCAAGGCCTCGCGCAGGGTTTGCTGGCCAGCCATGACCGGCAACGGTCGGTCCTTGAGCATCGCCACCAACGGCAGGATCAGCGCGACCATCAAGCCCAGCGCGAGCAAGGCCGCCGACCAGCCCAGCCAGCTGATCAGGCCCAGCGTGCCCGGCACCATGGCGAACTGGCCGAACGAACCGGCGGCGCTGGCAATGCCCATGGCCATACTGCGTTTTTCCGGCGCGACGGCACGCCCGACCACGCCGAGAATCACCGAGAACGAGGTGCCGGACAGCCCGATCCCAATCAACAGACCAGCACTCAGGGACAACGACCACGCCGAATCCGACATGCCCATCAGCACCAGGCCCACGGCGTACAGCACACCGCCGACAAACACCGCCTTGGTCGCGCCAAACCGGTCGGCCAGGGCCCCGGTAAACGGCTGCGCCAGACCCCAGATGAGGTTTTGCAGGGCGATGGCAAAAGCAAAGGTCTCACGGCCCCAGCCGAATTCACTGCTCATCGGCGCCAGAAACAAGCCGAACCCGTGGCGCACGCCCAAGGACAAGGCCAGGATCAGCGCACTCCCCACAAGAATCCAGCCACTGGTGCGCCACATCGAGGTCATTTCTTATTCTCCGCTCGCGGGTATATACCCGCTTGTAGTCGAACAAACCCGCGATCAGGCGAGTTCGTCCAGCAAGGCCAACAAGGTTTCGCGTTTTTGCGCGCCGAGTTGATCGATCAATTTCTGTTGCGCCGCCTCCCAGGCAGGCAAGGCTGCGGCCAGTCGTTCTGCACCGGCGGCAGTCAACAGCACCAGGCGATTGCGCAGGTCCCCGCCCTCGACCAACTGCACCAGCCCCTCGCCTTCGAGCACCCGCAGGTTACGGCCCAGGGTGCTGCGATCCAGGCCCATGGCTTCGGCCAGGCTGGAAATGCTCGGTTGGTCGAGGCGCTGCAAGTTGCACAGCAAAGAATACTGGGCAACGTTGATCCCGAAGCCGTCGAGAGCGCCGTCGTAATGCCTGCTGACGCCACGGGCGGCACGTCGCAGGTTGGTGCATAAACATTGGGAGGCAAGCATGGAACGTGTATATACCCGCGATTAAGGAAATGCAAGAAAGTGTTACAGCGCCAGGGTCAGCAATACCGCGACTTCCAGCAGCTCCAGCAAGGCGCCAGCGGTATCGCCGGTGGTGCCGCCAAGGCGATTGACCATCAACTGGCGCAGGCCCATAAAGCACAACGCCGCGATCAATACCGCGATCCCGCCGCTGAAGCCACCGATCAGGATGCACGCCAATCCGCTAAGGATCAGCACCTGTTGGCCGACAATCCTCGGTAAATGATCCGACAGCGCCTGGCCCAGCCCTCCCGCACGCACATAGCGCGTGGTGAGAAACAGCGCCAGCATCGACGCGCGCCCGATCAGCGGCGCGAGGATCAGCGCCGCGCCGTTGTGTTGTTCAATCAGGGCGACCAGCGCGGTGAACTTGAGCAGCAGCACCAACCCCAGGGTGACCACCGCAATCGGCCCGCTGCGCGGGTCTTTCATGATGGTGAGGGTGCGTTCGCGGTCGCCAAAGCCACCCAGCCAGGCGTCGGCGCTGTCCGCTAAACCATCCAGATGCAAACCGCCACTGAGCAACACCCAGGCGGTCAGCAATAACGCGGCGTGCAGCAACAACGGTGATCCCATCAGCGCGGTATTGAGGCCCCATAACAGCAATCCGAACAACAACCCGACCACCGGATAAAACAACAGCGAGCGTCCCAATTCCTGGGGCTGCGGCATGCCCGGCAAGCGAATCGGCAAGCTGCTGAGAAATTGCAGGGCGATCCAGAATGGCAGCATGCCTACTCCACTTCCTTGAGTACGCCGTACGCCGCGACCTGCAGGCTGAACAGCCCGCCATGGCCGACTTCGACACTCAGCAATTGCTCGCGGGGCAAGCCGCGCGCGCGCGCCAGCAGCAGACGCATCACGCCGCCATGGCTGACCAGCAACACGCGCTCGCCGGCATACGCCTGCTGCAAGCGTGAGACAGCGCCGATAACACGCCCGGAAAATTCGCTGACCGGCTCACCCTCAGGCGGCGTGAAGGTGTAGGGGTCAGCCCAGAACAGCCCCAGCCCTTCGGCATCGGTTTGCATCAGCGCGGCGGTGCTTTGCCCTTCCCAGGCGCCGAAATGCAGCTCTTGCAGATCCTTTTCGAGGCTGACCGGCACATTCAGCCGCGCGCCCAATTCATGGGCGAACAGTGCACAACGCTGCAGCGGCGAGCTGACCACACGGTCCCATGGCCCGCGGTCCACCACGGCCGCACGCATCTGTTGCCAGCCCCAGTCGGTCAGTGCGTCGTCCAGGCTGCCGCGCAGGCCGCCGCCCAGTTCGGTTTCGCCGTGGCGCAGC